>NZ_VWPE01000002.1:0-266807 GCF_009829635.1 Actinomyces sp. zg328
GGGCGCCCATGGCAGGCGGCACGGCGCCCGGTGGCGGCCCCGGTCGCGCGTCAACCGGAGCGGGGGAGGGGACGCGCGGGGCTGGGGCGGCGGGCCCCTGCGGGCGGCGCGCCTGGAGGAGCGCCGCCCGGGGCCCCGAGACCGTCAGGGACCCATCGCCCAGCGCCTCGCGCGCCTCGACGAGCGCGCGCGCCAGGGCCGTACCGTCGGCGTGCCGCTTGGCGGGATCCGGGTCGAGAGCCCGGGCGAGCAACGGGGCCAGGAGCGCGGGGACGCGCGGATCTCCCAGGTCGATGGGGCTCTTGAGCCCCTCGACGATCTCGGGGAGGCTGAGCGAGCGGCCCGTGGCGCGCCGTCTGGGGGAGTGCCCGGTGAGCATCGTGTAGAGGACGGCTCCCATGGACCACACGTCGCCCTGCGGCGCGGGCGCGGCCATGGCGAAGGCCTCTGGCGCGGCGAAGTCCGGGGTGAGGCACTCCAGGGTGACGGTCGGATCCTGGCCCTCGCGGGTGATCGAGGCGATCCCGAAGTCGGTCAGGCGCGGTGCCCCGAAGGCGTCGAGCAGGATGTTCCCGGGTTTGACGTCCCGGTGCAGGATCCCGGCGGCGTGCCCGGCCCCCAGCGCGGAGGCGGCGGCCTCGACGAGCGCCACGGCGTCGGGCGCGGGTATCGGGCCCCGCTCCACGAGGTCCGCCAGGCTTCCTCCCGGGCACAACTCCATGACGATGAACGGTCGGCCGTCGCGCAGGACACCGGTGTCGATCAGGGAGATCACGTGGGGGTGCGAACTGATGCGGCTGGTGGCGCTCACCTCGCGCATGTAGCGGCGGCGGTTGCGCTCGTCGTCGAGGCCGCGCGAGTCGACCTTGACCGCGACAGGCCTGCTCATCGACAGCTGGACGCCCTCGTAGACAGTCGCGAAGCCGCCGCGCCCCACGATCCCGACGATGCGCACGCCGGGGACTTCCGGCCAACCCCGGGGTTGAGCTATCGGCTGCTGGCCCAGGGACTGCGAGTCATAGGTCGGCGCGCTCGACGGGGAGTGCTCGGGAAGGCTCATGGTCGCATCCTGCCCTGAGCCCGTCGCTGGGCGCACGCTCCCGGCCGTCTCGGAGGCCGGGGCTCACGCGGGCGCGAACGCTCCCCGGACCCCTGAACTGTCGTCGGCGATGACGCCGGTAGACTCCCGGGCATGCCCTCACCCCGCGTCGTCGTCCTCAACTACGGCTCCGGCAATGTGCGCTCGGCGGTTCGCGCCCTGGAGCGCGTCGGCGCGCGGGTCGACCTCACCGCCGACGCCGGCGCTGTGGAATCCGCCGATGGGCTCCTCGTCCCCGGCGTGGGGGCCTTCGGCGCCGTCATGGAGATGCTGCGCGCCGTGGACGCCCCCCGGCTCATCGAGCGCCGCTTGGCCGGCGGCCGCCCCATTCTGGGCATCTGCGTGGGCATGCAGGTCATGTTCGAGTCGAGCCAGGAGCATGGCTCCACCATCCCGGGGCTCGCCCAGTGGGAGGGGGAGGTGGGCCGCCTCGACGCCCCCGTGGTCCCGCACATGGGATGGTCCGAGGTGCGCCCGCCCGCTGGCAGCGTCCTGTTCGACGGCGTCGCCGATCAGCGCTTCTACTTCGTCCACTCCTACGCCGTGAAAACGGATCCGGCGGCGGGGCTGGGGCCATCCGCGACGCGCCCGCCGCTGCCCACCTGGGCTCATCACGGCGAGGACTTCCTGGCCGCCGTCGAGAACGGCCCCCTGTCCGCCACCCAGTTCCATCCCGAGAAATCGGGCGACGCCGGGGCCGAGCTCCTGCGCAACTGGCTGGGAGCGCTCTGACCGGCGCCCCTCGCCACTGACCTGATCCACCGCATGGCGCCGTGCTCCTCGCGCCCCGTCCCAAGACCACCCAGGAGGCCCCTCATGCTCACGCTCCTTCCCGCCGTCGACGTCGCCCATGGCAAGGCCGTCCGCCTGCTCCAGGGAGAGGCCGGATCGGAGACCGACTACGGCAGCCCCGTGGACGCGGCCCTCGACTGGGCCCGCGCCGGGGCGGAGTGGATCCACCTGGTGGATCTCGATGCCGCCTTCGAGCGGGGCTCCAACGCCGAGCTGCTGGCCCGCATCGTCGGCGAGGTCGGGGTCAGGGTGGAGCTCTCCGGCGGTATCCGCGATGACGCCTCCCTGGAGCGCGCGCTCGCCGCCGGCGCCGCGCGGGTCAATCTGGGCACCGCCGCGCTGAGAGACCCGGAGTGGACGGCGCGCGTCATCGCCGAGCACGGCGAGGCCATCGCCGTGGGTCTCGATGTGCGCGGGACGACGCTGGCGGCGCGCGGCTGGACGGAGGAGGGCGGCGACCTCTGGGAGGCCCTGGAGCGCCTCAACGCGGCGGGATGCTCGCGTTACGTGGTCACTGACGTCACCCGCGACGGCACCCTCACCGGGCCGAACACGGAGTTGCTGCGTCAGGTCTGCGAGCGCACCAGCGCTCCCGTGGTGGCCTCCGGGGGGATCTCCTCGCTGGACGACATTCGCGCATTGACCGGGCTGGTGGGGATCGGGGTGGACTCCGCGATCGTCGGCAAGGCCCTCTACAACGGCAATTTCACCCTCGAGGAGGCCCTGGAGATCGCCGGTTCCACCCCCGCCGGGTGATCGCCCCTCCCCTCCGCTCCGCCCCCCGCCGCCGCCTTTCATCGAGACCGGTCGAAATCACGAGCGAGACCGGTCGATATGAGCCGCGAGACCGGTCGTTATGAAGACCGAGACCGGTCGTTATCACGGGCGAGATCGGTTTTGGGGGTGGGTTAGTGGTTGTGGTGCTCTTCGGCGTCGTCGGTGAGGTAGGGGACCAGGCGGCGGATGTTGAAGGGCGGGGCGGCCTGGGTGGTGGTGATGTAGCCGTCGACGGGTTTCCAGGTGGTGGTGCCTGTGGGGCGGTAGCGGGCGGTCCAGGTGGTGGTCAGGGTGATGGTGATGTTGTTGGCGGTGGTGGCGTACAGGTGGGTCACGGTCTGGTGGGGGTAGGGGTGTCCGGGGTCGGTGGTGGTTGTGGTGGTGCCATCTCCCCAGTTCCAGGTGTAGGTGGCGGGCGTGGCCTCGATCTCGACGGTGGTGGTGCCTACGGTGGTGGATAGTGTTCGGGTGGTGGGGTTGGTGTGGGCGATCAGGGGCATGTGCAAGAGGATGGTGTCCCCGGGTGGTTGGAGGGTGATGCCCGAGCCCTCGACGATGAGGGTGGCCACGTCGCGGGAGGTCAGGATGATCGGCGCCGGGGCGGCTGGGGCGTCCGGGGCCGGGGCGTCGGCGGGTGCGGGTGGTCGGGGGCGCGCGGGGGCCGGCTGGAAGCGGCACACGCCCATGTCATCGCCCTGGGCGTCCTGCCCGTCGCAGATGTGATCGCCTTCCATGGGCGCGGTCTGGGGCTGTCCGGCCGAGACCACCACTGCTGGCCCGCCCCCACTATCCCCACCGGCCCTGCCGTCCCCACCGGCCGACGGCGGGGGGCCGCCCCCGACCTGAACCTCCTCATACGCCGTTGACATCACGGTGACTTCATTGTCGTTGGCTCTACCGATGTATCGCTGGCCCCTGCCTTCTGAGCCATGGCCCCCGGATGGCCCCGTGAGAGGGAAGGGTAAGATCATTAAGGCGGCCGCCAGAGTTGCGCGCAGAATCATTTCACCGACACCCCTCCGACATGCCACATACCATCCTGGTACCGCAGGATCATGAAGAACCTCGACTCCTCGGCCGCATTTTCAATCGTTTCACCGCGAGAATCCACCGCCGTTGATTCTCCCGAGATTATGGTGAATCTGATCCCGCAGTACTCCTTCCCCTGTCCTGGGGCGATGTATTCCATGTTCGTGATCCTATCGACCCACGGATTGGCCCATCCGCCTGCGGCGTGGAGCTTGGTGGCGTCGTTGATGGTGGATTGGCAAAAGACGCAGCGCTCTTCGCTCATGGCGGCTAGGTCTGTGGTGTCGCCGGTCATGAAGGCGTAGCGGTAGAGCTCGATGAAGTGCACGGCGGCGCTTACGGCGCCTTGTTGGGTGTTTTCGGTGGCCTCGGGTGGGGTGGGGGGTTTGGGCATGGCTAGGGCGGTGGCTTTTTGAGCGGCCAGTTCGGGGCTGAGTGAGGGAGTTGTGCTGGCACTGGGAGTGGTCGCCGCGCTGGTGGGGGTTTCGGCGAGGGTTTCGGTGTGTTGGGTGGGTAGGGTCGCGGTGGTCTGGGGTGGGGTGGGGTCCTTGGCGCAGGCCGTTAGGATCAGTAGTCCTGGGGCCAGGGCGCAGCAGGCTAGAAGGACCAGAGCGGCGGTGGGGTGCGCCCAGCGCGTTGTCAGCGCTTCGAGGCTCTGGCGCCGCCGGCCGGGTGGGTGAGGGGTGGCGCCGCGTTGTTGGGGCGCCATGGGGCCGCCGGCGTGGGAGGAGCGAGGCTGCGAGGGTTCGGCGCTGACCTGGTGGTGCTGAAAGCGGGGCGCGGGGGTCATGGGTTCTGGGGCCTTCCAAGAGAGCGGTCGTGGACCAGGGCAAGCGCGAGGCCCCAGGTCGGCCCCAGACGACGGCGGCATCGCCGTCGGGCCCCAACCCTAGGGCCCCACCCACCCCCGGCGCTAGACCCCACCGCCAATCTGTGGAAAACCCCCACTAACCCCGCCCCACCAGCACCGCCCTGTGGGCAACCGACCGGTCTCGCTCCTAACAACGACCGGTCTCGCCCGTGTTTTCGACCGGTCTCGGTTCAGGGAGGGGGAGGGAAGCGGGCTGTGGCAGGCTTGGGGCATGCCGCCCGCCCGACCCGCCGCCTCGAAGCGCTCCCGCCCCGCGGGCCCCTCGTGGGACCAGGTAGCGCTCGCTCCTGTCGTCCTCGTGCGCGGCGGGGAGGATCTCCTCGGCGAGCGCGCCGTCGATCGACTCCTCGCCCAGGCCAGGGCCAAGGACCCCACCACGGAGGTCGTCCGCCTCGACGCGGCCACCTACGAGCCCCATATGCTCGACACCCTCGTCTCGCCCTCCCTCTTCGGCGAGCCCAAGCTCGTCCACGTGCCCAACCTCGAGCAGATGACGGACGCGCTCCTCACCGACCTGCTCGCCTACGTCGCAGCCCCCGACCCCGACGTCGTCGTCATCCTGCGCCACAACTCCGGCCAGCGCGGCAAGAGGCTCCTCGACGTCCTGGCCGCATCGCCCTACCCAGTCGTGACCTGCGAGCCGATCAAGAAGGACGGGGACAAGGCGGCCCTCGTCAACGCCGACGTGCGCCGCGCCGGCCGCCGCATCGAGGCCGAGGCCATTGGGGCGCTCGTCGACGCCCTGGGCTCTGACCTGCGTGAACTCACCAGCGCCGTCGCCCAGCTCATGGCCGACACCGAGGGCACGATCACCGTCTCCCACGTCCGCACCTACTACGCCGGTCGCATCGAGGCCACCGGCTTCTCCGTCGCCGACGCCGCCATCTCGGGCGATGTCGCCAAGGCCGTCACCCTCCTGCGCCACGCCCTGGCCACCGGCGTCGTGCCCGTGCTCATCGTGTCCGCCCTGGCCACCAAGCTCCGCCAACTTGCCCGCGTCGCCGCCGCGGGCGGCCGTCCCGGCATGGGCCCCAAGGAGCTCGGGATGTCACCCTGGCAGGCCAAGCGCGCCCGCGCCGAGCTCGCCGGCTGGTCCGACGACGCCCTCGCCACCGCGATCATCGCCGTCGCCCGCGCCGATGCCGAGGCCAAGGGCGCCAGTCGCGACCCCGAGCACGCTGTCGAGCGCGCCGTCCTGGCGATCTGCTCCGCCCGCCGGGGGCGCCTGGCCACCCGCCGCTGAGCCCCTGGCCCGGCCTCCTCAGCGAGCCCCCGGCCCGGCCTCCTCAGCGCTTGCGGTACAGCGATTTCGTGGCGTAGACGGGCTCGTTGGTCACCTGAACGCCCAGGGACCGGAAGATCCCCTCGTCCACGCTGCCTAGGATCGTCGAGGTGTGCACGTCGCAGCCCCGCAGCGTGGCGATCTGCTCCATCGCGCGCGCGGCGTTGGGGTCCGTGGACGCCGAGACGGCCAGGGCGATGAGCACCTCATCGGTGTGCAGGCGCGGGTTGCGCGAGCCCAGGTGCGTTGTCTTGAGGGTCTGGATCGGCTCGATCGACTCGGGCGAGAGCAGCAGCGCCTCCTGATCGATCCCCGCCAGGGCCTTGAGGGCGTTGAGCAGCATCGCCGAGGAGCAGCCCAGCAGGGCGCTGGTCTTCCCGGTGATGATCCGCCCGTCGGGCAGCTCGATCGCGGCGGCGGGCGCGCCCGTGTCGGCGGCCAGCTCTCGCGTGGGCGGAACCACCGGGCGGTCCTCCACCGTCACCCCGACCTTCGCCATGGACAAGGCGATCCGCTCGGACTGGAAGGGATCGATCGCATCCTGCTTCTCTGTGACCAGGGCCTTGAAGTAGCGGCGGATGATCTCCTGCCTGGAGGCCTCGCGGCAGGCCTCGTCGTCGCTGATGCAGTGGCCGGCCATGTTGACGCCCATATCCGTGGGGGAGGCGTAGGGGCACGTTCCGAGCATCTGCTCGAAGAGGCGCGCGAGCACGGGGAAGATCTCGACGTCGCGGTTGTAGTTGACGGTCTGGACCCCGTGCGCGGCCAGGTGGAAGGGGTCGATCATGTTGACGTCGTCGAGGTCGGCGGTGGCGGCCTCGTAGGCGATGTTCACCGGGTGGTCCAGCGGCAGGTTCCAGATGGGGAAGGTCTCGAACTTCGCGTAGCCGGAGGACAGGCCCCTCAGGTGGTCCTGGTAGACCTGGGACAGGCAGGTCGCCATCTTGCCGCTGCCCGGTCCCGGCGCGGTGACGACGACGAGGTCCCGCTCGGTCTCGATGTACTCGTTGCGGCCGTAGCCGTCGGCCGAGACGATCCGCGCGACGTCACCGGGGTAGCCGGGGATGGGGAAATGCCGGTAGACGGTGATTCCGAGCCGCTCGAGTTTGGTCTTGAAGGCCTGCGCCTCCCGGTTGTCATCGGTCCACTGGGTGACGACGACGCTGCCCACGTGCAGTCCGTAGTCGCGGAAGGCATCGATGTGGCGCAGTACCTCGTCCTCGTAGCCGATGCCCAGGTCGGCGCGGACCTTGCGGCGCTGGAAATCGCGGGCGCTGACGGCCACGATGATCTCGACCTCGTCGGCGAGCTCGGCCAGCATGACGATCTTGTTGTCCGGGGTGAAGCCGGGCAGCACGCGGGAGGCGTGCATGTCATCGACGAGCTTGCCCCCGAACTCCAAGTAGAGCTTGCCCCCGAACTGCCTGCGGCGCTGCGCGATGTGCTCGGACTGCATCCTGAGGTACTTGTCCCGGTCGAATCCGATTCGCGTGGGCATATGGGCTCCTGGTGTCGTGGTGGTCGAACCGCCTGCCGGCCGGTTCGGCCGCAGGCCGCGCGCCATCGTATCCCCCGCGATGATGACGAAGGCGTGACACCGTGCCGGTGGCGCCGTCCTGTGACCAATCACCGTCAGGAGACGGGCGATCGGTGGGCGGGTGGATGGAAAGCGGCTCGGGGCACCTCCCCGCGAGGGAGGCGCCCCGAGCCGCTGATCGCCGGAGGCGGTGGACTCAGAGGGAGTCGACGCGCTTGGCCAGCTTCGACTTGCGGTTCGCGGCCTGGTTCTTGTGGATGACGCCCTTGGAGACGGCCTTGTCCAGCTTGCGGCAGGCCTTCTTGAGGCCCTCCTCGGCGGCGGCCTTGTCCCCGGCCTCAACGGCCTGGCGCACGCGGCGCACGTAGGTCTTGAGCTCGGACTTGACGGACTGGTTGCGCAGACGGGCCTTCTCGTTGGTCTTGATGCGCTTGATCTGGGACTTGATGTTCGCCACTGCTCAGTGTTGCTTTCTCGATCGTCAGATGGTCATTGGCCGGAAAGAGGGTTCGCGCCGCAGGCGTGAGAAGGTGGTGGAAGCACCCGGCGATGCCCGGTCGCCGGACCCCGAAGCCGGCCAGGCCAGAGGTCCAAGAACGCACTCTAGCAAAACGGCGGCCCTCGTCGCCCGCCGCGGGAGGGCGGGCGACGTGAGGTGTGTCGCGCTCTTCCCTCGGGTCTCCTTGCGCGCTCGTCAGGCCCAGTGCTCGCGCAGCGCGGCGACGACGGCGTCGAAGGTCCCCCGGCGCATCGTGGCCCCCTCGCGGCGGATGACGGACGGGTCGACGGCGAGGAGGCGGTCGAGCCGGACCTCGCTCGGACGGCCCCTCGGGTCCCAGGCGCCTGAGCCGACGTCGAACCAGTAGCGGCCGTGACTGGCCTCCTGGGCGGCGTCGCGGTCATGGTCCTTCGACGTCATCTGGGCGACGATGAGGCGATTCCCGTCGCGGGCCAGGACCAGGACGGGGCGGTCCTTGCCCTGGGAGGCGTCCTCCTCGTAGGGGACCCAGGTCCACACGACCTCGCCGGGGTCGGCGTCGCCGTCGGGGTTGGGGGCGTAGTCGAAGGAGGGGAGCCCGGCGGAGGCCACGTCGTAGGGGCGGATGCCTGCGCTCCCACCGGCGGGGGCCCGCGTGGCCTGGGGGGTGGCCCCGCCCTGGCGGCGGGGGGCGGGGGAGGGGCCTCCGGCCGGGGAGCCGGCGGAGCCCTCTCGCCCGGGGCGAGAGGCGCCACTGCCGCGGCGCGCGCTCTGCTTGAGGGTGGAGGCGAGGGCGTCGGTGGCGGCGCGGCCGACCGCGCGCAGGATCACGTCGAGAAGGCTGGCCATGGGCGCCACTCTACAGTCCGCGACCCGGCGCGAGGGGGCGCCCCCAGCCCGCGGCCGGGGGCGCCCCGGTGGATTGCGCCGGCGCGGCGCCGAATCCGCCGCCCCTACTTGGCCGCCTGGGCCACGGTGGCGCACAGGGGGAAGGAGACCGCGTCGATCGTCCCGCTGTCCTCGACGTCGATCGTGGCCCTCAGGCCCGTCGACGGGTCATTCGGGTCGCAGGTCCCCAGAGCCCTCCATCCGTCCGGGGTAATCGCGGCGTCGTCCACCGAGTAGACGGCGGACAGCGTCACCGTGTGCCAGGAGTGGCCGAACAGCGGGCTCGACATTCCCACGGGGATGGTGCCATTGGCGTCGGGCCACAGGATGTCGCGCAGCCACCAGGCCGTGCCGTCGCTGGGCTCGGCGTACTCGAGTTTCATCCCTGTCGGCGGCTTCGCGGTCAGGGAGAAACTCGGCGTCCCGCCCACCACGGCGGTGGTGTTGGACAGGGTCACGGTGTAGTCGACGACGACGTAAGGCGTCGAGTTCGTGGCGTCCGGGCCCCGCACGGTGACGGCGCTCTGGGCGATCGTCGCGGAGGCCTCGCCGCGGGAGCGGTCATCCTGGTAGAGGGAAGAGAAGATCTTGCCGTCCTGGGCGGTGACGGACGTGGAGATGGTGTTGTGCCCGACGACGCCACTGAGGTCCACCTGGCAGCTGGCCTCCTGCCCCCCTGGGATGGCGGCCCTGTCGCCCGGGACCTCCAGGCTCGTGGCCGGGCCCTGCGCGGTGACGACGCCGCCACCGAAGGCGGTCAGGTCGCAGCTCAGCCTCGTGAGGGTGGCCGGGCCCTCCGTGCTCGCGGCCGCGATCGTGAAGCCCGACAGGGGGGTGGTGGAGTCGTTGTGGATGGTGGCCGTGTAGTGGCCGGCGTCCTTGGCGGCATCCGTGGGCGGGGCCTGCTCGCTCGTGGTCACGGTGGCGTGGGTGGCGCTGGCCGGCTCCTTGGCCGCTGTGGCCGTGGGGCTGTGCGGGGTGGCGTCCTCCGTGGTCGTCAGGGTCGGCCTGAGCGTGTAGTCGCGGGCCTGGTCGCCCGGCGCCCTGACCAGCGTCCCGATGCTCAGGTCGAGGTAGGAGCCCGAGGGACGGTCGGAGAAGTCGACCATGTAGGTCAGGCTCAGGTGCTCGGGGGAGCAGGAGATGCGATAGACGGAGGCGGAGTAGTCGCCGTGCCTCGAGTACGGGTTGTGGATGCGGGAGAGCAGCCCGAGCCCCGACGACCCGTACCGGCGGATCGGGCCCTCCGGGTCGTCACTGGTGTAGAGGGCGGCCGCGCCGGCGACCCCCAGCTCCGAGGGGCAGTTCCAGGTCCACTGGCCCGGCTGGGAGTCGGCCTCGAGGGTCAGGACCATGTCCCTGCCCGGGGCCACGGTGTCAGGGATGCGCACGCCCCAGAAGAGGCAGTGGGCGGCATCGCCCGCGCCCTGGCAGCCGGTGCCGCCGGGGGCGTAGAAGCCGGTGACGCTGATGTCGTCATTGCCGCCGCTGGGAGCGGCCGTCTCCGCGCCGGCGGGGACGGCGACCAGGGCGACGAGCGCCAGGGGCAGGATCAGGATGACGCCGAGGAGCCGGCGCAGTGGGGACGATGGTATGGAGCGTGTTGGGCGCATGGCGGGCCTTCTCCCACGAAGTCTCGAAATGATGGAGGACGCTCCATCAATGTAACGTGGTGAGCATCACTTGTGAAGAGGATCATGCCCGCCAATTCGGGGAGCGTCCCCCGCATCCTCCCTGGTCACAAGGCCTTGGTCGTCCCGATGCCCGTCCCGTGCCGGCTCATCGCGGCCGCGTGGCCGCCTTCATCGCGGCGACGAAGCCGCGCAGTTCCGCGCGCATCGCCTCGACGGCCTCCTCCCTCGCGCGGCTGCCCGGCGGCGCCTGGGCGATGGCCGGGGCGTGAGACTCCACGATCTGGACGGTCGCCGACCCGGAGATCGCCCCATCGGCCCCCGCGGCGATCGCCTCGGCGACCTGCTCTGGGCGGGAGATGCCGAAGCCGAGCATGACCGGCGCCGCGGCGCCGGCCCGCAGCCTGGCCACCGATTCGGCCAGCCCCGCGGTCGAGGCCGCCTGCTCCGCGCCGGTGACCCCCACGCGCGAGACCGCGTACACGTAGCCCCGCGAGGCGCCCGCCACGGCATCGAGCGTGTGGGGCGCGGCCGAGGGCGGGGCGATGTACACCGGGGCGATCCCCGCCCGCGCCGCGGCGGCGGAGAAGGCGGGCGACTCCCGCACGGGGACATCAGGCAGCAGGACCGAGTCGATCCCCGCTTCGGCGCACCTGGCGTAGAAGGGCCCCAGGCCGACGGCGAAAGGCACGTTTCCGTAGATGAGCATGCCGATGGGCGTCTCCGGGTGACGCTGGCGCACGCGCGCCACCACCCCCAGGCAGTCGGTCAGAGCGGCCCCGGCCTCCTGGGCGCGGATGTGCGCGCGCTGGATCGTGGGCCCGTCGGCGACGGGGTCGCTGAACGGCACCCCGAGCTCCAGGGCGTCCGCGCCCCCGGCGATAAGCGCCTCGATGACCTCCTCGGACAGTTCCGCGCTGGGGTCGCCCACCATGACGAAGGGGACGAAAGCCCCCTCGCCCCGCTCACGCAGGGCGGCGAACATCGACTCGTAGCGATCCATCAGCGCTCCTCCTCATCACTTGAGCCCGCTCCGGGCGCCGCCGGCGCGGCCCGGCCGGCGGCCCCGGCCTGGGCGGCCAGGGCCTCGTACTCACCGCGCTTGCCCATCCGCCGCAGCATCCCGGCCGCCCGGGCCACCGCGCCGTCGTCGCTGAAGGAGCCGCCCATGCGCGCCCGAACCTGGTCGAGGTCCTTGTCCCCGCGCCCGGACAGGCACACGAGCAGGATGGGCGGCTCGGCGCCATCAGGGACCGCCTCGGCGATCTTGAGGGCCTGGGCCAGGGCGTGGGAGGACTCCAGGGCCGGAATGATCCCCTCATGGCGGCTGAGCAGTCGGAAGGCCTCCAGCGCCTCCTCATCCGTGATGCCGACGTACCGGGCCCGCCCCGTGTCGGACAGGCGCGCGTGCTCAGGGCCGACCCCGGGGTAGTCCAGGCCGGCGGACACGGAGAACGACTCCTCGACCTGGCCGTCGTCGTCGCGCATGAGGTAGGAGCGGGCGCCATGGAGGATCCCGATGGTGCCGGCGTTGATCGGCGCCCCGTGGCGGCGGTCCAGGCCCTCGCCCGCGGGCTCGACGCCGATGAGCCCCACGGAGGGGTCATCGATGAAGTCGGAGAACATGCCGATGGCGTTCGAGCCCCCGCCTACGCAGGCGATCACCTCGTCGGGCAGGCGCCCCGTCAGCGCGAGCGCCTGGGCGCGGGCCTCGGTGGAGATGGCCCGGTGGAAGGCGTGGACGATCGTGGGGAAGGGGTGCGGGCCGGCGGCGGTGCCCAGCAGGTAGTGGGTGTCCTTGAACGAGGCCGTCCAGTCCCTCAGCGCCTCGTTGACGGCGTCCTTGAGGGTTCCCGCGCCGCTGGCCACGGGCACCACCCGCGCGCCCATGAGTTCCA
This sequence comes from Actinomyces sp. zg328, assembly GCF_009829635.1. Classification (NCBI taxonomy): domain Bacteria; kingdom Bacillati; phylum Actinomycetota; class Actinomycetes; order Actinomycetales; family Actinomycetaceae; genus Actinomyces; species Actinomyces sp. zg328. The sequence continues at coordinate 12,283 of NZ_VWPE01000002.1, forward strand.
TGCGCTCCACATTGGCGGCCTGGCGCACGACGTCGGTGGCGCCCATGTAGATCGTGCACTCCAGGCCCAGCAGCGAGCAGACCATCGCGGTGGCGGTGCCGTGCTGGCCCGCGCCGGTCTCGGCGATGATGCGCCGCTTGCCCATCCGCTTGGCCAGGAGCGCCTGGCCAAGCACCTGGTTGCCCTTGTGGGCGCCGCCGTGAACGAGGTCCTCGCGCTTGAGCAGGATCCTCGCGCTGCCCCGCAGCGGCAGGTTGCGCAGCTCGGTCATCGGCGTGGGGCGCCCCAGGTAGCGGCGCAGCAGCCCGTCGAGCTCGGCGGCGAAGCCGGGGTCCGCGCTCGCGGCGATGAAGGCGTCCTCCAACTGATCCAGGGCGGGGATGAGCAGCTCGGGAACGAACTGGCCCCCGTGCTCCCCGAAATAGGGGTCGAGGCGCGGGTGCTCCCAGCGGCCGTCCGGGCCCGGCGGCATCGCGGCGGCCTCGGCCAGGCGCGCGCGCCTCAGCGCGGGGGAGACCGAGGACTCCTCGGGCACCGGGGAGCCGGCGCCCGCCCGCTCCCCGGAGGGCCCGCCCGGCAACGGCACGGCCTCCACCAGCGCCCGGGCCGCGGCCCCGGCGTCCGCCGAGCCCGACAGGCTAGAGCCCACCAGGAGGGCGTCCACGAGCCCGGCCAGGCGCCGCACGTCCTCCGGCCCATGGACCCCGGACTCTCCCACGAGGACCGCCCCGGCCGGCGCCAGGGGCGCCATCTCCTCGGTGCGCGCCAGGTCCGTGTCCAGCGTGCGCAGGTCCCGGTTGTTGATGCCGATGACCCGCGCGCCCAGGGCGGCCGCCCGGCTCATCTCGCCGGGGGTGGAAACCTCCGTGAGCACGCCCATGCCCAGGGCGGCCGCCAGGCCCGCCAACTCCCGGTAGACGTCGTCGGGCACCACGGAGAGCATGAGGAGGATCGCGTCCGCCCCCAGGTGGCGTGCCGCGAGCACCTGCACGGGGTCGACGATGAAGTCCTTGCACAGGACCGGCAGGTCCACCACCGCGCGCACCCGGGCCAGGTCCTCGTACTCGCCGTTGAAGCGGTCGGGCTCGGTGAGCACGGAGATCGCCGCCGCGTGGGGGGCGTAGGAGGATGCCAGCGCGGCCGGGTCGTAGTCGGCCCGGATCGAGCCGAGCGACGGCGAGGCCGCCTTGCACTCCATGATGATCGCCGGGCGCGGGCTGGCGGCGGGGCCCGTGCGGCGCCGCAGGGCCTCCTCGAAGGAGCGCTCGGAGCGGGGCAGGGCCGAGGCCTCCAGGTGGCCGAAGCGCTCGCGCAGTTCGGGCAGGCGCCGCCGCCTCCCGGCCACGATCGTGTCCAGCACCGTGCCGGTGGCCATGAGGCGCTCCTCGATCGGGGCGCGCTCGGGGCGCGCCGCCGCGCCGTGCGAGGCGGGGCCGGCGCTCATGCGCGCTCCTCCTCAGTGCTCTCAGTGCTCTTAGCGTTCTTAGTGCTCTCGCCGCTCGTCTCCCCGGCCCGCCCGGAGCGGGCCTCCAACTGCGCGGCGGTGGTCATGGAGTCCAGGTGCCTGTCGGCCGCTCCCGAGGCCATCTGCTCCAGGGCCATGCGGGTGCCATCGGCCAGGTTGTCCGCGGGCCCCGCGAGGTAGAGCAGGGCCCCGGCGTTGACGGCGATGGCATCACGGTGGGCCGGCTCGCCCCGGCCCGCGAGTGCCTCGCGCAGGGCGGCGGCGTTCTCCGCGGCCTGACCACCCAGGATGTCCGACAGCTCCCAGCGCCTCACCCCGAGTTCAGCGGGGGTGACCTCGTAGGCCTTGACCCCGCGGGGGGTGGCCTCCCGCACCTGCGTGGTGCCGTGGACGGCGATCTCATCGGTGCCCGACCCGTGCACGATGAGGGCGCGCTTGCGGCCCAGCTTGACCATGGACTCGGCGATCATGTCGAGCATGGAGGGATCCCACACGCCCATGAGCTGGTAGGTCAGGTGCGCGGGGTTGAGCAGGGGGCCGAGCACGTTGAAGATCGTGGGCGTGGCCAGGGCCCGGCGGATCGGCGCCACGTGCTTCATCGCCGGGTGATAAGCCTGGGCGAACAGGAACGTGAAGTGGTCGCGCGCCAGCAGCTCGACGGCCTGTTCCGCCGTCACGTCCAGGGGCAGGCCCAGGGCCGCGACGACGTCGGCCGCCCCCGTCTTGGAGGACACCGCCCGGTTGCCGTGCTTGGCCACCGAGATGCCCATCGACGCCGCGACGAGGCCGGCGGCCGTTGAGATGTTGATCGTGCCCACGCCGTCGCCGCCCGTGCCCACGACGTCAACGAGGGGGAAGGCGACGGCGGGGAAGGGGCGCGCGGCCCGGCGGAAGGCACTCGCGGCTCCCGCGACCTCGTCGGCGGTCTCCCCGCGCGAGTGCAGGGCGGCGAGCAGGGCGGCGGTCTCGGCCTCGGAGAGGTCCCCGGCGCCCAGGGCGGCGAAGACGATGCCGGTCTCCTCGCGGCTGAGCCGGCGGCCCTGGATGACCTCGCGCAGGAGCCGGTGGGCGTCCTCGGCCTCGGCGACGGCCGGCGCCGAGGGGACCGGGGTGGTGGCGGGCTCTGGCACGGTTGTCGGCTCTGTCATCAGCTCTCTCCTGCGCTTGCTGTCGTGGTGGTCAGTCCGGCGATGAGGGCCCGCAGGATCGCGGGGCCGGCCGGGGTGAGGATGGACTCGGGGTGGAACTGGAGGCCGACGGCGGGGCGCCGCCGGTGGCGCGAGGCCATGACGATCCCGTCGCTGGTGCGGGCCAGGCACTCCAGGTCGGCGGGCAGGGCGCGCGTGCCGAGCGAGTGGTAGCGGGCGACATCCAGGGGCCCGCCGTCGAGCACGGCGAGGGCGGCATCGGCGCGCCCGGCGGGAGTGACCTCCGCGCGGGTGGACCGGCCGTGGACCGGCTCGACCCTGCCCACGCTCCCACCGCAGGCCTCGACGATGGCCTGGAAGCCCAGGCAGATGCCCAGCGTCGGCAGGCCGCGCTCCAGGGCGGCGCCCAGGACCTCCATCATGCAGCCCGCCTGGCGGGGGTGCCCGGGGCCGGGGGAGAGGACCAGGGCGGGGCGCTGGCCCGCGGCCGCCTCCCGCGCCGTGGGCTCCAACGCGGCCAGGACCGTGGAGGCCGGCACCGTGTTGCGGTAGACCTCGGTGCGCACGCCCAGCACGGCGAGTTGGTCGACGAGGTTGTAGACGAAGGAATCGCGGTTGTCCAGCAGGATGACGCGCATCTCAGGCCTCCCCGGTCTCGATGATGAGCTCAGCGCCCCGCGCGGCCGCCACGGCCTCCAGCACCGCGCTGGCCTTGTGGACGGTCTCGGCCGCCTCGGCGGCCGGGTCGGAGGCGCCGACGACGCCCGCGCCGGCCTGCACCAGGGCCCGCCCGTCCTTGACGAAGGCCGAGCGGATGACGATGCAGGTGTCGAGCTCGCCGTCGCCGCGCAGGTAGCCCACCGAGCCCCCGTAGGAGCCGCGCCGCATGCCCTCGGTGGCGCGGATGAGCTCGGCGGCCCGCAGCTTCGGCGCGCCGGTGAGCGTGCCCATCGTCATCGAGGCGCGGAAGGCGTCCAGGGCGTCCAGGCCCGGGTCCAGCTGCCCGGACACCTCCGAGACCAGGTGCATGACGCGGCTGTAGCGGTCCACGCGCAGCAGCTCGCGCACTCTCCGGGTGCCCGGCGCGCTGACTCGGGCGACGTCGTTGCGCGCCAGGTCCACGAGCATGACGTGCTCGGCGATCTCCTTGGCGTCCGTGCGCAACTCCAGTTCCAGGCGCGTGTCCCGCTCATGGTCCACGGAGCCGTCCGGGGCCAGCCCGCGCGGCCGGGTGCCGGCAATGGGCCGGATGGCCACCTCGCCCGTGGCCGCGCTGTGCTCCAGGGCGGACTCGGGGGAGGCGCCCAGGAGCTCGAAGCCGGGAGTCGCCACGTAGAACATGTAGGGGCTCGGATTCGACTCGCGCAGCGCGTGGTAGGCCTCCAACGCGTCCGGGCAGTCGATCGTGAACGCCCTCGACGGGACCACCTGGTAGACCTCCCCGGCGGCGATCGACTCCTGGAGCCCGGCCACGAGCCCTGCGAAATCGCTGTCCGAGACGCTCGGCACGGCGCGGGCGACCGGGCGGGCGGCGGGGCCGGCCACTGTGCCGGCCACTGTGCCGGCGCCTCCCGTCACCGGCGCTGGCCCGCCCTCATCCGGGGTCGGCTCGGGCCCGGCGGCGTCGATGACGGCGGCCAACTCGTCGATCCGGCGCGCGAGATCATCGGCGTCCACGCTCGCCCCCACCAGCGTCGCCTCACCGGTGGGGTGGTCGATGACCAGGAGGATGCGCGCGGCGTGGAACAGGTAGTCCGGGCAGGTGTTTGGCCCCGCCGCCACGCGCGGCAGCCGCTCGAAGCCCGCCAGGTAGTCGAATGCGAACACTCCCGCCACGAGGGGCAGGTGGGGGTGATCGACCTCCTGGGAGGCCAGCACCCGCAGCGGCTCCAAGGTCGAGGGGGCCGTCAGCCGCTCCCGCTCCTCCAGCCCGGCGTCGTCGGCCGGCGCGGGGATCCGCACCACCAGGCGGCCGGGGCCCTCCTCGATGACGCGGTCCGCCAGGGACGCGCGCACGCGCGCCACGGCGGCCTCACCGTCGGGCCGGGCCCGGTCCAGGGCCTCGATGACCACCTGGTCCCCCTCACAGGTCAGTCGCGCGCTCGCCTCGAGCATGAGGACCGTCGTGCGCGAGGAGCCCGTGGTGATATCCGCGCTCTCCAGCAGGACGAGGTCCACCGGCCTGGGGGCGCCGCCCGCGGCATCCGCGGTGGTGGCGATCGCGCCGGCCCGCGCCAGGCGCCTCACGAGCGCCCCGGAGTCCTGGGGGCAGCAGACCCCGCGGGTCAGCACCGTGGGCTCAGTGGGCCGGATGGGATCCGCGGGCCCCGCCGATCCCGCAGTTCCTGTGATAGTCATGCTGCGCTCCTCATCGCGTCTTTTCGCTGCTCATCGTATCGGCTCATCCCCGGGCTGGGTCAGGGCAGGCGCTCGCGGATCTCGCGCATGTCCTTGTCCCCGCGCCCCGAGAGGTTGACCAGGAGAAGCATCTCCTCGGCCCACCCGCTGGCCTCGCGCTCGCGGGCGATCCGCAGCGCCTCGGCGATGGCGTGGGAGGACTCCAGGGCGGGGATGATCCCCTCTCCGCGGGAGAGCTCCCGGAAGGCGCTCAGGGCGTCGTCGTCGGTGATGGCGACGTACCTGGCGCGGCCGGTGTCGGCCAGGTACGCGTGCTCGGGGCCCACCGAGGGGTAGTCGAGGCCGGCGGAGATGGAGTGGGAGGGCAGGACGGCGCCGTCGTCGTCGAGCATGACGTAGGAGCGCGTGCCGTGGAGGACGCCGGTGCGGCCGGCGCAGATGGGGGCGCCATGGAGGCCGGTGCTCAAGCCCTTGCCCGCGGGCTCGACGCCGATGAGTTCGACGTCGTCGTCCAGGTACTCGCTGAAGGCCCCGATGGCGTTGGAGCCCCCGCCCACGCAGGCGATGACGGCGTCCGGCAGGCGCCCGTAGCGGGCGAGCACCTGGGCGCGGGACTCGATCGAGATCACCGACTGGAAGTAGCGGACGATCGTGGGGAAGGGGTGGGGGCCGGTCGCCGAGCCCAGGATGTAGGCGGTGGACCCCAGGCGCTCGCACCACTGCGTTAGGGCGGCGTCGACGGCGTCCTTGAGGCCCTGCGAGCCGGTGGTCACGGGGACGACCCTGGCCCCCATGAGTTCCATGCGCTCCACATTGGGGCGCTGGCGCTCGACGTCGTGGGCGCCCATGTAGATGGTGCACTCCAGTCCCAGCAGGGCGGCGACCATCGCGGTGGCGGTGCCGTGCTGGCCCGCGCCGGTCTCCGCGATGAGGCGGGTCTTGCCCATGCGCTTGGCCAGGAGGGCCTGCCCGAGGGCGTTGTTGCCCTTGTGGGCGCCGCCGTGGACGAGGTCCTCGCGCTTGAGGATGATGCGGGTGCCGGGGCGCGAGAGGCCGCGGCACTCGTGCAGGGGCGTGGGGCGGCCGAGGTATCCCCCGCGCAGGTCCTCGAGCTCGGCCAGGAAGCCGGGGTCGCCCACGGCCTCGGCATAGGCGGCTTCGAGTTCGTCGAGCGCGGGGAGGAGGAAGTCGGGGACCTCCTGGCCGCCGAAGCGCCCGAAGAAGGCTGGCAGCAGCGTGTGGCGGGGGACGTCCGCGCCGGGGGCCGGGGCGGTGTATCCCGGGGCGTCGGGGCCGAGCGGGCCGGTGGGGGCGCGGCCGGCGGTGGGGGCGGCGCCGGGAAGGGGCGTGGCGTTGTGGGCGGTGGGGGCCGACTGGGCGGCGTCCGCGGTGCTCATGCGGGGCTCTCTCCTTGGAGGGGTGGTCATGCTCTCAAGGCGGGCCCAAGGGCTCCTCTGCGCTCTCGCGCCCGCCTTCGTGGCGAGCGGGGCGTCGGGTACGACGTGTCAGTGGCTCGCCCTCAGGGGAGCCACCACCAGCGGCGGGTGCGCGTCGTCGTCATGGTGGCAACGCTAGGGGAGCCGGGAAGCGGGCGGCAAATCCGACGTGGCGGCGCTCATATCGTGGGACGGGGTGGGATGGGTGAGCGCGGGCGCCGGGCTCCCCTCGGCGGTCTCGGTGCCGGGCCCCCTGAGCCGGCCGGGCCCTGGCTCATCCCGGCGCGGGGCCCTCCTGCCCCGCCCCCTCCTGCGCAGCAGGATGACGGCGGCCACGACCGCCAGCGCCACGATCGTCAGCAAGCGCCCCGCGGGGCTGGCCACCCATCCGGCTAGCACTGCCATGCCGATGGTCGTGTAGATCCCCGCCCACAGGAGGGAGCCGATCGCCGTGGCCAGTAGGTAGCGCGGCACGGGTACGCGCGCGACCCCGGCCGAGATCTGAACGAGTGACTGCGCGCCGATGGTGAGGAAGGACAGGGGTACCGCCCAGACGCCCCAGCGTGCCGCCCACTCCTGGGCGCTCGCGTACGCCGGGGTTTGCAGGATCCGGGCCCAGCGGCTCCGCGAGGCCCCCGCGCCCAGGCACCGCCCGGTCCAGTACATGGCGTTCGAGCGGGCCATGGCGCCGCACCAGAAGAAGAGGAGCACCCAGGCGAAGGGGAGCTCGTGGATCCGCTCGATCACGCCCCGCACCTTAGCCGAGCCTCACCTGATACGCGAAGCGCCATCCGCGGCCGATCATGCCCGGGGCCACTGGCCCGCGTCCGGCTGCGGTCGCGCCGACCCGGGCGACGGCGTGGGAGACTGGACCCAGTATGTTCCGCGCGCCCCGCCGCGCCCGTCCGGAAGGCATCCGTGTCACCGATCCTCACGCCCGAGCAGGCCGCCGCCGTCACCCCGGCCGCGACCGATCCCGCGCTGATCAGGAACTTCTCCATCATCGCCCATATCGACCACGGCAAGTCCACCCTGGCCGACCGCATGCTCCAGGCCACCGGCGTCGTCGCCCCCCGCGACATGCGCGCCCAGTACCTCGACCGCATGGACATCGAGCGCGAGCGCGGCATCACCATCAAGTCCCAGGCCGTGCGCATGCCCTGGGGCGCGCCCGGCCCTGACGGCGCCATCCGCCCCTACGCCCTCAACATGATCGACACCCCCGGTCACGTCGACTTCTCCTACGAGGTCAACCGCTCCCTGGCGGCCTGCGAGGGAGCCGTCCTGCTCGTCGACGCCGCCCAGGGCATCCAGGCCCAGACCCTCGCCAACCTCTACATGGCCATCGAGGGCGATCTCGCGATCATCCCCGTGCTCAACAAGATCGACCTGCCCGCCGCCGAGCCCGAGCGCCACGCCGATGAGATCGCCTCGCTCATCGGCTGTGAGCCCGCGGACATCCTGAAGGTCTCTGGCAAGACCGGCGCCGGCGTGCCCGAACTGCTCGACCGCATCGTCGAGGCCGTCCCCGCGCCGGAGGGCGACCCCGCCGGGCCCACGCGCGCCATGATCTTCGACTCCGTGTACGACACCTACCGCGGCGTCGTCACCTACGTGCGCGTCGTCGACGGGGCCCTCAAGCCCCGCGAGCGTATTGAGATGCTCTCCACCACCGCTGTCCACGACCTGCTCGAGATCGGCGTCATCAGCCCCGAGCCCAGCCCCACGGCGGGCCTGGGCGCCGGGGAGGTCGGCTACCTCATCACCGGGGTCAAGGACGTGCGCCAGTCCAAGGTCGGCGACACCGTCACCTCCGCCGCCGCGCCGGCCGCCGAGCCGCTGGCTGGATACCAGGAGCCCAAGCCCATGGTGTTCTCCGGGCTTTTCCCCGTAGACGGCTCGGACTTCCCCGTGCTGCGCGACGCCCTGGACAAGCTCAAGCTCAACGACGCGGCCCTCACCTACGAGCCCGAGACCTCCGTGGCGCTCGGCTTCGGCTTCCGCTGCGGCTACCTCGGCCTGCTGCACCTGGAGATCATCCGGGAGCGCCTCGAGCGCGAGTTCAACCTCGACATCATCTCCACCGCCCCCTCCGTGGTCTACCGGGTCACCACCGAGGACCGCGCCGTCCACACCGTGACCAACCCCTCGGAGTACCCCGAGGGCAAGATCCTCGACGTCCAGGAGCCCGTGGTCCGCGCGACCATCCTGACCCCCAGCGAGTTCGTGGGCACCGTCATGGAACTGTGCCAGTCGCGGCGCGGCACCATGCAGGGCATGGACTATCTCTCCGAGACGCGCGTGGAGATGCACTACGTGCTGCCCCTGGCGGAGATCGTCTTCGACTTCTTCGACGCCCTGAAGTCCCGGACCCGCGGTTACGCCTCCCTGGACTACGAGATGGACGGCGAGCAGTCCGCGGACCTGGTCAAGGTCGACATCCTCCTCAATGGGGACAAGGTGGACGCCTTCAGCGCCATCGTCCACAAGGACGCCGCCTACTCCTACGGCCTCAAGCTCACCAAGCGCCTCAAGGAGCTCATCCCGCGCCAGCAGTTCGAGGTGCCCGTGCAGGCGGCCATCGGCTCGCGGATCATCGCCCGGGAGACCATCCGCGCCCTGCGCAAGGACATGCTCGCCAAGTGCTACGGGGGGGACATCTCCCGCAAGCGCAAGCTGCTGGAGAAGCAGAAGGAGGGCAAGAAGCGGATGAAGGCGATCGGAAGCGTCGACGTCCCGCAGGAGGCCTTCATCGCGGCGCTCGGCGCGGACAATCCCACCGGTAAGGACGGCAAGTAGGAAGAATCGCGGACAGCGGCCCGGCGACCCGATTCGCCGGGCCCACGGGAGCAGGAGGAAGTCATGAGGGACGACGGCGCTGATCTGGTTCTCACTCGCGGGCTCGCCCGGGTGCTGGGCGAGCCGCACGCGGGCGCCGATGGGCGCCACCGCGACGAGCCCTCGCCATTCACCGACGGCGACCTCGTGGGCGCCGTCAGCGCCGTGTGCGTCGTGGCGCGCCTGCGCCCCGACTGCGGCGCCCCCGGTGTCTCCGCGATCCACAAGGCCCCCGTCGACGGCCCCGTGGCGGTCAATGCCCTGGGCCTGCTGGGGGATCAGCAGGCGGATCGCGAGCATCACGGCGGCCTCGACAAGGCCCTCCACGTCTTGGATGCCGCCGAGGCCCGCCACTGGGCCGGGGTGCTCGGCCCCGAGCGCGGCCTGGCCGCCGGGGGCATGGGCGAGAACATGCTCATCGAGCCCGGCGCCATCGGCGGCATCGACGACGTCGAGATCGGCGCGATCCTGTCCATCGGCCCGGGCGCCGCCCCGGGGGAGGGCGGCGAGCGCTCCGCCGCCGGGGCCGGGGGCCCCGTCCCGCCCGGCGGGGAGAGCCCCCGGCGCGGCATCCTCGTGACGGTCACCGGCGTGCGCAACCCCTGCTCCACCTTCGCCCGCGGCATGGGCCGCGGTGACTGGGTGGAGGTCTTCTCCGAGCGAGCCCGCGTGGGCGTCTACCTCTCCGTGCTGCGCGACGGGAGCGTGTTAGCCGGCGACGAGGTCCGGGTGGTCTCCACCCCCGGCCACCGCGTCACCTGCCACCGCTGGTTCGCCCACCACGACCCGCGCGACGCCCAGGCGATGCTCGCCTCCGAGGCCTTCGGCAACCTCCGCCTGGCTGATTACACGCGCAAGTACGTGACCGCCGCCGCCGATGAGCGGGTCGGCTGAGGGGACGGGCCGATGCAGCAGCACCCACCGCGCTCCCACGCGATCCACTCGCGAGTGCGCTCCTACTCCCGCGCCGGCGGTCGCCTGAGCGAGGCGCGGGCCGAGGCCCTGGCCGCGCTCGCCCCCCGCTACGTGGTGGACGTGCCCCGGCGCGACGCGGTGCGCACCGTGGCCCCCGGCTTCCGCCTCGATCCCGAGGCGCTGTTCGGCCACCAGGGCTCGGGCCGCCCCCTCGTCATCGAGATCGGCTCGGGATCGGGGGAGGCCGTCCTGGCCCACGCCGCCGCCCACCCGGGTGTCGACCACCTGGCCGTCGAGGTATGGGAGACCGCGATCGCCCGGATCGTCGCCTCGATCCACCGCCAGGGCCTGACCAATGCGCGCGTCGTGCCGGCCGACGGCGCCGAGCTGCTGGCCACCGCCCTGCCCGTGGGCTGCGCGAGCGAGGTGTGGGTGTTCTTCCCCGACCCGTGGCGCAAGGCCCGGCACCGCAAGCGCCGCCTGGTGAGCGCCGCCTTCGCGGATTCCGTGGCCCGGGTGCTGCGCCCCGGCGGCGTGTGGCGCCTGGCCACGGACTGGGCGGACTACGCCTGGCAGATGCGCGACGTCCTGGAGGCGGCCTCCGCCCTGCCCGAGGGCATCGAGGCCGATTCCACCGGACCCTACTTCCGCTACGACGACGCCGGCGCGCGCCCCGACCTGGGCGCGGCCACCGCCGTCGCCGGGGACGCGGGCAACGGGGTGGACCCCGGCTCGCCATCGGGGGCGCGCGGCGGGTGGTCTAAGCGCTTCGCCGGGCGCGCCATGACCCGCTTCGAGCAGCGCGGCATCGACGAGGGCCGCACGATCCGGGACCTGACGGCGGTGCGCACCGAGGAGCAGTGGATCCCGGCCGCCCGCCCCAGCACGCTGGAGCGCCTGGATGACGGCGCCCCCGGGCTCCTCGCGCCCGAGGGGCTGACGGGCCGGTGACCCCATGAGCGGGGCCCGGCTGCCCAGGCGGGCGTGGCTCGCCGTCATCGTGCTCGGCTTCCTGGGGCTCTGCGCCGTCGTGCGGGTGCCGGTGGGCGTCATCCCGCCGCTCCTGCCGCGCCTGGGCGATGACCTGGGCCTGTCCGGGGCGGCGCGCGGGGCGCTCACCAGCGTGCCGGTGCTCTGCTTCGGCCTGCTCACCCCGGTGGCCTCCATGGCGGTGAGGCGGATGGGGGTCAACGCCTCGGGCCTGGTGATGATGGGCGCGGTGGTCGCCGGGGCCGTGCTCCGCTCCGCCGGGGGCGCGGCGGCGGCCTTCGCGGGGACCGTGATCATCGGCGCGGGGCTGACAATCGGCAACCTCGTGGCGCCGATGGTCATCGGCCGGGACTTCTGGCACCGGGCCTCCCTCATGACGGGCCTGTACTCGGCCACCTGCAATGTCCTCGTCACGGCCGCGACGGCGCTGGCCGTCCCCCTGGCCCAGGCGGTCGGCTGGCGCGGCTCCGCCCTGGCGTGGACCGTGATCCCCGTGGCCTTGGCGGCGGCTGCCTGGTGGTGGGTCTACCCGCCGGGTTCGACCGCGCCGCGTGAGAGCCTGCGGCGCCGCTCGGGCATGAGCGCCTGGGTGGGGGAGCGCTCCCTGACCGGCGGGGGCCACGAGGGCGCCGAGGGCGATCGTCGGGACGCTGGGGCCCCGGGGCGGACGCCGATCAGCCGGCCCGTGTGGCGCCGTCCGCTGGCCTGGGTGATGGCCATGGCCTTCACCGGGCACGTCCTCTCCTTCTACGCGATCTCCGGCTGGCTGCCGACGGCGCTCGCGCAGACCGCCGGGATGAGCGAGTCCGCCGCGGGCCTGGCCTCCTCGGTGTTCACGATGACCGGGATCGTGGGCCCGATGCTCGTGCCCCTCATGCTCGAGGCCCTGGGCTGGTCCGGCGCGCGCATGCTGGGGGTGCTGAGCGCCTGCTGGCTCGCGCTGCCGGTGACGATGATCGTGGCGCCGACCGCGTGGCTGGTGCCGTGCCTCTTGTCCGGGATCGCGCAGGGCGCGTTCTTCGCGGCCCTGTTCTCCCTGGTCATCCAGCGCGCTGAATCACTGGATGACAACCGTCGCACCACGGCGCTGATCCAGACGGTGGGCTACTGTGCCGCCGCGGTGGGACCGATCGTCCTGGGTTGGATGCGCGAGGCGACCGGGGGCTGGGCGGCGCCCTTCGCCGTCGTGGTGGCGGCGCTCGTGCTCATGACGGTCTGCGGGCAGATCGCGGCCCGGTGGCCCGCGGGCGACGCCCCCCGGGCCGCCCGCCCCGCCGGCCTCACGGGGGAGGCGGGGGCGTGAGCCCGGCCCAGCCCGTGGGGTCGCCCCTTGACGGAGGCCTGCCCCCCGAGGTGGCCGCGCCGGGGCCCGGGCGCGGGGCAGGCGGGCCCGGGCGCGCTGATGGCGCCGCGCGCCCGTTCTCCGTCTACCTGCACGTGCCCTACTGCCGGGTCCGCTGCGGCTACTGCGACTTCAACACCTACACGAATCTCGACATGGGGCGGGGCGCCTCCGCGGGCGACTACGTGAGCACCCTGGCCGCCGAGCTGCGCGCCGCCCGCGCGGCGATGGACGATGCCGGCCTTCCCGCGCGCCAGGCCGCCACGGTCTTCGTGGGCGGCGGCACCCCGACCATGCTCCCGCCCGCCGACCTGGCCGAGATGATCGGACTCGTCAGGGAGGTCTTCGGGCTCGCCGAGGGCGCTGAGGTGACCACCGAGGCGAACCCGGACTCGGTGGACGAGGCGGGCCTGGCGGCGCTGGCCGAGGGCGGTTTCACCCGGGTGTCCCTCGGGATGCAGTCGGCGGTGCCACATGTGCTGAGGGTCCTGGACCGCGCGCACGAGCCGTCCCGCGTGCCGCTGGTGGTCGATTGGGCGCGGCGCGCGGGGCTGAGCACGAGCCTCGACCTCATCTACGGCGCGCCGGGGGAGTCCCTGGAGGACTGGGAGCGCTCCATCGAGGCCGCCGTGGAGATCGGCCCGGATCACCTCAGCGCCTACGGCCTCGTCATCGAGGAGGGCACGCGCATGTGGGCCCAGGTGCGGCGCGGCGAGTTGCCCATGCCCAGTGACGACGACGAGGCCGCCAAGTACGAGCTGGCCGACCGCCTCCTGGCGAGCGCCGGCTACGAGTGGTACGAGATCTCCAACTGGGCGCTGCCCGGCCACGAGTGCCGGCACAACCGCGCCTACTGGCAGGACTGGGACTGGTGGGGCGCCGGCCCCGGGGCGCACAGCCACCTGGGCGACGTGCGGCTGTGGAACGCCAAGCACCCCCTGGCCTGGGCGGCGCAGGCGCTCGGCGGAAGGCTCCCCGTGGCCGGGCACGAGGTGGTCGACGCCGACTCCCGGCTCCTGGAGCGGGTCATGCTGGGCATCCGTCTGCGCGAGGGCATCGCACTGGCGGAGTTGGGGGAGCCTGGTGAGGGGGGAGGCGATGAGCCGGGCCCCGGGCGCGCGCCGAGGCGGCTCGTGCCCGTGGTGGGCCGGCTCGTCGCCGATGGCCTGCTCGACGGCGCGGCCGCCCTGCGCGGGCGCGCCATCCTCACTCTGCGCGGCCGCCTCATGGCCGACACCGTCACCCGCGCCCTCACCGCCCGAGGCTGACCCCGGCGGCGGGAAGCGGACCTCGAACCCCGCCATCCCGCGCGCCGGCAGCCGTGCCGGTCCGCCCGGCCGGGATCGGGTAATCTCGTGGAGGTGACGAATCGTGTCGCGCCGTCATGAAGCCATCCGCCCACGCCGTCGAGGACCCCGTGACCCCCGCACACCCCCGCCCTGATCCCCGTCCAGCGCTCATCCTGGTCAACCTCGGCACGCCCGAGGCGCCCACCGCCAAGCGCGTGCGCCCCTTCCTGCGCGAGTTCCTCACCGACAGGCGCGTCGTTGAGACCCATCCCGCCCTGTGGCGCCCCATCCTCGAGGGCGTCGTCCTGACCATCCGACCAGCGCGCTCAGCCCGCAAGTACGCCACCATCTGGCGCGCCGGCCATGAGGCCAGTCACTCCGGCTCACCCCTCATGCACCACACCGAGCGGCAGGGCGAGCTCCTCGCGAGCGCCCTCGGCGACGCCGTCCAGGTCCGCATCGCCATGCGCTACGGGAAGCCGGCCCTCAGAGACGTCATGGGCGAGCTCATGGAGGCGGGCTGCCGCCGCATCGTCGTCCTGCCCGCCTACCCCCAGTATTCCGCCTCCAGCCAGGGCACCGTCATCGACGAGGCGGCCCGCTTCATGCTCGCCAGCCGCGATCAGCCCGAGCTGCGCACCATCCGCTCCTTCCCCGGCGCCCCGGCCTACATCGAGGCCCTGGCCGCCGCCATCGAGCGCCACTGGGAGCGCCACGGCCGCCCCGACCCCGCCGCCGGCGGGCGCCTCCTGCTGTCCTTCCACTCCATCCCCCAGGCCATGCACGACGCCGGGGACCCCTACCGCTCCGAGTGCGAGCGCACCGCCGCCCTCCTCACCGCGCGGCTCGCCGCCCCCGAGGGCCTGATCTGCACCACCTTCCAGTCCGTCTTCGGGCCCGCGAAGTGGATCGGTCCGGCCACCATCGACACCGCCGCCGAGCTGGGCGCGGCCGGATGCCCGCGCCTCGACGTCATCTGCCCCGGCTTCATGGCCGACTGCCTGGAGACCCTGGAGGAGATCGACCAGCTCAACAGGCGGGCCTTCACCGCCGCCGGGGGAGGGGACTTCCACTACATCCCCTGGGGCAATGACTCGCCCGGCTGCGTGGCCGCGCTGGCCGAGCAGGCGCGTGTCGCGCTGTCCGGATGGGTGGATTGAAACGGGACGGTTTCACGCCGTCGGCTATGGTGGGTGGTGGACAGCCCAAGAATCAGAGGAGACGTTTTGCACCTGCCCTGGTGGTCCACCCTCCCGTTCGTGGCGATGCTCGCGAGCATCGCCACCCTTCCCCTCATCCCCGCCACCGCGCACTGGTGGGAGAAGAACCGCAACCAGCTCATCCTGGCCTCAGCCCTCGGCCTGCCGGTGGCCGCCTGGATGTGGCACGCCCTGGGCTGGCAGCGGGTCTTCGCCGCCGTCGTCGAGTACGGGCAGTTCATCGCCCTGCTGCTCTCGCTCTTCGTCGTCGCCGGCGGCATCCACCTCAAGGGCGACATCGAGGCCACGCCCCGCAACAACACGATCTTCCTGGCCATTGGTGGCATCCTGGCCTCCTTCGTGGGCACCACCGGCGCCGCCATGCTGCTCATCCGCCCCCTGCTGGCCACCAACCGGGAGCGGCGCTACCGCGTCCACACCGTCCTGTACACGATCTTCGTCGTCGCCAACTGCGGCGGCCTGCTCACACCACTGGGTGATCCGCCGCTCTTCCTGGGCTTCCTACGCGGCGTCCCCTTTACCTGGACCTTCCGCCTCTTCCCCGAGTGGCTGTTCGTCAACGGGATGCTGCTGGCGTCCTACTTCGCCCTGGACACCTACTTCCACTCCCAGGAGCCCAGGGCCAACATCGCGCGCGACAAGACCGAACTCGAGCCCCTGGGCCTGCGCGGCGCCGTGAACTTCATCTGGTTCGCCGTCATCATCGCCGCCGTCGCGCTCGCCCCCTCCATCGACGTCCACGCCATCGAGGAGGGCCA
Organism: Actinomyces sp. zg328; assembly: GCF_009829635.1. NCBI lineage: Bacteria > Bacillati > Actinomycetota > Actinomycetes > Actinomycetales > Actinomycetaceae > Actinomyces > Actinomyces sp. zg328. Next base: position 28,042 of record NZ_VWPE01000002.1, read on the forward strand.
CGCGACCCTCAGCGACTGGCTGCCGATCCGCGAGGCCATCATGATCGGCGCCGCGGCCGCCTCCTACTTCCTGGGGGACAGGCGCGTGCGCTACGAGGACAACCAGTTCGCCTGGGGGCCCATCGCGGAGGTCGCCGCCCTGTTCGTCGGCATCTTCCTCACCATGATCCCGGCCCTGGAGTACTTGGACGAGATCGCCCCGCGCCTGCCGATCAACGAGATCACCTTCTTCATCTTCACAGGAGGCTTGTCCTCCGTGCTCGACAACGCCCCCACCTACGTCACCTTCTTCGAGGTGGCCAGGGTCGTGGAATCCCCGGGCGGCGAGCTCGTCGCGGGCGTTCCCGAGCTGTACCTCATGCCGATCGCGCTCGGCGCGGTGTTCTGCGGCGCCATCACCTACATCGGCAACGGCCCGAACTTCATGGTCAAGTCCGTGGCCGAGGCCGACGGCGTCGCCATGCCCTCCTTCGGCGGCTACGTCGTGCAGACCACTACCCGACTCGTCCCGATCCTGGCCGCCATGGTCATGCTCTTCATCGCCCAGCCCCTGTGGGTCAAACTCCTGGGCGGCCTGCTCACGGCGGCCCTGCTCGCCTGGGACGCCGCCCTGATCATGCGCGGCCGCCGCCTGGCCATCCAGGACGCCTGAGAGCCCCCTGGCGACTCCGGGCGGCGCCCCGCGCGGGGCCCGCCCTGGCGAGTCGGCCAGCGGGCCCCTCAGGTGGTGCCGGGCGCGGTGACGAAGTCGATGAGCTCCTCCATGCGGCCCAGCAGGCTCGGCTCCAGATCCTTGTAGGAGCGCACCGTCGCCAGGATCCGCTGCCAGCCCCGGGCGACATCCGCCTGGGTGGCGTGGGGCCAGCCGAGCGCCTTGAGCGTCCCGTGCTTGATGTCCGTGCCGCGCGGAACATCCGGCCAGGCGCGCAGGCCCACCCTTTCGGGGCGCACCGCCTGCCACACGTCCACGTACGGGTGGCCCAGCACGAGCACGTTGTCCCCGCCCGGCATGGCGCGGACGCGCTCGGCGATCCGCGACTCCTTCGATCCGGCCACGAGGTGGTCCACGAGGACGCCCGCCCGCCTGGCCGGCCCCGGGGCGAACTCGGCCATGACCTCCTCCAGGTTGTCCACGCCGTCGAGCATGAGGACGACCACGCCCTCATGGCGCAGGTCATCGCCCCAGACCTTCTCCACGAGCTCGGCGTCGTGCTTGCCCTCCACCCAAATCCGCGAGGCGCGGGCCGTACGGGCGCGCTCGCCCTCCACCGCGTAGGAGCCCGACGCCGTCAGGCGCCTGCCGCCAGCGCTCACCGGCCCGGCCGGGGCGCGGCGCGCCGGCGCCGGGGGGTCGAGGATGACGGGGCGGCCCTCCAGCCAGAAGCCCGGGCCCAGCGTGAAGCCGCGCCGCCTCCCGTGGCGGTCCTCCAGGACGACGATCCGGCGTCCCCCGGACTTCTCCACGGCGACCGCCGCTCCCACGAAGCCGGTCTCGCGGTCCTCCAGCACCATGCCGCGCTCAACGGCCACATGGGCCGACGCCGGGCGGATGGCGCGCGGGCCCACTCGATGCGGGTCCGCGGCGAGCACGTCGCCCCCGTAGCGGTCGGACATCGACGGCGCGGAGGCCGATCTGGGCACGGCGGTCCTCGCGGGCCCCGCCGCGTGCTGCTGCGCGCGGGTGGCGCCCTGCTCGCGCAGGGCCTTGCGGCGGGCCGCCGTCGCGCCGGGGACGGCCTGGGGGCGGTGCGGGGGGATGGGAGTCACGCCGGGCACGGTAGCGAGGCTCACGCTGGGCGAACGGGAGACCCGCCGGGCCGGGCGTAGGATGGCACTCGTCGACCGAGAGTGCTAACGCATGGGAGCCGGGAGGAGGGCAGCGCCATGGCCGATGACCGCCGTCTCAAAGTCCTGTCCGCCATCGTGACGGACTACGTGCGCACCCGTGAGCCCGTCGGCTCGCGCGCCCTCGTCGAGCGCTACCGCCTCGGCGTGTCCCCGGCCACCATCCGCAACGACATGGCCGCCCTGGAGGACGAGGGCTACATCCACCAGCCCCACACGAGCGCGGGCCGCGTCCCCACCGAGAAGGGCTACCGCCTCTTCGTCGACGAGGTCGCCCGCGTCAAGCCCCTGTCCGCCCCCGAGCGCGCGGCGATCTCCGCGCTGCTGACCGGCGCGGTGGACTTGGAGCAGGTGGTGGTGCGCACCGTGCGGGTCCTGGCCCAGCTCACCGGGCAGTTGGCGGTCGTCGAGTACCCGCGCCTGCGGCTGACCGCGCTGCGCCACCTCGAGCTCGTGGCCCTGGCGCCCACGCGCCTGCTCATGGTCATCATCACGGATACCGGGCGCGTCGAGCAGCGCACCATCACCCTCATGGGCGACCGCTCCGGCCCGGGGGACGACGGCGCGCGCGGCGTCATCGACCCTGTTGCCCTGGAGCATCTCAAGACCCGCCTCAACGCCTCCCTCGTGGGGAGGAGGGCCGACGACGTCGCCCCCGTGCTGGCGAGCCTGGCGGAGCAGTCCCCCTCCGACGAGCGCGCGCTGCTGGCCGCCGTCACCGGCGAGCTCATCGCCGCCCTGCGCCCCGACGCCGAGGAGCGCATCGCCGTGGCCGGCACCGCGAACCTGGCCCGCGCCACCCCCGATTTCACCACCATGGGGCCGCTCCTGGACGCCATCGAGGAGCAGGTCGTCCTCCTGCGCCTGCTCTCAGGGGACCCCGCCGACGCCTCCGGGATGCGCGTGAGCATCGGCTCGGAGAACCATGAGGACGCCCTGGCCGAGGCCAGCGTGGTGACCGCCGGGTACGGCCCGGGCGTCGGCGACGCCGTCGCCCACCTGGGGGTCATCGGCCCCACCCGGATGGACTACCCGGCCACCATGACCGCTGTGCGCGCCGTCGCCCGCTACCTGTCCCGGTTCCTCGCCGGGCCGCGGGACTGAGCGGCCGCAGCGCCATCCGCGCCGCGCCACTGACCACCATCGACTGACGACTGAAGGAAGACCCGACTGTGAGCGACTACTACGAGGTGCTCGGCGTGACCCGCGGGGCCAGCGCCGACGAGATCAAGAAGGCCTACCGCAAGAAGGCCCGCGCCCTGCACCCCGACGTCGCCGGCCCCGGGCACGAGGACGAGTTCAAACTCGTCTCCACCGCCTACGAGACCCTCTCCGACCCCGGCAAGCGCGAGCTCTACGATCTCGGCGGGGAGGATGCCGTGCGCGGGGGCGGCGCCGGGTTCGGCGGAGGGGACTTCGGGGGCTTCGCCGACATCTTCAGCTCCTTCTTCGGGGCCGCGGCCGGCGCTCGCGGGCCCGCGTCCCGCGCGCGCCGGGGCCAGGACGCGCTCCTGAGCGTCGACGTCGAGCTGGAGGAGGTCGCCTTCGGCGCCACCCGAACCGTCCCCTTCGACACCCACATCACCTGCCCCGCCTGCGAGGGCTCCTGCTGCGCGCCCGGCACCTCGCCGGTGACCTGCTCGTCCTGCAACGGATCGGGCTCCGTGCAGCACATGGCGCGCTCCTTCCTCGGCAACGTCATGACCACCTCGCCGTGCACCACCTGCCACGGCTACGGCACCGTCATCGTCACCCCCTGCCCCGAGTGCTCCGGGGAGGGCCGCAAGCGCACCCACCAGGACATCGAGATCCGCATCCCCGCCGGCGTGTCCACCGGCACGCGCATGCGCATGTCCGGGCGCGGCGAGGCCGGGCCCGCGGGCGGCCCCGCCGGCGATCTCTACGTGGAATTCCACGAGGTCGAGCACGAGAACCTGCGCCGCGAGGGCGACGATCTGCGGACCGAGCTGCGCATCCCTATGACCGCGGCCGCGCTTGGCGCCGAATTCGACATCTCCACCCTCGACGGCGACCAGCGCGTCGTCATCAAGCCGGGCACGCAGCCCGGCGAGGTCCTGCCCCTCAAGGGGCTCGGCGTGGGGCGCCTGCGCCGCGCCGGGCGCGGGGACCTCAACGTCGAGATCGTCGTCGAGACGCCCACGCGCCTGGACGAGCGGCAGCGCGACCTGCTGCGCCGGCTCGCCGAACTGCGCGGGGAGGAGGGCGGGCTGTCCCATCGCGACGACTCCGTCATGGGCCGCCTGAAGGAGAGGCTCTCCGGGCGCTGAGCGGGCGGTGGGGCCTGGCCGCCCGCGCCCTCAGGCCCGGCGCGGCCCCGCCCAGTGCTCGCCGCCAGCGGGGCGCGCCCCGAAGATCGCCTGGCCCACCCGCACGCAGGTGGATCCCTCCTCGATGGCGATCTCGAAGTCGCCGCTCATGCCCATGGACAGTTGGCCGTCGCCCACGGCTCCCGCCTGGAGCCCGGCGTCACGCAGCTCGCGCATGGTGGTGAAGCAGGCGCGGACGCGGGAGGTGTCGTCGGTGTGGGCGGCCAGCGTCATGAGCCCGCGCACCCGTAGGGACGAATAGGCGGGCAGCGCCGCCAGGAACGCGGGGACATCCGCGGGCTCCAGGCCGAACTTGCTGGCCTCGCCTGAGGAGTTGACCTGCACGTATACGTCCAGGGGCCGGCCGAGCGCCTGGAGGCGGCGGTCGAGGGCCTCGGCCACGCGCAGGGAGTCCAGCGCCTGGAACTCGTGGGCGAAGGCCGCCGCGTCCCTGGCCTTATTGGTCTGGAGATGGCCGATGAGCGCCCAGTGGATGGGCAGGTCCGCCAGGTTCTCGCTCTTGCGCTTGGCCTCCTGGACCTTGTTCTCGCCCATCTGGGTGATGCCCGCGGCGACGGCGGCGCGCAGCCGCTCCTCGGGGACGGTTTTGGAGACCGGCAGGAGCCTGATCTCTGAGGCCTCCCGGCCCGCGCGCTCGGCGGCGGCCTCAAGGCGGGAGCGGACCGCGGCGAGGTTGCCGGCGAAGTCCTCCGGCGTGGTCGGGGTGGTGGAGGGCCGGGGGTGGGCCGCGGGCGAGTCCTGGGCGTTCGGGGCGGCGGGGCTGTCGTTCGGACTGGGGGTCATGACCTGGACGCTAGCACCGGGGCTGCCGCAGTGGGCCGTAGGCTTGGGGGGTGACCGCGCCCGTGTTCCTCATGAGCCCCCAGACCCTTGAGCCCGACGGCGCAGCCGCCACGGCCGGGCCGGGGGACGCCCTCGTCCTGACTGGCCCGCAGGCCCGTCATGCCGTCGCCGTGCGGCGGCTGCGCGCTGGTGAGCGCGTTGATCTCGTGGATGGGATGGGCCTGCGCCTGGTCTGCGAGGTGACCGCCGCCGGCGAGGGCGGCGCGAAGGACCGCTTGGCCGTCAGCGTGATCGAGCGCGTGGCGGAGGAGGCGCCGCCCGTGCGGCTGGCCCTCGTCCAGGCCCTGGCCAAGGGCGGCCGCGATGAGCAGGCCGTGGAGACCGCCACCGAGGTCGGCGTGGACCTCGTGCTGCCCTGGCAGGCGGAGCGCTCGATCTCCGTGTGGTCGGGGCCGAAGGCGGCCAAAGGGCGGGCGCGATGGGAGGCCACTGCCCGTGAGGCGGCGAAGCAGGCGCGCCGCGCCCGTGTCCCCCAGGTGGCCGAGCCCAGGAGGACCGCGGGCCTCGCCGAGTGGGTCAGGGGCGTCGTCGACGACGGGGGAGCGGTGCTCCTCCTGCATGAGGAGGCGACGGCGCCCATCAGCGGCGTGGCGTTGCCCGGAGGCGGCGTGGTGGGCGTGATCGTCGGCCCGGAGGGCGGTATCGGCGCTGAGGAGGCCGCCATCCTGGAGGACGCGGGCGCGACGGCGGTGCGCCTGGGCCCGCATGTCATGCGCACGGCCTCCGCCGGCCCCGTGGCCCTAGCCATCCTTGCCCAAAGGGCCGGCCTCTGGGGGTGAGAGCGGGGCCGCTCGGCGTCTGCTAGCGCCCATGGGGCATACTGCGGCCATGCTGTCGATGCTGCTATCACCCGCGGGGAGGCGGCGATGACCCCGCGCGGGCGCAGGCCCGCCGGGAGCCCGGACGCGCGCGAGGCGATCCTCGCCGCCGCCCGCGCGGCATTCGCCAGGGACGGCTACCGCGCCTCGCTGCGCGGCGTCGCGCGGGATGCCGGGGTCGATCCCGCCCTCGTCCACCACTACTTCAGGGATCGCGCCGAGCTCTTCGCCGAGGCCGTCGTCGCGTCGGCGGCCGGGACCGGCGCCGTCGGCATCTCCGAGCGGGCCCAGGCGATCTCCCGCCTCGCTCCCGAGGAGCTGGGGGAGGGGATCGTCCGCTCCTTCGTGGGGCTGTGGGACGGGCTCGGCGGTGATCGCTTCTCCGCCCTCATCCGCGCCGCCATGAGCGATGACGAGAGCCTGGCGCCCTTCCGCGACTTCATCGCGACCGGAATCCTGGGCAGCATCATGGACAAACTCGCCCCGGACCGGCCCGAGCTGCGCGGCCAACTCATCGCCAGCCAGCTCATCGGATTCGGCGTGACGCGCTGGATGGCCCGTCTCGATCAGGCCGCCTCACTCGGCATCGAGGAGGCGGTGGCGCTCATCGCGCCCACGATCCAGCGCTACGCGACGGGGGATCTGCCCTCGTCGGCCGCCTGACGGCCAGCGGCGGGTCCCAGTGATGACTCTTGACGATGAGGGACCGCGACCCTATATTCATCACATGATGAAAAACGAGAACGCCTCATCAGGGGCCCTCGCGCCAGAGCCGTCGGCGCCCGCCGTGCGCGCCACCGGCCTCGTGGTCACCCGCGGCGGCAACGAGATCCTCCACGGGCTCGACCTGGCTCTCGCCCCGGGATCCATCACCGGCCTGCTGGGGCCATCGGGCTGCGGGAAGACGACGCTCATGCGCTCGATCGTCGGCGTGCAGCGCTACTCGGGGGAGCTGGAGGTCCTGGGGGCCGCGCCGGGCAGCAAGCCGCTGCGTGGCCGCATCGGCTACCTCACCCAGGAGGCGTCGGTCTACCCCAACCTGACCGCTCGCCAGAACACCGCCTACTTCGCCCGCCTGGCCGGGCCGCGCGCCAGGGGGGTTGATGAGGTCCTAGCGGAGGTCGGCATCGCGGATATCGCCGACAGGCCGGTCTCCACTTTCTCCGGCGGGCAGCGCAACCGGGTCTCACTGGCCTGCGCGCTCGTTGTGGCCCCGGAGCTGCTGGTGCTCGACGAGCCGACGGTCGGCCTGGACCCGGTGACCCGGGAGGACCTGTGGGCCGCCTTCCGCCGCATCGCCGAGGGCGGCACCACGATCCTCGTCTCCAGTCACGTGATGGACGAGGCCTTCCGCTGCGACGGCGTCCTGCTCATGCGCGAGGGCTGCATCCTGGCCGAGGCGACCGCGTCGGAGCTCCTGGCCAGCACCGGCGTCGAGAGGCTCGACGACGCCTTCCTCACCATCATCCGCCAGGCCGAGTCGGCCGAGGGCGCCGGAGCGGCGACGATCGCCGGCGCCGCCACGAGCAAGGAGACGAAGCAATGAGACTGCGCACCTACGCCACGACAGTCCGGCGGGTCCTGCGCCAGCTGCTCAATGACAGGCGCACGATCGCCCTCATCATGGCGGTCCCCGCCCTGCTGGTGACGCTCCTGTACTTCGTCTACAAGGACTTCCCGGGCGGGGACGCGCTGTTCGACCGGGTGGCGGTGCAGATGATCGCGATCCTGCCGATGGCCGTGATGTTCCTGGTCACGAGCATCGCCATGCTCCAGGAGCGCGTGAGCGGCAGCCTGGAGCGCCTGTGGACGACGCCCCTGCACCGCGCCGACCTCCTCATGGGCTACGCGACGGCGTTCACGGTGATCGCGGTGGGGCAGGCGCTCGTCCTCTTCGGGGTGTGCGCCTGGGCGCTGGGGGTGACGATCGCGGGGAGCTGGGCGTGGATCATCCTGACCGCGCTGCTGGACGCCTTCGTCGGTGTGGCGATGGGGCTTCTGGTGTCGGCGCTGTCACGCACGGAGTTCCAGGCGGTGCAGTTCATGCCGCTGCTCATCGGCGTGCAGGTCTTCCTGTGCGGGATGCTCGTCCCCCGCGGCCAGCTGCCGCCGGCCCTGGAGCCTGTCAGCCAGGTCCTGCCGATGAGCTGGGCGGTCAACGCCGTCGGCGAGGTCCAGGCGGGGGCGGCGGTGACGCAGGGCCTCGTCATGGACATCGTCATACTGGCGGTCATCGGCCTCGTGCTGCTCACCGCCGCCCCGCTGACGATGCCCCGCAGGACCCGCTGAGGGCCGGATGGTGCCGCCGGTGAGTCCGCTGGGGGCCCGGGGATACCGCCCGGGCCCAGAGATACCGTCTCGGCCCGGCCTTGCGCCCTCATTCTCGTAGTTTGAGGGCGTATCTGCGGGGTGAGACGGTTTGCGCGGGGTGAGACGGTATCTGCGGGATCCGGCCCGGCTCGTGCTCGCTCGTGCGTCGGGGGCCGCGCGCGCCGCAGCGGCCGGTGACTCCCCCGGACAATTAAGCGTCAGGGGCAAGACATCATGCCGACCGCCGCTGGCCCGGTCATGAGCCTCATCTCGCGACCACCAACAAGGTAACGGGCTAGCCTTGGGCGCATGTGGATCGTTTTCGCCTGCGGCTCGGCCCTGTTCGCCGGGCTGACGGCGGTGCTCGCCAAGGCGGGCATCCGGCAGATCGACTCCACCCTGGCCACCGCCCTGCGCGTCCCCGTGGTCCTGGCCGCCGCCGTCGCCATGGTGCTCCTGCGGGGCTCGCAGTCCCAGATCGCGAGCATCGACGCCGCCACCCTCGGTTGGCTCGTCGCCTCCGGGCTGGCCACAGGGGCCTCATGGCTGTGCTATTTCAAGGCCCTCCAGCTGGGGGAGGCCTCGCGGGTCGCCCCGATCGACAAGCTGAGCACCGTGCTCACGGTCCTGCTCGCCATCGTCCTCCTGGGCGAGCCGCTGACGGCGCTCGGGGGCACCGGCGTGGTCCTCATGGTCGTGGGAACGCTGCTCATGCTGGAGCGCGCCGACGACGCGAGGACCCTTCCCGGGCGGCGCGCTTCCCCGGGGTGGCTGGCCCACGCGCTGGGCTCGGCGGTGTTCGCGGCGCTGACGGCGATCCTGGGCAAGCTCGGGATCGTCGGCGTGGAGTCGAGCCTGGGCACGGCGATCCGCACGGCCGTGGTCCTGGTCATGGCATGGGCGATGGTCGCCGTGAGCGGCCGATGGCGCCCCCTGGGTGCCCTGCCCCGGCGCGAGCTGGCGCTGGTGCTGGCCTCGGGGCTGACGACCGGGGCGTCGTGGCTCTGCTTCTACCGGGCTCTTCAGGACGGCCCGGCCAGCGTCATCGTGCCGATCGACAAGCTGGGCATCCTCGTGACCGTCGCCTTCTCCGTGCTCGTCCTGCGCGAGCGGCTGGGCCGTCGCTACCTGGGCGGCCTCGTCATGCTGGTGGCCGGCACGCTCGCGATGGCGCTGTAGCGCCCGGGTTGCGCCCCGATCCGGCCCGCTCGCGCGCCGTGGGGATGGCCCCGCGCGGGCGGGCCCTGCGCCCGCCCTTGCCCTCCCGCCCTTGCCCTCCCCGGTAGGATCTGCCGCGATGACCAACGCGCCCATCGACCCAGTAGCGGCCCCCCACGCGCCGCGGACCACCTCGCCAGCCAGCCCCGGCGCCGCCGCGCGCCCCGGCTCGCCCGGCGCTGTCGCGCCCACGGCCTCCGCCGCGGAGGTGACCCGCTCCCTCGTCCTGCCACCCGATCTCGCCCTCGTCGCCCTCCTCGGCGTGCGCGACGAGGTCCTGCGCGCCGTGGAGAGGGGATTCCCCGACGCGGATATCCTCGTGCGGGACTCCGAGATCCGCGTCACCGGTGATCCAGCCGTCGTCGACACCGTCGTCCTCCTGCTCTCCGAGCTCGTCGACGTCGCGAGCGCCGGCACACCGCTGACCGCCGACGCGGTCGAGCGGGCCATCGGCCTCCTCGCGGCCGCCGCGCGCCCCGCCGACGTGCTCGCCGAGGACGTCCTAACCGCGCGGGGCCGCACCATACGCGCCAAGTCGCTGGGGCAGAAGAAGTATGTCGACGCCATTGAGGACGCCACCATCACCTTCGGCATCGGCCCCGCCGGCACCGGCAAGACCTACCTCGCCATGGCCAAGGCCGTCGACGCCCTCGCCCGCCACCAGGTCTCCCGTATCATCCTCACCCGCCCCGCCGTCGAGGCCGGCGAGAGCCTCGGCTTCCTGCCCGGCACCCTCACCGACAAAATCGACCCCTACCTACGGCCCCTGTACGACGCCCTGCACGACATGCTCGAGCCCGAGGCCCTGCCCAAGTTCATGGCTGCCGGCACCATCGAGGTCGCGCCCCTGGCCTATATGCGCGGGCGCACCCTCAACGACGCCTTCGTCATCCTCGACGAGGCCCAGAACACCACCCCTGAGCAGATGAAGATGTTCCTCACCCGCCTCGGATTCGGCTCCAAGATGGTGGTCACCGGGGACGTCTCCCAGATCGACCTGCCCGGCTCGCGCCCCTCGGGCCTCGTCGTCGTGCGCCGGATCCTCGACGGCGTCGACGGCGTCTCCTTCTGCGAGCTCGGCGCCGCCGATGTTGTCCGCCACCGCCTCGTGGGCCGCATCATCGACGCCTACGCTGCCTATGACGCCGAGACCGCCGCCGACCAGGCCCTGCGGGCCAACCACGATGGCCCCACCGACAGTGCCGGGGGCGCCGCCCGCCGCTCCCGCGGGCATCGCGCCGCCCGCCCCACCCACCACGCCCCCGCCAGGAGCCGCGCATGACCACCGAAATCAACAACGAGACCGAGGTCGCCATCGACGGCGCCGAGTTCGCCGCGCTGGCCGACCACGTGCTCACCGCCATGCGCGTCAACCCGCTGGCCGAGCTCAACATCCTCTTCATCGACCCCGAGCCCATGGCCGAGCTCCACGTCCGCTGGCTCGACCTGCCCGGCCCCACCGACGTCATGAGTTTCCCCATGGACGAGTTGCGCCCCGGCGACGAGGACGAGCCCGCCGGGACCCTTGGCGACATCGTCATCTGCCCCCAGGTGGCCGCCAAGCAGGCCATCGCCGCGGGGCACTCCGCCGTCGAGGAGATGCTGCTGCTGGCCACTCACGGCATCCTCCACCTGCTCGGCTACGACCACGCCGAGCCGGAGGAGAAGAAGGAGATGTTCGATCTCCAGCGCACCCTCCTCTTGACCTTCCTCGCGAGTAGGGGCGCATGACCGGCACCCCCGTCGCCCTGCTCATCACCGCCTCGGTCCTCATCCTCGCCCTGGGGGCCTCCCTCTCCGCCGGGGAGGCCGCCCTGGCCCGCATCACTCGCGCCGCCGCTGAGGACCTCGTCGAGGATGGCCGTCGGGGCGCCGCCGGAGTCCTGGCCCTCGCCGAGCGCCGCGGCGAGGTCCTGGGAACCATCGGCGCCGCGCGCATCGGCGTCGACATGCTCGCCGCCGTCCTCGTCACCCTCGCTGCCGCCGGCCTGCTCACCTCGTGGTGGCAGGTCCTCCTGGCCGCCGCCGGGGTCAACGCCGTCCTCCTCGGGCTTGTCGTGGGCATCCCCCCGCGCCGCCTCGGGCGCCGCGACCCCGAGGGGGCCCTCCTCGTCCTCGCCGGCCTCCTGCGCCGCGTCGATTCCCTCGGCGCCCCCTGGCGCTGGCTGGAGTCCCGCTTCGGGCGCGCCTCCACCCTCACCGAGGCCGAGGCCCGTGAGGCCGTCACCCAGGACCTTCGCGAGATGATCGACGAGATCGGCGAATCGGAGTCCATCGAGGACGAGGACCGCGAGATGATGCGCAGCGTCGTCGAACTGGGCCAGACCCTCGTGCGCGAGGTCATGGTGCCCCGCCCCGACATGGTCACCATGGAGGAGGACGAGCCCATGGCCGCTGCCATGCGCCTGTTCATCCGCTCGGGGTACTCCCGCGTCCCCATCATCGGCGACGATGCCGACGACGTGCGCGGCATCCTCTACCTCAAGGACGTCCTGCGCCGCCTCGCCGAGCACCCCGAGCACGAGACCCGCGCCGTCGTCGGCTTCACCCGCGAGGCCGTCTACGTCCCCGAGACCAAGGCCGCCGACGACCTCCTGCGCGACATGCAGTCCGGCCGCTCCCACATGGCCCTCGCCGTCGACGAATACGGCGGCATCGCCGGCCTGGTCACCATGGAGGACCTGCTGGAGGAGGTCGTCGGAGAGCTCACCGACGAGCACGACCACGCCGAGCCCGAAGTCGAGGACCTCGGCGACGGCGCCTACCGCGTCCCCGCGCGCCTCGGCCTCGATGAGCTCGGGGAGCTCTTCGGCATTGAGATCGACGACGACGACGTCGACACCGCCATCGGCCTGCTCACCAAGGCCATCGGCCGAGTGCCCCTTCCCGGCGCCGTCGGCGACTGGCAGGGCATCCGCCTCACCGCCGGCGAGGCCTCCGGCAGGCGCCGCCAGGTCGCCACCCTCCTAGCCACCCGCACCCCCACTACCCACGACGACGAGAGCGATCACCGCCCATGACCGGCCAGAGCACCGAGAACGGCAACGCCGAGACCACTGAGATCAATGAGCCTGTTGGGCCCACTGCGCCCGCTGCGCCCATCCGCTTCCCCTCCGACGCCGAGCTCATGGCCGGTGAGAACGCCTTGGCGGGCATCGACCTCACCGATGACGGAGCCGGGGGCGCCGACGGAGAGGGCCCGGCTGGCGCGACCGCCGCCGCGGGGCTCTCCCTGCCCGTCCGCCCCGAGGGCTTCCGCGCCGGCTTCGCCTGCCTCATCGGGCGCCCCAACACCGGCAAGTCAACGCTCACCAACGCGCTGGTCGGCACCAAGGTCGCCATCATGTCCGACCGCCCCCAGACCACCCGCCACAACGTGCGCGGCGTCGTCCACCGCGAGGACGCCCAGATCGTCCTCGTCGACACCCCCGGCATGCACCGCCCCAAGACCCTCCTGGGCAAGCGCCTCAACGACCTCGTCCGCGAGACCCTCACCGACGTCGACGTCATCGCCTTCTGCATCCCCGCCAATGAGAAGATCGGGCCCGGCGACCGCTTCATCGCCCGTGACATCGCCGAGTCGCGCGCCCCCGTCGTCGCCGTCGTCACCAAGGCGGACACCGTGGGCAGGGAGGCCCTGGCCGCCCAGCTCCTCGCCGTCGACCAACTCGGCGACTGGGCGGACATCGTTCCCGTCTCCGCCGCGCGCGGCGAGCAGATCGACGTCCTCGCCGACGTCCTCGCCGGTCACCTGCCCCCCTCACCGCCGCTCTACCCCACCGGTGAGATCACCGACGAGCCCCGCGACCTCATGATCGCCGAGCTCGTCCGCGAGGCCGCCCTGGAGGGCGTTCGCGACGAGCTCCCGCACTCCCTGGCCGTCATCGTCGACGAGGTCATGGACCCGCGCGGCACCACGCCCGGCAGCCTGGGCCCCGTCAAAGGCGCGGGCAACCGCATGCAGGTGCGCGTCAGCCTCGTCGTCGAGCGCGACTCCCAGAAGGCCATCGTCATCGGCAAGGGCGGGGCCCGCCTCAAGGAGATCGGCGTGCGCGCCCGCCGCGGCATCGAGGACTACCTGCGCCGCAAGATCTATCTCGACCTCCACGTGCGCACCGCCAAGGACTGGCAGTCCGATCCCAAGGCCCTGACCAAGCTCGGCTTCTAGCCGCGCGGCCAGGGGCCCCGGCGCCGCCGAGGGGCGCCTCGGGGCCGCCCGGGCAAGAACCCGAGACGATCACGGCCGAAAGCCCTGCGCGTCGCGACGCCGTGTCGCACACTTGGATCAGCCCCTGATCATCGAGTGAGAGCGAGCCGCACATGGCGATCCAGCACAGCCCAGCCCCGACCGGCCCTGCCCGCGCCTGCCCCGACGACCTATGGGACATCGGCCAGCGCGCCACCGCCCGAGCCCGCCGCTGGGCCGACGCTTCCGCCCACGAGCCCGTCCCTCGCAGCGCCTCTCTCCTGGCTAGCATCCTCGCCGACCCCGATGGCCTGGAGTTCACCACCCGCTTCACCGACGACGTCGTGCGCCCCGCCGATCTCGACGTCGCCGGGGCCGCGCTCGCCCGCCTGGCCGCCAAGCGCACCAGCTTCCTGCCGAAACTGCTCGGCGCCGCCACCGGCGTCGGCGGGCGCGTGGCGCGCCTCGCCCCGCGCACCGCCGCCAGGATCGCCCGCCGCACCTTCCGCGAGCTCGTCGGCGACCTCGTCGTCGACGCCACCGAGGCAGGGCTCGGCCCCGCGCTCGCCCGCCTGCGCGAGGGCGGCAACCGCCTCAACGTCAACCTCCTGGGTGAGGCCGTCCTAGGCAACAAGGAGGCCGAGCGGCGCCTCACCCAGGTCATGGGCCTGGTCACGCGCGACGACGTCGACTACGCCTCCGTCAAGGTCTCCGCCGTCACCGGCCCCCACAACCCCTGGGGTCATGAGGAGGTCGTCGCCCACGGCGTCGAGGCCCTCACGCCCCTGTACCGCGCCGCCCGCGACCACGGCACCTTCCTCAACCTCGACATGGAGGACTACAAGGACCTCGATCTGACCATCGAGGTCTTCACCGCCATCCTCGACCAACCCGACCTGCGTGATTACGAGGCGGGCATCGTCCTGCAGGCCTACCTGCCCGACTCCCTGGCCGCCATGGCGCGCCTCCAGGAGTGGGCCGCCGCCCGCGTCGCCTCCGGCGGGCACCGCATCAAAGTCCGCATCGTCAAGGGCGCCAACCTGTCCATGGAGCGCGTCGACGCCGAGATCCACGGCTGGGAGCCGGTCACCTGGCCCAGCAAGCAGGCTACCGACACCAACTACAAGCGGATGCTTGAGTGGGCGATGACGCCTGAGCGCCTGGCCAACATCCGCCTGGGCGTGGCCGGCCAGAACCTCTTCGACATCGCCTTCGCCTACGAGTTGCGTCAGGCCCGCGGCGCCCAGGACGACGTCGAGTTCGAGATGCTCTCCGGTATGGCCACCGGCATCGCCGAGGTCGTGCGCCGAGACGTCGGCCAGCTCCTGCTGTACGTGCCGGTGGTGGACCCCGGCGAGTTCGACGTCGCCATCTCCTACCTCGTGCGCCGTCTGGAGGAAAACGCCGCCCCCGAGAACTTCATGTCGGGCGTCTTCGACCTCGCCTCCGACCCGGCCGTCTTCGCCCGCGAGCAGCAGCGCTTCCTCGACGCCCTGGCCGACCTCGATCCGGGCGCCCCCGTGCCCGCGCCCCGACGCGCCCAGGACCGCCTCGCCGAGCAGCGAGCCCCCATTGCCGGGCCACCCGCCCCGGGCCCCCTGCCCGAGTACGTCCCCGCCACCGACTCCGACCCCGCACTGCCCGCCAACCGCGAATGGGCGCGCCGCATCGCCGCCGCCATCCCCGGCTCGAAGCGCGGCATCGACGACGTGCGCTCCGGCGAGGCCTTCCTGGCCACCAGCGAGGACGTGGACAGCGCCATCGCCGCTCTCACGAGCGCGCACAAGGCGTGGGCGGCCCGGCCCGCCGCCGAGCGCGCCGCCATCATCGACCATGCCGGCGACATCCTCGCCGCCCGCCGGGCCGAACTCATCGAGGTGGCCGCCGCGGAGACCGGCAAGACCATCGACCAGTCCGACCCCGAGGTCAGCGAGGCCATCGACTTCTGCCGCCACTACGCGCGGATGGCCCTGGAAGTGGCCGATCCTGACCACCTCGTCGGCGCCCGCTTCACCCCCGCGCGGGTGACCGTCGTCGCCTCGCCCTGGAACTTCCCGCTCGCCATCCCCACCGGGGGAGTCGTGGCCGCCCTGGCCGTGGGCAGCGCCGTCGTCCTCAAACCCGCCCCGCCCGCCCGCCGCTGCGGCGCCGAGATCGTGCGTGCCCTCCACACCGCCGGGGTGCCGCGGGAGGTCCTCATGCTCGCCCCCATTGAGGACGGTGACGTCTCCCAGCACCTCGTCACCCATGAGGGTGTCGAGCGGGTCATCCTCACCGGCTCCTACGACACCGCCCGCCTCTTCCGCTCCTGGAAGCCCTCCATGCGCCTGCTGGGGGAGACCAGCGGCAAGAACGCCATCATCGTCACCCCCTCGGCCGATCCCGACCTGGCCGTGCGCGACGCCGTCGCATCGGCCTTCGGGCACGCCGGCCAGAAGTGCTCGGCCGCCTCCCTCCTCGTGCTCGTCGGCTCGGCGGGCCGCTCCGAGCGCATCGCCCGCCAGCTCGTGGACGCCACCGCCTCCCTGCGGGTCAAGGGGCCTGAGCACCTGGACTCCCAGGTGGGGCCCGTCGTCGTCCCGGATGACCCCAAGGCGCGGCGGGGGCTGACCACCCTGGGCAGCGGGGAGCACTGGGTGCTCGCCCCCAAGCATCTGGGAGGGGGCCTGTGGCGGCCGGGCATCCGCGCCGGCGTGGCCCCCGGCAGCGAGTACCACCTCACCGAGTACTTCGCGCCGGTCATCGGCATCATGCGGGTGGACACGCTCGCCGAGGCGATCGAGGTGGTCAACGCCGTCGACTACGGGCTGACCTCCGGGCTGCAGACCCTCGATGCCGCCGAGCTCGCCCAGTGGCTGGACGGGATCGAGGCCGGCAACCTCTACGTCAACCGCGGCATCACCGGCGCCATCGTGCGGCGCCAGCCCTTCGGCGGCTGGAAGCGCTCCGCCATCGGCGCCACCACGAAGGCCGGCGGTCCCTCCTACCTGCTCGGCCTGGGGGAGGTCACCCGGGCCGAGGACGCCGAGGCTGAGGTCGCCAGCGGCTCACTGTCCGACGTCGATGAGCGCGTCGCGGGGCTCTTCGAGGCTGTGCGCCACGAGCTCGTCCGCGCCGACGCCGCCTGGCTGCGCCGCGCCCTGGCCGCAGACGCCGCCGCCTGGCGGGAGCGCTACGGCCAGGCGCTCGACGTCACGGGGCTGGCCTGCGAGCGCAACATCCTGCGCTACCGGCCCACCCCCGTCATCGTGCGCTCCGTGCTCGGGGTAGAGACGGTGGACCTCGTGCGCGTCCTCGCCGCGGGCGTGCTCGCCGGTGCCGACGTCGAGCTCTCCGTGGAGGCGCCACTGCAGGCGGGCCTGACCGCCGCGGCCCAGGCGGCGGGCGTGCGCGTGGAGCTCGAGCCCGAGGGGGTGTGGTCCGCCCGCCTGGCGGATCTGGGCGCCTCCCACGCCCTGGGCACGCGCGTGCGCATCCTCGCCCCGCGCGGCGTGGCCGAGGCCTCTGTCTGGGAGGAGGCGACGTCGTTGACCAGCGGCAGTCCCGACGTCGCCCTCTACACGGGGGAGGTCACCCCCTGCCCGCACACCGAGCTGCTGCCCTTCCTGCGCGAGCAGTCGGTCGCGATCACGGCCCACCGCTTCGGCACGCCCCTCGACCTCGCTGCCGGCCTCATCTGAGCGCCCCCGGCCCGGCTCCGCGGTCTCGGCCCGGCGCTGCGCCCTCATCCTCGCGGTTCGAGGGCGCAGCACCGGGCCCAGGCGGTTCCTGGGCCGCGAGGGCACTGCGGACCGGTCTCGCTCGTATTTTCGACCGGTCTCGCTCGTGTTTTCGACCGGTCTCGGCGAGGGGGCGGCGGGTCCGGAGTGTGGTTTGTCCTGACGGGGCGTCGCTTATGGAGTACGGTCATGACCATGCCAGTGAAGCGAGCGATGCCAGCAGTGATGCCAGCGCGGAGCCGGGCCCTGCGCCCGGGCGGCGGCCTCCTGCTTAGCCGCCGCGGCGGGGCCTGACAGGCCGGCACCCCGACCGCGGCGATCCGCGTTGCCAGCCGCCGGGCGCACAGCGCGCCCGATCGCCACCACTGACCCCAGGAGCTCACCCATGCGCACCGCTCTCCCCGCGCCCCAGCAGCCCTCCGGCATGCCCTTCGCCAAGTACCGCCCCTTCCAGGACACCGTCATCACCGACCTGCCGGACCGGACCTGGCCCACCAAGCGCCTCACCACCGCCCCCCGCTGGCTGTCCACCGACCTGCGCGACGGCAACCAGAGCCTCATCGAGCCCATGGGGCCCGAGGCCAAGCGCGCCATCTTCGACCTCCTCGTGCGCATCGGCTTCAAGGAGATCGAGGTCGGCTTCCCCGCCGCCTCCCAGACCGACTTCGATTTCGTGCGCAGCCTCGTCGACGACGGCGCCATCCCCGAGGACGTCACCATCTCCGTCCTCACGCAGTCCCGCGAGGACCTCATCGACCGCACCCTGGATGCCTGCGTCGGCATCCCGCGCGCCACCGTCCACCTCTACAACGCGCTCTCCCCCCTCTTCCGGGAGGTCGTCTTCCGCATGGGCAAGGACGACATCCGCGAGCTCGCCGTCGACGGCACCCGCATGGTCATGGCCCGTGCCGAGAAGGTCCTCACCGAGGACACGATCTTCGGCTACGAGTACTCCCCGGAGATCTTCGTCGACACCGAGCGCGACTACACCCTGGAGGTCTGCGAGGCCGTCATGGGCGCCTGGGAGCCGGATGAGGACCGCGAGATCATCCTCAACCTGCCCGCCACCGTCGAGCGCGCCACCCCCAACGTCTACGCCGACCAGATCGAGTGGGTGAGCCGCCACCTGTCCCACCGCGAGCATGTCTGCCTCTCCCTGCACAACCACAACGACCGCGGCTCGGGCGTGGCCGCCGCCGAGCTCGGCCTGCTCGCGGGCGGTCAGCGGGTCGAGGGCTGCCTCTTCGGGCACGGCGAGCGCACCGGCAACGTGGACCTCGTCACCCTGGCCCTCAACCTCTTCAGCCAGGGCATCGACCCCATGCTCGACCTATCCGACATCGATGAGGTGCGCCGCGTCGTCGAGCGCTCCACCCAGATGGACGTCCCCCCGCGCACGCCCTACTCCGGGGACCTCGTCTACACCTCCTTCTCCGGCTCCCACCAGGACGCCATCAAAAAGGGTTTCGCCGCGCGCGCCAAGGCCGTCGAGGCCCGGCGCGCTGAGGGGCTTGAGGACGACGCCGCGGAGACCGCCGTGCCCTGGTCCATGCCCTATCTGCCCATCGACCCCCACGACGTCGGCCGCTCCTACGAGGCCGTCGTGCGCGTCAACTCCCAGTCCGGCAAGGGTGGGGTCGCCTACCTGCTCAAGAACAGGCACAACCTGGACCTGCCGCGCCGCCTCCAGATCGAGTTCTCCCGCATCATCCAGCGCCACGCCGACACCTATGGCGGCGAGATCGACGCGACGCTGCTCTGGCGCATCTTTGCCGACGAGTACCTGCCCATCGATGCCGTCATCCACCGTGACGGACTGGAGGGCCTGGCGGCCTGGGGACGCTTCGAGCTCAAGGGCGCCACGCTCACCTCCACCCAGGATGAGGACGCGATCCTCACCGTCACGCTCACCGATGAGGGGGACGAGCGCCTGCTCACCGCCTCCGGCAACGGACCCGTGGGCGCCTTCACCACCGCCCTGGAGCAGACCGGCGTGTCCATCCGCATCCTCGACTACGCCGAGCACGCCCTGTCCGAGGGGCGCGACGCCACCGCCGCCTCCTACGTCGAATGCGAGGTGGGCGGCCAGGTCCTGTGGGGCGTCGGCCTCGACCCCTCCATCACCACCGCCTCCTTCAAGGCGATCATCTCCGCCGTCAACCGCGCCCTGCGCTGAGGCCGCCCACCGCGCGGCCTCCGGGGGCGCGGCGCCCCGCCTCGCCCCCGGGGGCCGCGGCGCGTGAGAGGATCTGGCCCGTGCAGAGGCTCTACCGTGACGAGGCCCTCGTCCTGCGCACCCACAAGCTGGGTGAGGCCGACCGCATCATCGTCATGCTCACCCGACACCACGGACAGGTCCGGGCCGTCGCCAAGGGTGTGCGGCGCACCACCTCGCGCTTCGGCGCGCGCCTCGAACCCTTCTCCATGATCGACGTCCAGCTCCATGCCGGCCGCACCCTCGACGTCGTCACCCAGGTCGAGACCATCGACCCCTTCAGCCGCCCCATCGCCACCGACTACGCCATGTTCACCTGCGCGCAGACCATGGCCGAGACCGCCGAGCGCCTCACCGAGGACGACGGCGACCTCGGCACCGGCGAATCCCCCCAGCAGTTCCTCCTCCTCTACGGGGCCCTCGCCGCCCTGGCCCGGCGCCGCCACGCCCCCGGCCTCGTCCTCGACTCCTACCTCCTGCGCGCCCTCGCCCTGGCCGGCTGGGCGCCGTCGTGCTTCGACTGCGCCGTCTGCGGCGCCCCCGGGCCTCACACGGCCTTCCACGTCCAGGCCGGCGGCGCCGCCTGTGAGGGCTGCCGCCCCGCCGGGAGCGTCACCATCGACCCCAGCGCCATGGCGCTCATGGGGGCCCTCCTCTCCGGCGACTGGCAGCTCGCCGACGCCTCGACCACCCGGGATCGGGCCCAGGCCTCCGGGCTCGTCTCCGCCTACACCACCTGGCACCTGGAGCGCCGCCTGCGCTCCCTCGCCCTCGTCGAAAGAGCCTGATATGCCTCCCGCCCCCGATCCCACCGCCGCGCCCGAATCCGTTCCGCTGCACCGCGATGGGCTCATTCCCCCGGTGATCCCCGCGGCTGCGCTCCCCGAGCACGTCGCCCTCGTCATGGACGGCAACGGCCGCTGGGCCAACAGCCGGGGCCTGACCCGCACCGAGGGCCACCGGGTCGGTGAGGCCACCATGATGGACGTCATCGCCGGCGGCGTCGAGCTCGGCGTCAAGGAGATGAGCGTCTACGCCTTCTCCACGGAGAACTGGCGGCGCAGCCCGGCCGAGGTCCGCTTCCTCATGGGCTTCACCCGCACCGTCCTGCGCGCCCAGACCGACGACCTCAACGCCTGGGGCGTGCGGGTCCGATGGGTCGGCCGCGAGCCCAAGCTGTGGAAGTCCGTCCTCAAGGAGGTGCGCCGCGCCGAGCGCATCACCGCGGGCAACTCCACCATGGTGCTCAACATGTGCCTCAACTACGGCGGCCGAGCCGAGATCGCCGACGCCGCCCGCGCCATCGGTGAGGAGATCGCCGCCGGGCGCCTCAAGCCGGGCTCCATCACGGAGAAGACGATCCAGCGCCACCTCTACTCCCCGGCCATGCGCGACGTCGACCTCTTCATCCGCACATCCGGCGAGCAGCGCACGAGCAACTTCCTCATGTGGTCCTCGGCCTACGCCGAGCTCTACTTCACCGATCTGCCCTGGCCCGAGTTCGATCGGGCCGAGCTGTGGCGGGCCTGTGTCGCCTACGCTTCCAGGAACCGCCGTTTCGGAGGAGCGATCGACGCCGTCGCGGGCGAGCCGGAGGGCGGGCGGTAGAGCCGCGTCGGCCGCAGCCTCAGGGCAGCGGGCACCCGGCCCTCATCTCACCGATGAGCTGCTCGACGACGCCTCTCAGATCGGAATCGTCACGGGCCCGCCGCTGGCGCTCGTACCCGGCGCCGCCGGTGAGGATCCCCTCGACGAGCGCCAGGTCATCGGCGCACCCCAGTCGCCGCGCCACCGGCTCCAGCTCGGTGACGAGGGCGCTCAGGGACCGGCGCAAGGGCGCCTGCTCGCCGTCGGGGCTCGTCACGATGGTCGCGTCCAGCCCGTAACGGGCCGAGCGCCACTTGTTCTCCGCCAGGAACCAGCGGGGCAGGCGGGCCAGGGGGAGCCCCTCATCGAGTCGTTGCGAGGCGGACTCCACGAGGCACTGGGTGAGCGCGGCGATCGCCCGCACCTCCAGGAGGTTGGAGGAGGCGTCGCAGATCCTCACCTCGATCGTCCCGAAACCGGGGGAGGGGCGCACATCCCAGCGCAACTCGTTGAAACTCTTGATCGCCCCGGCCCGCATCATCGACTCCGTGAGGTCCTCCAGCCCGTCCCAGTCGCCCGGCCAGTCCGGCAGGCCCGCGTGGGGCAGCTGGCGGAAGATCCAGGCGCGGTTGTCCGCGTAGCCGGTGTCCTCACCATCCCAGAACGGCGAGGCCGCCGCCAGCGACTGCAAGTGGGGCAGGTGGGCGAGCAGGTGCTCGCCGATGGGCAGGACCTTGGCCCGATCCTCCACCCCCACATGCACATGGGTGCCGAAGATGAGCATCTGCCGGCCCCAGTACTGGGTGCGGTCCACCAGGACGCCGTAGCGCTCGGACTCGGACACGTCCTGACTGGCCGGTGAGACGAAGGGATGCGTGCCCGATCCCACTAGAACGGCCCCATGCGCCTCGACGAAGGGCGCGAGCATGTCCAGGGCGATGCCCATGTCCTCGGCGCAGCCGGCGACCGTCCGCCGGGGCCTGCTCACCAGTTCGAGGGTGTTGCGCAGCATCTCGGCATGGATCCGCCCATGGGCGGGGTGGGCGCGCGCGAGCTCGGCGAGGATCTCCGGGGCGCAGGGCATGGGGCGCAGCGTCGCGGGGTCGATGATCTGCAACTCCCACTCCACCCCGATGGTGGAGCGGGCCGAGGCGGCGAATCTCAGGGACATGGCGGGTCCCTCCTACACGGCAGGAATGTGCGCGTAGCGGCTGGCGAAGGCGGTGATCAGCGCGTTGGCGCCGGTGACGTCAGCGCTGTCGCAGCGCTCGATGACGGCGGCGCGCTCCTCGGGTGGGTAGTAGGCGCCCCCGTACTGGGCGATGCGGATGCGCATGCCCTCGGTGGTGATCTCCGGGTGGAACTGGGTGCCGTAGACGTGCTCGCCCCAGCGGGCCATCTGCACCTGGCAGGTGGTGCCGGTCAGCAGAACCGTCCCGCCGCCGGGAAGGGTGCCATCGGGCCCGAGGGCGAGGGAGTCGGCGTGCCCCACATAGCCCCGCAGCGCCGCAGGGAGCCTGCCCGCGACCGGGTCGGCGAGCCCGGCCTCGGTGGGGCTCAGGTGCGGCGCGCTCAGGTCCTCGCCCTGGGCACTCGTGAGGCTGCCGCCCAGGGCGAGGCCGATCGCCTGGAGGCCGAAGCACAGGGCGAGGGTGGGCCGGTCCTCAGCCACGAGCCTGGCGGCCAGCGCCACGACGCGGCGGCGCATGCGCTCCAGCGCCGCCAGCCCGCCAGCGGGAGGATGGGCGGCGTCGTGGGCCGGATCGGGGCGGATGCCAAAGGGGGAGCCCGTGATCGCCACCGCCCAGTAGCGGTCCAGGTCGATGTCCTCGGGCTCGGGGGCGCCCGCCTCCAGGAGGTGGATGGTCTCGATGCCGCGCTCGGGGTCGAGGCCGCCCCACTCGATGAGCGTGGCGAGCTCGTCGTCGGCGATGGGCCCGGGCTCGCGGCACACGGCCACGAGCAGGGGGCGCGCGGGGACGGGGCTGTCAGCGCGGGGGGAATGGCCCAGGCGCTCGTCGATCATCAACTGCCTCCTGATGGCGGGTTGCGGGGCGAACAGCAGAGATCATCGCATCGATGAGCGCCGTGAGGGCGCATCCGCCCACGAGGAGGACGATGAGCATCGCTCCTGGCGAGACCGGGATGATGGCGGTGATGGCGAGTCCGGCCACGTGGGACGCCACGGTGATGCCCGTGGGCAGCGCCATGGCGCGGCTGAGGGAGCGGGTGAGGGGTTGCGCGATCGTGACCGGGACGATCGGGGTCGGAAACCGCGCCGCCCGGCGCCGCCCCGCTCAGGACGGGGCGCCCTCGGCGCGCGCCGAGCAGTCCCGGCACAGCCCGAAGAACTCCGCCACGTGCTCCATCTGGGTGAACCCGGCGGCCGCGCTGACCCTCTCGATCCAGGCCTCGAGCTCGTCGCCGGCGACCTCCTCGGCGTGCCCGCAAACGCGGCACACGATGTGGTGGTGGTGCCCCACCCGCTCGCAGGAGCGGTAGAGGATCTCGCCATCCGCGCTGCGCACCTGGTCCACCTGGCCGCTGTCCGCCAGGGCCGTGAGATTTCGGTAGACCGTGGCCAGCCCCACCTTCGTGCCCTCGGCCTCCAGGGCGGCGTGGATCTGCTGGGCGGAGCGGAACTCGGTGGTGCGTTGAAGGATCCCGGCGACGGCGGCCCGCTGGCGCGTGGCGCGCGGCCTGGCCGCCGTCGAGCCCGCGGTGGACCTGGAGGGGGTGCCGCTCGCCGTCCTGCTCACAACGGGCCTCGCTTCTCATCGGCGGCGCGATCGCGCCGGTGCTCAAGGGGTACGAGGAGCCCGGCGGGGGAGCGCGCCCGGCACCTGCCGCCCTATCATCTCACCGACGGGCGCGCCCATGCGGCGATCCTCATCATGGCTGCTGGCCCGCCCGGCTGGGCGGGGCGTCGCCGGGCCCCGCAGCGCTTAGACTGTCGACACTCGTTCCCACCATCCAGGTGCGGACAACGACGGAATGATTCAGGAGAGACCCGGTGGCACAGAACTCCTCCACACTCGATCGCGTGATCAACCTGGCCAAGCGCCGTGGCTTCGTGTTCCCCTGCGGCGAGATCTACGGCGGCACGCGCTCCGCCTGGGACTACGGGCCGCTCGGTGTCGAGCTCAAGGAGAACATCAAGAAGCAGTGGTGGCTGGCGATGGTCCGCTCCCGTGACGACGTGGTGGGCCTGGACTCCTCGGTCATCCTGCCCCGCGAGACCTGGGTCGCCTCCGGGCACGTCGGGGCCTTCACCGACCCCCTCGTGGAGTCCCTGCACACCCACAAGCGCTACCGCGCCGACCAGCTCATCGAGGAGTACGCCGAGCGCAAGGGCCTCGACCCCGAGACCATCACCCTTGACATGGTGCCGGACCCCGTCACCGGCCAGCCCGGCAGCTGGACCGAGCCCCGCGAGTTCTCCGGCCTGCTCAAGACCTACCTCGGGCCCGTGGATGACGAGGCGGGCCTGCACTACCTGCGACCCGAGACCGCCCAGGGCATTTTCATCAACTTTGCCAACGTCATGAGCGCGGCCCGCAAGAAGCCCCCCTTCGGTATCGGGCAGGTCGGCAAGTCCTTCCGCAACGAGATCACCCCGGGCAACTTCATCTTCCGCACCCGCGAGTTCGAGCAGATGGAGATGGAGTTCTTCTGCGAGCCGGGCACCGACGAGCAGTGGCACCAGTACTGGATCGACTACCGGCGCGACTGGTACATCGACCTGGGCATCGACCCCGACAACCTGCGGCTCTACGAGCACCCCAAGGAGAAGCTCTCCCACTACTCCAAGCGCACGGTCGACCTGGAGTACCGCTTCGGCTTCACCGGCTCGGAGTGGGGCGAGCTCGAGGGCATCGCCAACCGCACGGACTTCGACCTGTCCACCCACGCCGAGCGCTCCGGCAAGGACCTGTCCTACTTCGACCAGACCACCAACGAGCGCTGGGTCCCCTACGTCATCGAGCCCGCCGCCGGCCTGACCCGCTCCATGATGGCCTTCCTCGTGGAGGCGTACCACGAGGACCAGGCCCCCAACACCAAGGGCGGCGTCGACACCCGCGTGGTCCTCAAGCTCGACGCGCGCCTGGCCCCGGTCAAGGCCGCCGTCCTGCCGCTGAGCCGCAAGGAGGAACTCACCGGCCCCGCCAAGGCCGTCGCCTCGCGCCTGCGCCGCCTGTGGAACGTCGAGTACGACGACGCGGGCGCGGTGGGCCGCCGCTACCGCCGCCAGGACGAGATCGGCACGCCGCTGTGCCTCACCTACGACTTCGACTCCCCGGAGGACGGGGCCGTCACGGTGCGCGAGCGCGACACCATGGTCCAGGAGCGCGTGCCCCTGGAGGGCATCGAGCGCTACCTGGCCGAGCGGCTCGCCGGCTGCTGACGGCGCCCGGCATGGCGGGGCACTCCCACCACCACGGCGCCTCGCCCGTCCCGGCGGGCGAGGCGCGCCGCGTGAGGATCGTGCTGGCCGCGATCGTCGTGCCGATCGTCCTGGCCACCCTCGTGGGGCTGGCGCTGCTGTGGCCGGGGAAGAGTTCGCTCATGGGCTCGCGGCCCTTCGCCGTGGCGGGTTCCTCCATCGAGACCGCCACGGTCACCTCCACCTCCGTGGAGGACTGCAAGGACTCCGCCAAGGCGCTCGGCAAGATCTCCGACGGCTCACTGCTCACTGACGCCGTGTGCGCCGAGATCACCAGCGGTGACGGCAAGGGTCTCGTCGTGCCGGTCCACGTCCCGGCCGAGTCGGCCCGCGTCGCCAACCCTGGTGACTCCATGAAGGTGCTCTACACGCCCAAGGCGCTGGCCGGCGGCACCCCCTACGTCTTCGTCGACTACCAGCGCGGCCTGCCGATCGGGCTGCTGGCGGCCGTCTATCTCGTGCTCGTGCTCGTGGTGGCCGGCAAGCGCGGCGCGCTCAGCGTCCTGGGGCTCATCATGGCCACCGCCGTGCTCATGGGCTTCATGATCCCCGCGCTCCTGGCCGGGGAGAGTGCGCTGGCCGTCACCCTCACCGGGTCGCTGGCGATGATGCTCATGGCGGTCTACGTGGCGCACGGCGTGTCGGTGCGCACCACCACCGCGCTGCTCGGCACCTTCACCGGCGTCATCATCACCGTGCTGCTCGCGCTGTGGGGGACGAGCTCGTCCAACCTGACCGGCGCCGTCGACGACACTGCCGTCACCCTCAACGGGCTCGTGCGCGAGGCCGGCGTCCACCTCGACCTGCGGGCCCTGCTCACCTGCGGGATGGTGGTGGCGGGGCTCGGCGTCCTCAACGACGTCACCATCACGCAGGCCTCGGCCGTCTGGGAACTGCACGCCGCCAACCCCGCCATGCCCCGGGGCCGCCTGTTCACCGGCGGCATGAGGATCGGGCGCGACCACATCGCCTCCACCGTCTACACCCTCGCCTTCGCCTACGCGGGCACCGCGCTCCCGCTCATCCTCTCCGCCGCGCTCATCGACCGCTCCGTGATCGACACGCTGCTCAGCGGGGAGATCGGTGAGGAGATCGTGCGCACGCTGGTGTCCTCCATCGGTCTGGTCCTGGCGATCCCCGCGACCACTGCCATCGCCACCATCCTGTGCCGTACCGGTGGGGCGGCGCAGGACGCCGACGGCGCGAGGGACCCGGCCGGCCCGAGGGCGGCTGGTGCGAGGGCGGCCGGCCCTGGCGGTCCTGGCGGCCTGGCTCAGCCCCCCGAGACGTCCGACTCGGCCTCGCCCAGCAACTCGGCCTGATCGGCGTCGAGCACGGAGGAGTCCAGCCAGCCATCGGGCAGGTGGGGGCGCTTCGGATGGCCCGCGCGGCCACGGGGCCCCTCGACGGTCTCGCCGGGGTAGGGCACCTGGGCGGGCAGGTGCGAGCGCATGACCCCCAGGGCGGCGTCGAGTTCGGCCAGCGAGCCCACTCGCATGAGCGCGTTGCGGGCCGCCCCGCCCACCGGGTAACCCTTGAGGTACCAGCCCACGTGCTTGCGCAGGTCGCGCACGCCCCGGTCCTCGCCCATCTCATCGGCCAACAGCCGCGCGTGCTCGCGGATGACGGCGATGACGCCGTCGAGATCCGGCCGCGCGCGGGAGGCCTCGCCGCGCATGGCGGCGACGATGTCGGCGAAGAGCCATGGGCGCCCCTGGCAGCCGCGCCCCACGACCACGCCGTCACAGCCGGTGGCGGCCATCATGCGCACGGCGTCATCCCCCACCCAGATATCCCCGTTGCCCAGCACTGGCAGGCGTGTGGACTCCTTGAGCTCGGCAATGCGGGCCCAGTCCGCCTGACCCGAGTAATGCTGCCGGGCGGTGCGCGCGTGCAGGGCGACGGCGGCGATGCCTGCGCGCTCGGCCGCGCGGGCGGCGTCGAGGAAGGTCTCGTGGGACTCGTCGATCCCCACGCGCATCTTCATCGTCACCGGCACCTCCCGCGGGCGATGAGCGGCCCGGGCGGCGCTCTCCGCGGCGCTCACGCACTCGCGCAGGATCGCGGCGAGCAGGTCCCGCTTCCACGGCAGGGCGGCGCCCCCGCCCTTGCGGGTCACCTTGGGCACGGGGCAGCCGAAATTGAGGTCGATGTGGTCTGCGAGGTCCTCCTCGACGAGGATGCGCACGGCCTTGCCCGCGATGACGGGGTCGACGCCGTAGAGCTGGATCGAGCGGACCCGCTCGGCGGGGTCGGTGCGCACCATGGCGAGGGTCTTCTCATTGCGCTCCACGAGGGCCCGGGTGGTGACCATCTCCGTGACGTACAGGCCCGCGGGTGCCCGCAGGCCACCGGAATCGGTGGGGATCGGCCCCGGGGCGGCGGGGCGCGCGGCCTCGGGGAGCGCGGACTCGGCGGCTTGGCGGCACAGCCGGCGGAAGGAGGCGTTCGTGACGCCAGCCATCGGGGCGAGGACCACGGGCATGGGCACCTCGATGGGGCCCAGGCGCAGCGGGGCGGGGGAGTGCGAAGGGGCGGTCACGCGCCCATGCTGGCACGGAGTCACCGCCCCGAGGGCGGCGCCACCCCGTAGGCTGTGCCTGTGACGGCTGCGACGGGCCCGGGTGGGGCCATGAATCCGAGGGATCCGAGCCCAGGCGCACCCCCCGGGCTGCTGCGGGGGCGCACGGTCCTCATCACCGGGGTGATGCGCCCCTCCTCGATCGCCGCCTCCGTGGCCCGCGCCGCCGCCGAGCAGGGCGCCCGCGTCATCCTCACCACGCACCCGCGCGCCCGGGCCCTCACGGAGTCCGTCGCCGCGCTGCTGGGACTGGCCGAGCCCGTGGTGGGGCTCGATGTGGCCGATCCCGCGTCCCTGGCCGCGCTGCCGGGCGAGTTGGAGCGCCTTGGCGTGGTGCGGCTCGACGGCGTCGTCCACTCGATCGCCCGCGCCAGCCGCGACCTCCTCGGGACGGTGCTGCCCGCCGGTTTGCAGGAGGCGGACGACGGCGAGCGGGCGCGCCTGGAGGAGGCGGGGGAGGCGCGCATGGCGGCGCTCCGCGACGCATTCATCGTCTCCGCCGCGTCCCTGGCCGCGCTCGTCGAGGCGACGGCGCCGCTGTTGGGGCGGGGGAGCTCTGTGCTCGCCCTCACCTTCGACACCTCCCGCGTTTACCCCGGCTATGGCTGGATGGGACCGCTCAAGGCCGCCCTCGAGGCCTCGGCGCGGGCCCTCGCCGTCGAGCTCGGGCCCCGGGGCGTGCGGGTCAACACCCTGTCCGCCGGGCCGCTGCGCACGACGGCGGCCTCCGCGATCCCCGGTTTCGATGATCTCGTGGACGGTTGGGGGGCGGTTGCCCCGCTCGGCTGGGACCCCAATGACGCGTCGCCGGTGGCGCGCACCGCCGTCGCCCTCCTGTCCGACTGGATGCCCGCGACCACCGGGGCCGTCATCCACGCCGACGGCGGGGCGACCCTGTGATCGTCGGTGTCGTCCGGCGGCGCGCCGGCCACCGATCCGCACGCTCTCAATCCGCGAGGAGGACCCATGACTGAGACCGCTCCCGGAGCCGCTGTTGGCGCCGCTGTTGGCGCCGCTCCCGGCGCCGCCGATGCCGCCCAGGCCCGCACGCTCGTCCTCATCCGTCACGCTCGTGCCGCCGCGGCGCCCACGGATATCGAGCGCCCACTGTCCGACGCCGGCGCGGCGCAGGCCCGGGCCCTGGCGGCGGCTCTCGCCACCCGGGTGGGCAGTGCCGACCTGCTCATCGTCTCGCCCGCCAGGCGCGCGCGGCAGACCTCCCAGCCGATCGCCGAGAGGCTGTCCCCGGGGCGGACCCTCGTGGAGGAGGACGTGTACTTCGGGGGAGGCCGGGCCGTCCTCGAACTGGTGCGTCAGGCGCGGCCGGGCGCGCGCACGGTGATCGTGGTGGGGCACGAGCCGACGACCTCCGAGCTCGCCGCCTATCTCGATGGGGGAGTGAGCGACCTCGGGCGGCGGGTCTCCTACGGCATGTCGACCGCCAACGCCGCCGTGCTGCGGGTGGGCTCGCCCTGGGCCGCCCTCACCGGCGGTTCCGCCGAGGTCATCGATCTTCTCACCCCCGCCCATTAGAGGATGATTAATGTGGAGACTGAGTTTGAGTCACGGCTATTGATGCGCGGGGCGGCTCCCCTGTCCCGGACGATGAGCATCGCTTGGAGTCGGATTGACGGGAGCGCGCGTCGCCGCTTCGCCGTGATCGGAATATTGTCGATAGTGTCCGGCGTCCTCCCTGGGGCGCAAGTGTATGCGGTCGGAGCTCTCGTATCGTCAGTCGTGGACAGCGCCGACTATAGGGGGTACCTCGTTTGGGCCATCGTGTTCGGAGTGGTTGTCTTCGTAAAATATGTTCTTGAGAACATAATCAAATTCCTTGGGGATGTCTTAACCTTAAGGCTATCGTATGACATAGAGATCGACGCGGTTCAGCGACTGGGGGACATGGAGGTGCAAAATTTTGAGTCCTCAAAGACGTATGACATCATTCAACGCGTGGACGAATCGACGGGCGAGCACGTCTACGGCTTGTTTGATACGCTGAGATCCGCGATTCAGGCGCTGCTGTCGCTGCTGAGCATATGCGCAGTGCTCTGGCAATGGAGCCCCGTTATTGCATCAATGCTCCTTGTCGCCCCTATCCCTGGATGCGTCGCCACTTTTCGCGTTCAAACGAGGGCTTATGATATAGAGTACAAGCGCGCCACGAAGGCAAGGCTGGCGGGATACCTCCGCGGCTTGC
The DNA here is from genome assembly GCF_009829635.1 of Actinomyces sp. zg328. Classification (NCBI taxonomy): domain Bacteria; kingdom Bacillati; phylum Actinomycetota; class Actinomycetes; order Actinomycetales; family Actinomycetaceae; genus Actinomyces; species Actinomyces sp. zg328. The sequence continues at coordinate 58,356 of NZ_VWPE01000002.1, forward strand.
TCATGTCGGATAGTGCCAAGAAGGAGACTCGTCTGTTCCGCCTGGACGAACTGTTCACGAACTCATATTCGTCGATCAAGAAAAATTTCTTGCGCCAAGACATCGGCCTGGCGCGCTTCGCTCTCCTCCAGGCCGGAGGCCTTGGGGCGGCCTCTGTGCTCGCCAGCTTCGGCGCAGTGGTTTACGCGGCAATTATTGCCGAGGCGCATAATAGGGTAGGCGAGCTTGCGGGATTTATTTCGGCCACTACTCAGGTCGGCCCATTAGTGCTCGCGGCGTTCATCGGCTTCACAGGCATTTATCAGCATCTTCTTTATGTGTCAAATTGGGCGGCATTGGTTGATACGCAACCCGCCCGTATCGCTGAAGGCGCGTTCCGAGGGCCTTCCGATGGGCGCGGCGGCTCAGTGGAGTTCCGTAATGTGAGCTTCCGATATCCCGGGACTGATGTTCTCGCATTGAATGATGTTTCCTTTTCGATCGACAGTGGCAGTATCACCGCTTTTGTTGGAATCAACGGTTGTGGCAAATCAACGATATGTAAATTACTGTTGAGGTTCTATGAGCCGGATGAAGGGGAAATTTTTGTTGATGGCCGCCCCATCGGAGAGCTGTCGCGAGAATATTTGTACTCATGGTCCTCCGCTCTTTTCCAAGATTTCGTTAAATATGAGAGATCGTTGCGAGACAATATTGAGTACGGCTATCCGCGAGATCGCGGCACTGCTGATGATGAACGACTCTGGGATTCTCTTGAGGCGGTCGGGCTGAGAGATTGGGCGATGTCCCTGCCTGAGCGGTTGAACACGATGCTGGGACGGCATTTTGAGGGAGGCCATCAACCGTCTATTGGGCAATGGCAGCGGATCGCGGCTGCGAGAGCCTTGGTGAAGAAGCCTCGCCTGCTGGTCCTTGACGAGCCGACTGCGTCTGTGGACGCGGTCTCGGAGAAGATACTTTTCGAGGCCATGGCCGCGCTTGGGGGCGAGACGACGGTCGTGCTCGTCTCGCATAGATTCGCCACAGTGGCTCATGCGGACAGGATCATCGTCATCGATGATGGCGCGGTCGTTGGCGTTGGCGGGCACGCGGACCTAATGGAAGACTGTGCGCATTATCGCGATATGTATGACGCCCAGGGCCTGCAGGCCCGTTGATCGGTCCTGCCGGAAACAGCGAGCACAGCTAGGACGCGGGTTACCGCGCTCACGGCCACTTTACGGGCCTTCACGGTCCGCGCTAACGCACTCCTGATGTCTGAGGGCAGGCGTCGTCCGGCCTCGACGAATTGCTGTCCCGCGGCTCACGCGTCGATGGGAGCCTCACCGTGTCGCCTGCCGCCTGCGCCCCCTCCGGTACCACCGTCGAGCACGTCGGCGGTCGGCGCCGGGGCGGTGGCCTCGCTCGGGCCGCGGCATCGCCGTCGGGCCCCAACCCTAGGGCCCTGCCCACCCCCGGCGCTAGACCCCACCGTCAATCTGTGGAAAACCCCCACCAAGCCCACCCCACCAGCACCGCCCTGTAGACAACCGACCGGTCTCGCCCCTAACAACGACCGGTCTCGCCCGTGTTTTCGACCGGTCTCGCCAAAGGGGGCGGTGCGGCTAGAGGAGGTCGAGCACGAGGCGCAGGTCGCGCTCGTCGATTCGCGCTGGCGCCTGCTCGCGGAGCAACGGCTTGGCGCAGAAGGCCACGCCGATCCCCGCGGCACGTATCATGTCGAGATCGTTCGCGCCGTCGCCCACCGCCACCGTGCGCTCCATCGGCACCGAGCGCTCAGCCGCCCACTGGTGCAGGCAGGCTTCCTTCGCCCGTCGGTCCACGATCTTTCCCAGGACCCGCCCGGTGAGGCGCCCATTGGCGACCTCCAGCCGGTTTGCGGCGACATGGTCGATCCCCAGGCGCTCGGCCAGGGGTAGGACGACCTCCTCGAAGCCCCCCGAGACCACGCCCACGGCGCAGCCCCGCTCATGCAGCGCCGCGATGAGATCCTCCGCCCCGCGTGTCAGGCGCACCTCGGCCAGGACCTCGGCGAACACGGTTTCCGGCACGCCCGCCAGCGTTGCCACCCGCTCGCGCAGCGAGGCCGCGAAGTCCAACTCGCCGCGCATCGCCCGCTCAGTGACGGCGGCGACCTCCTCGCGAGTCCCCGCCCGCTCGGCGATGAGCTCGATGACCTCCTGCTCGATGAGCGTGGAGTCCACGTCCATGACCAGCAGCCCAGGGCCCTGCGGGGCCAGAGCCCCACGGGCCCCCGAGACCCGAGAAGTGGGTGAGGCGGGGGATGCGGCGGCGCTCGTGGGAATCATGGACGCGATCGTACCGAGCGCGCGCCTGGGTGCGCGGCGCGTCCTGTCGGCTGCGCCGCGCACCCCGCGCACCGGGGTATCTACTCAGGTGGCCGGCGCGTCAGCGCGCGACAACCTTGCCCTTGGGGACCACGGTGATGCCGGACTCGGTGACGGTGAAGCCGCGCTCGAGGTCGTGCTCGCGATCGATGCCGACCATCGCGCCCTCCTCGATTACCACGTGCTTGTCGAGGATCGCGCGGTTGACCACTGTGTTCCGCCCGATCTGCGCGCCATCCATGATCACCGACGAGCGCACCGAGGACCACGAGTTCACCCGCACCGACGGCGAGAGCACCGAGGAGATCACCTCACCACCGGAGATGATGACGCCGGGTGAGACGATCGAGTCAACGGCGTGCCCCAGGCGCTCGTGGTGCCCGTAGACGAACTTCGCCGGAGGCATCGAGGCGTCGTAGCCGGCGAACAGGGGCCAGCGGTCGTTGTACAGGTTGAACACGGGGCTGACGCTGATGAGGTCCTGGTGGGCCTCGTAGAAGGCGTCCACCGTCCCGACGTCGCGCCAGTAGTTGCGGTCGCGCTCGCTCGCGCCGGGGACGTCGTTGTCCTTGAAGTCGTAGACGCCGGCCTCGCCCCGGGAGACGAACCACGGCACGATGTTGCCGCCCATGTCGTGCTTGGAGGACTCGTCGGCGGCGTCAGCAGTCACGGCCTCCAGGAGGGCGTCGGCGTTCATGATGTAGTTCCCCATCGAGGCGAGGACCTCGTCGGGAGAGTCGGGCAGCCCGGGGGTGTCCTTCGGCTTCTCCACGAAGGCCTTGATGACCCCCCGGTTGACCGGGTCGGACTCGATGACGCCGAACTGGTCCGCCAGGGACCGGGGCTGGCGGATGCCCGCGACGGTGCAGGGCAGCCCGGAGGCGATGTGGTGGTCCAGCATCTGGGAGAAGTCCATGCGGTAGATGTTGTCCGCGCCGGTGATCACCACGTAGTCCGGCCGCTCGTCGTCGAGCAGGTTGAGAGACTGGTAGATCGCGTCCGCCGAGCCGAGGAACCAGTGCTTGCCCACGCGCTGCTGCGCGGGCACGGGCGCGATGTAGTTGCCCAGCATGTTGGACAGGCGCCAGGTCTTGGCGATGTGACGGTCCAGCGAGTGCGACTTGTACTGGGTCAGCACGACGACCTTGAGGAAGCCGCTGTTGATCATGTTGGACAGGGAGAAGTCGATGAGCCGGTAGATCCCGCCGAAGGGCACGGCGGGCTTGGCACGATCGACGGTCAGGGGCATCAGGCGCTTGCCTTCACCGCCGGCGAGGATGACTGCGAGGACACGTGGGGAAGCCATGGGGCCACCTTACGGTGATCGAGGCCACTCATGCGACCGGTTTGGGGGTGCGGGTCGGCATCTGAGCGCACCGCTTGGCGCCGGGGACGGGCTGAAACCCCGGCGGCGCGCCGCCCGATCCCGCTACCGTTGCGCTGAGGCCCGCATCACGGCCGACGGCGCCCTGGCCAGCAGGGCGGCCCGAACGCGCAGCCGAGGAGGCACAGGCACATGGCGTCACTGAGAGTCGATCTGCTCACCAAGGAGTACCCGCCGTTCATCTACGGAGGCGCTGGCGTCCACGTCAACGAGCTCGCGCGCGTGCTGCGGCCCCTGGCCGATGTGCGCGTCCACGCCTTCGGGGGGGCCCGCGAGCCGGGCAGCGAGGGGGCCGACGACGGCGTCACGGGCTACCCGGAGATCGCGGAGCTGGATGGGGCGAATGCGGCGCTGCGCACCTTCGGCGTCGACCTGGAGATCGCCGCCGGCTGCGAGGGCGCCGACATCGTCCATTCCCACACCTGGTACGCCAACCTCGCCGGCCACCTCGCCTCCCTCCTCCACGGCGCCCCGCACGTCATCTCCGCCCACTCCCTGGAGCCCCTGCGCCCCTGGAAGGCCGAGCAGCTCGGTGGGGGCTACGCCCTGTCCTCCTGGGCGGAGCGCACCGCCTACGAGGCCGCCGCCGGCGTCATCGCCGTCTCCAACGGCATGCGCGCCGACATCCTGCGCTCCTACCCGGCCATCGATCCCGAGCGGGTCAAGGTCGTCCACAACGGCATCGACCTCGACGCCTGGCAGCGCCCCGCCGGCCCCGGGGCCGATGCCGCGTCCAACGCCGCCCTGGAGCGACTGGGCATTGACGCCTCGCGGCCCACCATCGTGTTCGTCGGACGCATCACCCGCCAGAAAGGCCTGCCCTACCTGCTGCGCGCCTGCGAGCTCCTGCCCGCCGAGGTCCAGGTGATCCTGTGCGCCGGAGCCCCGGACACCGCGGAGATCAAGGCGGAGGTCGAGGGCCTCGTGGCGGGGCTGCGCGAGAAGCGCACCGGCGTGGTGTGGATCGAGGAGATGCTGCCGCGGCCTGAGCTCATCGCCGTCCTGTCCGCCTCCGACGTCTTCGTGTGCCCGAGCGTCTACGAGCCCCTGGGCATCGTCAACCTCGAGGCCATGGCCTGCGGGCTGCCCGTCGTCGGCTCGGCCACGGGTGGCATCCCGGATGTCATCGTCGACGGCGAGACCGGCCTCCTGGTACCCATCGAGCAGGTCACCGACGGCACCGGGACCCCCGTGGAGCCCGAGGCCTTCGTCCACGACCTCGCCGAGCGCCTCACCTCGCTCGTCATGGATGAGGCCCTGGCCCAGCGCATGGGCCGGGCGGCCCGCGCCCGCGTGGAGCAGCACTTCTCCTGGGAAGCGATCGCCCAGCGCACGATGGAGGTCTACCGCTGGGTGCTCGACCGCGGCTGATCCCTCGATAGCGCTCCCGCCCCGGTCTCGCGCGGGTCGCGGGCCGGCCGGGGCCGGGTTGCCCTCAGCGCGCCCCGGCCCACCAGTCCGTTGCCGCGGCCACGCCGTGGCGTGCGGTGTCCCGCAGGGGGCGCAGCACCCGCGCCCTCCGCTCGGCCTGGAGCGCCGTCGCCGCGGCGCCGTCGTCGGCCAGCGCGATCTCGCAGATGCCCAGCAGGCGCAGTGAGCGCTCCAGGAGCTCGCGGCGCCGCTGGTCCATCCCCGGTGGCAGGAGGCGCGGGTCCGCGACGGCGGTGATGAGATCCGTCAGATCGTCGGCCAGTTCGGGGCGCTCCCGGGCCAGGTCCAGCTCGGTGAGCGCCGCGATGGCCTCCTCCGTCGCCGCATGAACCTGGGCGCGCGCGTGCGCGGCATCGAAGGGGGGAACCGCCTCACCGGGCCCCGCGGGCCCAGTACCCAGTTCGACGAGGCGCCACACCGCGCTCGTTCCTGACGGCTCGGGGATGAGCAGGCGCGTGCGGGCCCCATGCGGGCCGCCTCGCCCCGCCGCGGTCCGCAGCAGCACCGCCTCACCGGCGTCGAGCGCCGAGCCCAGCCCTGGCAGGGGGTCAGAGGGACTGGGGAGCACCGCCGCCACTCGCTCGGGCCGTCCCGCCAGGGTCATCCACTCCAGCAGGGGCACCTGACCGCCGAACTCCGGATCAGCGACCGCGTGGGCGCCGTCGGCGCCCTCGACGACGGCGGCGCCGCGTGAGGAGGGAACGGGCAGCCACAGGGCGAGCAGGATCGAGGGGCGGAGGTCGAGGTCAGTCACGCTGCGCACCTTAAACCGTTGGGAGCGCTGCGATTGCGAGGCCGCACCGCGCCGCGGGGACGTAAAATGAAGGCACTCCGTCCCCGCTGGACCGGCGTCCCCACCGGCCTCCCACCGGGGCAGCGTCTCCTGGAGGCACTGATGCCCACCGCCCCTGTCCCCTCACGCTGCGCGCGCTGCGATCGCCGGATGCCGATCCTCGCGGCCCTGCTCCTGCCCGCGCTCATCCCATTGGCCGCCTGCGGGTCGGGGTCCGGGCCGGGCGCGCCGAGCGCCGCGCCGTCGGCCCCTGGCGTCGCCGCGGAGCAGGACCCGGCCCCAGCCGGCGCGGTACCGGCGTCGGAGGCTCCCTCCGCGCTGCCCTCCGGGGCCGCCACCACCCTCAGCCCCCTGCCCTCGGCATCGACCTCCGCCGTTGACCCCGCTGACTACTCCTACCCCGGCTTCGACGGCGTCGCCTTCCTCACCCCCAGCCGGAACATCGCCTGCGTGATCGGCCCCGCCTCCTTCCCTGACGCGCTCGGATCCGATTCCGCGCGAGCCGTCGCCCCGCAGGCCTCCTGCGAGCTGGCGGACAGCCCCGAGCTCCGCGCCGAGGACCAGGACGCCAACGGCTGCCCCACCGGGCCGCTGACCAAGGGCATCATCCGCACCGGTGAGGCCGGCCCCTCCTATGGCGCGTGCAAGACCGATATCAACGGGATCACCGCCTGGAGGAACGGGGGCGGCGCCATCACCGACTTCGACGCCTTCGGATCACTGGGCTACGGCCGGTCCGTGAGCGCGCACGGCTACACCTGCTCCAGCGTGGAGTCGGGCGTGACCTGCCTGGACGGCGCCGGGCGCGGCTTCACCATCAGCCGGGATGAGTACGCCCTCCACTGAGGGGCTCCCTGCCGGCGCGCCGGACCGGTCTCGATCGTAATTTCGACCGGTCTCGGCGCTGTTTTCGACCGGTCTCGATCGAGGAGGGGAGGGCTGTGCGCGAGTGCGTGCGACTCAGGTCACGCGGGCGGGATAGGGTTATCCCATGACCCGTGTTCTTCTCCTCGACGACGTATCCCTGCACCGTGGGAGCACGCAGATCCTCGACCACCTCTCCTGGAGGGTCGACGAGGGCCAGCACTGGGTGGTCCTCGGGCCCAACGGCGCCGGCAAGACCACGGCCGCCCGCATGGCCTCCGCCCGTCTCTTCCCCTCCTCGGGGGCCGTGGAGGTCCTGGGGCGGCGCCTGGGCAGGGTGGACATCTCCGAGCTCCACCCCCGCATCGGGCTGAGCTCGTCGGCGATGGCCTCCAGCTTCCAGGCGGGGGACCGCGTGCTCGACATCGTCCTGTCGGCCTCCTACGGCCGCATCGGCGTCTGGCGCGAGGAGTACGAGGACAAGGACACCGAGCGGGCCACCGCGCTGCTCACGGCGCTCGGCTCGGGCGAGCTCATCGAGCGCCCCTGGGCGAGCCTGTCCTCCGGCGAGCGCAAGCGCGTGGAGATCGCCCGCGCCCTCATGCCCGACCCCGAGCTCCTCATCCTCGACGAGCCCGCCTCGGGGCTCGACGTCGCCGGGCGCGAGCAGTTGCTGGGGGCGCTCAGCCAGATCGTGTCCACCCCCTCCTCCCCGACGATGGTCATGGTCACCCACCACCTGGAGGAGATCCCGGTGGGCTTCACCCACGCCCTGGCCCTGCGCGGCGGGCGGGCCGTGGCCTCGGGCGCCCTGGGCGAGGTCCTCACCAGCTCGACCATGTCGGCCACCTTCGGCCTGCCCCTGGAGATCACGACGGACCGCGGGCGCTTCACCGCCCGCGGGGCCAGCGGCCCCGCCGTTCACCAGGCCTGAGCCGGGCCTGGATCCGATCGGGGCGATCAGCGGGCCCCATCCCCATCCCACTCATCAACCACGGCCCAGTCCCATTGGGCAGAAAGCGAGACCGCCATGGAATGGATCTGGTGGCTCGGCGCCGCCCTCATCCTGGCCATCGTCGAGACCCTCTCGGCCGATCTCACCCTCCTCATGCTCGCTGGGGGCGCGCTCGGCGGCATGATCGCCTCCCTCCTGGGGGCGCCCCTGTGGCTGCAGGTGATCGGGGCCGCCGGGGTCGCCAGCCTGCTCCTCCTCGCCGTCCGCCCGGCCCTCAAGCGCCGCATGTCCGCCTCCGCGCCGAGGATGCGCACCAACGCCGACGCCATCGTCGGCTCATCCGGCCGAGCCCTGACCGCCGTGGACGCCCTGGGAGGCCGGGTACGCCTGGGCGGGGCGGAGTGGAGCGCCCGCCTGGCCGAGGGCCACGGGCCCGGCGCCAGGCTCGAGCCCGGCGCGGCCATCACCGTCATCTCGATCGACGGCGCCACCGCCGTCGTCGCCCCCGCTGACTGACCAGTCATCCGCCCCGGGCCCTACCCCCGCGGCGGCCCCCTATCTAAGGAACTGATATGGAGAACGTCATCCTCATCATCCTCGGCCTTTTCCTCCTACTCGTCCTCGTGGCGATCGTGCGCGCCGTGAGGATCGTGCCCCAGTCGTACGCGATCATCGTCGAGCGCCTGGGCAAGTTCCAGGCCGAGTTCGGCGCGGGGATGCACCTCCTGGTGCCCTTCGTGGACCGCGTGCGCACCATCGTGGACCTGCGCGAGCAGGTGGTGTCCTTCCCGCCGCAGCCGGTTATCACCTCCGACAACCTCGTGGTGTCCATCGACTCCGTCATCTACTACCAGGTGACCGACCCCAAGCGCGCCACCTACGAGATCTCCAACTACCTCCAGGCCATCGAGCAGCTCACCGTCACCACGCTGCGCAACGTCATCGGCGCCATGGACCTGGAGCAGACGCTGACCAGCCGCGACCAGATCAACGGCCAACTGCGCGGCGTCCTCGACCAGGCCACCGGCCGCTGGGGCATCCGCGTGAGCAACGTGGAGCTCAAGTCCATCGACCCGCCCGCCTCCATCCAGGGCGCCATGGAGCAGCAGATGCGCGCCGAGCGCGACCGCCGCGCCGCCATCCTCACGGCCGAGGGCGTCAAGCAGTCCCAGATCCTCACGGCCGAGGGCGATAAGCAGTCCGCCATCCTGCGCGCCGAAGGCCAGGCCCAGTCCGCGATCCTCAAGGCCCAGGGCGAGTCCCGGGCCATCCTCCAGGTCTTCGACGCCATCCACCGCGGCAACGCCGACCCCAAGCTGCTGGCCTACCAGTACCTGCAGACCCTGCCCAAGATCGCCAACGGCCAGTCCTCCAAGATGTGGGTGGTGCCCACGGAGTTCACCGCGGCTCTCAACGGCATTGCCGGCGCGCTGGGCGGAAAGGGGGCCGACGGCCCATCGGCCGCCTTCGCCGACGCCGGTGACTCCGGTGAGGTCCGGGTGGATCTGGCGGGCATGGAGACCGGCCTCGACATCGCCTCCGACCTGGCCGCCACGAACCTGCAGACCCCCGAGGAGGCCCTGGCGCAGGCCCGCGGCGAGGCGGCCTCCGCCTCGCAGGAGGCGGCCGAGGCGCCGCAGTCCACCGGTGGGGCTGACCCGGCGGGCCCCTCCTTCCCGGCGTCGCGGGGCGGCGCGCACCGCCAGGAGCCCGAGCCCCCGGCGCAGGGGTGAGGCGCGTCCCAAAACCCAACGGCGCAACGGGGGGACATGGAATCGGCCGACCGGCCGTCCTAGTCTCCCCGTTGTGCTGCCTGCCCTCTCACGCCCTCCCCTCGATCTCGCCCCCTGCCGCCCCCTCCGCCAGGGGGCCCTACGATGATCGTCCCCGTCGAGCACGGCGATGACGACCGCCTCGCCGACTACACGCGCCTGACCGACGTCGCCTTGCGCCGCCGCCTTGAGACCGAGCGCGGGCTGTACATGGCCGAATCCACCAAGGTGATCGCCAGGGCCGTGGAGGCCGGGCACGCCCCCCGCTCCTTCCTCACGGCGCCCCGCCACCTGGACGAGATGGCGCCGCTCATCGCAGCGGCCGCCGGCTGCCAGGGCGATCCCGAGGGCGGGCCCGTGCCCGTCTACGTCGCCGAGGAGGCCGTGCTGGAGTCCATCACCGGATTCCACCTCCACCGGGGGGCGCTGGCCGCCATGAACCGCCCTGCTCTCACCCCGGTCCCCCGGTTGCTCGCAGCGGCCCGCGGGGGAGCGGGCGCCCGCCGGGTGGCGGTCCTCGAGGACCTCGTCGACCACACGAACGTGGGCGCGGCCTTCCGCTCCGCGGCCGCCCTGGGGATGGACGCCGTGCTCGTCACGCCGCGCTGCGCCGACCCGCTCTACCGGCGCGCCGTGCGCGTCTCCATGGGCACCGTCTTCCAGGTGCCGTGGACGCGCATCGATCCCTGGCCGGCCCTCGCCGACCTCCACGCGGCGGGCTTCACCGTGGCGGCCATGGCCCTGTCCGAGGACTCGATGAGCCTCGATGCCTTCGCCGCCTCGCCCGCCTGCGCCTCCCCGGGATCCCGAGTCGCCCTCGTCCTGGGCACCGAGGGCGATGGGCTGCGGCGGCGCACCGTGAGCGCCTGCGACGCCGTCGTGCGCATCCCCATGGCCGCAGGAGTGGATTCCCTCAACGTGGCCGCCGCGGCCGCCGTCGCCTTCTGGGCGCTGCGAGTCCCGGGGGAGGGCTGAGGGTCCGGCCCCCGCTCCCCGGGCTCCCGCCCGCTCCTCCCAACCTCCCGCCCGCTCCTCTCAACGCGGTGGCACGGCTGAGGGCCGGCGCCCCACGGGGGAGCGCCGGCCCTCAGAGCCGAACCACCCGGCCGATCCCCGCCAGAGGATCGGGCGAGGATCAGTCCAGGATCAATCCTGGGCGGTGATGCGCAGGAGCGCGGCGCCCCGCTCGATGCCGCCGGAGGCCACCAGCTCGACGGAGGCGAACTTCGCGGTGTTGGTGACGAGCACCGGGGTGGTCAGCGAGTAGCCGGCCTCCTCGACGACGGCGCGGTCGACGCGCACGAGCTCCTGGCCGGCCGTGACCCGGTCGCCCTGCTTGACCTTGACGTCGAAGCCCTTGCCCTCCAGGTTGACGGTGTCGATGCCCACGTGGATGAGCAACTCGACGCCGTTGTCCAGGTTGATGCCGTAAGCGTGGCCTGAGGCGGGGGCGACGACGACCGTCCCAGCCGCGGGGGCCGTCACGACGATCTCGCCCGAGGGCGTCACGCCCGCGCCGTCACCGACTGCCCCGGTGGAGAACACGGGGTCCGGCACATCGGCCAGGGCCACGACATCACCGACGAGCGGAGAGGCGATCTCGGTGACCGCGCCGGGCTTGAGCGCCTCGGCGACGCCAGCGGCTCCGGCGGCGCCAGCGGCTCCGGCCTCAAGCGCCAGATCCGCGGCGGTGTCCTCAGCGGGGGCCTCGACGGCGCCGCCGGCGGCAGCGGCCATGGCGGCGGCGCGCTCCTCCTTCGTGCGGTAGTCGGTGATGATGATGAGCACCATGGCGGTCAGGAAGGCCGCCGTGATGCCCACGACGTAGAGGAACATCGGGGAGAAGACCGGGATGGTCAGCAGCGAGGTGAACACGAAGGTCGAGGCCTTCAGGCCACCGCCGATGCCGACGATGAGGCCGCCCACGGCGCAGCCGATGAGCATGCGCGGGTAGACCCGCTTGAAGCGCAGGTGGATGCCGTAGAGGGAGGGCTCGGAGATACCACCGAGGAGGCCCGCGGCGAGGGCTCCCGAGGCGGTCTGGCGCATGACGCGGTCCTTGTCGCGGATGGCCAGGACGAGCACGCCGGCGGTGGCGCCGAAGCAGGCGAAGTTCCAGGTGCCCATGGGGCCCTGGATGAAGTCGTAGCCCAGGGTGTCGATGTTGATCAGCATGAGCGCGTTGAGCGGCCAGTGCAGGCCCAGCGGCACCAGGAAGGGGTAGAGCAGCGGGATGACAATCGCGAAGACGATCGGCGCGCTGTTGTTGAGCCACGCCAGGCCGGCGCCGATGGCGCTACCGGCCCACACGCCGATGGGGCCCAGGAGGAAGGCGGTGACCGGCATCATGACGACGAAGGAGAGGAAGGGGACGAAGACCATCTGGAGGTTGACCGGGATGATCCTCTGCAGGCCCTTGTACAGCGGCGCGAGGACCGCGACCATGATGAGCGGGACGAACACCTGGCCGCCGTAGTCATTGAGCTGCATGGGCAGGCCGAAGATGTGCGCGACGCAGGACTCGGTGCCTAGCGTGTGGTTCGTCGTGCAGGTGACCTGGTCGGAGAACTTCAGGGCCTGGGTGAACATGCCCGATCCCGAGGCGGTCTCGGTGTACGCCTTGGAGCTCAGGCTCATGAAGTTCGGAGTCATCAGCGCGGCCATGACGGCCGTGCCGACCCAGGGGTCGATGTTGAGCTTCTTGGCGGCGTTGTAGGCCACCATGATCGGCAGGAAGTAGAACACTGAGCGCCACATGGAGTCCACGAAGACCCAGGTGGCGCCCTTGGCCGCGTCGTCTCGGAAGTCGACGATGCCCAGCGCGTCGAGCATCGCCTCGAAGGCGATGATGAGCGAGGCGCCGAGCAGCACGGGCAGCAGCGGGCGGAAGGAGTCGGAGAGGTACTCGAAGAAGGCGTCGATGATCGCGTTCTTCCCGCGTGCCTTGGAGCGGGCGGCCGCCTTGACGTCGGCGTCGGACATGGCCCCGGCGCTCTTCATCGCGGGCAGGTTCATGATTTCGGTGTACACGCCCTGGACGGCGCCGCCGATGACGATCTGGTAGCGGTCACCGGACTGGGGAACCGCGCCGAGGACTCCGGGGATGGCCTCGACGGTGGCCTTGTCAATGACCGAGGCGTCGTGGAGTTCGAACCGGAGGCGGGTGGCGCAGTGCGTGAGGTGGACGATGTTGTCCGCCCCACCGACCGCGTCGAGGATCGCCTCGGGCGTGCTCGTGGTGGTGGTCATGGCGTGGGAATGCCTTTCTGACGTGTGGCCCGACGGCGGGCAGTACCGTCGGCATAGCGATTCTCCGGGCCCTGGGATCGGCCGTGCGGGCGGATGGGCGCGGGGATGCCGCTTTGCTGAGATGTTACAGCCCTGTGAGGACTGCCTCAATCCTGCGGGGGCTCGGCGCCGGACCGGGGACGTTCCGCGCCGTGCCGGAGCGGCGGCCCGGCCCCCGCCCGCGCGGCTCCGGCGGGAGCGCTCCGGCGCGCCCCGTAGCATGTCCGCCGTGATCAACGTCCAGGACCTCACCCTGCGCATCGGCGCCCGTCGGCTCGTGGCCGGCGCCGGTTTCCGCGTCGACAAGGGCATGCGCATCGGTCTTGTCGGCCGCAACGGCGCCGGGAAGACCACGATGACCAAGCTCCTGGCCGCCGCCTCGGTGGCCCAGGGCACCAGTCAGGCCGTGGCCGACGGCGACGAGCGTCACGGCCTGGACGCCGTCGAGCACGAGGGGACGATCTCCTGCAACGGGACAGTCGGCTACCTGCCTCAGGACACGAAGGTCGGGGACCTGGGCGAGATCGCCCGCGACCGCATCCTGTCGGCCCGCGGCATCGACTCCCTCCTGGCCCGCATCCGCAAGGCGGAGGAGCGCATCTCCACCACCGAGGGCGACGCCATGGCCAAGGCCCTGGACCGCTACACCCGCCTCGACCACGAGTTCACCATGGCCGGAGGCTACGCCGCGGCCTCCGAGGCTGCCCGCATCGCCGCGGCGCTGTCCCTGCCCGACCGCGTCCTCGACCAGCCCATCGGCACGCTCTCCGGTGGCCAGCGGCGCCGTGTCGAGCTCGCCCGCGTCCTGTTCGCCCACCCCGACACGCTGCTCCTCGACGAGCCCACGAACCACCTGGACCACGACTCCATCGTCTGGCTGCGCGACCACCTGCGCGCCTACTCCGGCGGCTTCATCGTCATCAGCCACGACGTCGAGCTCCTGCGCGACACCGTCAACCAGGTCATGCACCTGGACGCCAACCGCGGGGCCCTCGACGTCTACCACCTCGGCTGGGACGCCTACCTCAAGCAACGGGCCGACGACGAGCACCGGCGCCGTCGCGAGCGGGCCAACGCGGAGAAGAAGGCCGCCACCCTGCGCGCCCAGGGCGAGAAGATGCGCGCCAAGGCCACCAAGGCCGTCGCCGCCCAGCAGATGCTCAAGCGCGCCGAGAGGCTCATGGCCGGCCTGGAGGCCGAGCAGCAGGCGGACAAGGTCGCCCACCTGCGCTTCCCGGACCCAGCCCCCTGCGGCAAGACGCCGCTCAAGGCCGCCGGGCTGTCCAAGGCCTACGGCTCCCTGGAGGTCTTCGCCGGGGTGGACCTGGCGATCGACCGGGGCTCTCGCGTGGTGGTCCTCGGCCTCAACGGCGCCGGCAAGACGACGCTCCTGCGCCTCCTGGCCGGCGTCGAGACCCCGGACTCCGGCGAGGTTCTGCCCGGGCACGGGCTCAAGATCGGCTACTACGCCCAGGAGCACGAGACCATCGACAACGATCGCACCGTGGTGGAGAACCTGCGCTCAGCTGCCCCGGAGATGGACGACACTCAGGTGCGCGGCGTGCTCGGCTCCTTCCTGTTCTCGGGGGCGGACGCCGACAAGCCCGCCCGGGTCCTGTCCGGCGGGGAGAAGACGCGCCTAGCCCTGGCGATCCTCGTGGTCTCCAGCGCCAACGTCCTGCTGCTCGATGAGCCCACGAACAACCTCGACCCGGCCAGCCGCGAGGAGATCCTGCGGGCGCTGTCCACCTTCACCGGCGCCGTCGTGCTCGTCACCCACGACGAGGGCGCGGTGACCGCCCTCAATCCCGACCGGGTGCTGCTGCTGCCCGACGGCGATGAGGACCTGTGGGGGGACGACTACCTCGAGCTCGTGGCCATGGCGTGATCGGGGCCCGGCCTGAGCCCGACTGGGGCCCGGTCCCCTCTGGCCGACCCTGACTGGGTGCTGGGCGCGGCCGGCCTGCGACCCGGTGGGCGACGGTGAGTGCCGTCACTCGGTGATCCGAGGGGCGCGGACGTAGGGTAGTTGTGAATGACCACGTCGATCGACGTGGACGATTCACGAAAAGTACGGAGACAGTCATGACTCAGACTCTTGAGACCGTGAGCAACGGGACCGCCGAGGCGCCCGAGCACGAGGTCCTCCTCACCGAGGCCGCCGCCGCCAAGGTCGCCTCCCTCCTGGAGCAGGAGGGCCGGGATGACCTGCGCCTGCGCGTGGCCGTGCAGCCCGGCGGCTGCTCCGGCCTCGTCTACCAGCTCTACTTCGACGAGCGCGTTCTCGACGGCGACGCCGTGCGCGCCTTCCCGACCGGTGGCGGCGCCATGGAGAGCGTCGAGGTGGTCGTGGACCGCATGAGCGTGCCCTACCTGTCCGGCGCGACCATCGACTTCGCGGACACGATCGAGAAGCAGGGCTTCACCATCGAGAACCCGAACGCGGCCGGCACCTGCGCCTGCGGCGAGTCCTTCCACTGATTCCCACTGAGCGGGTCCCTCCGCCGCCATGAGCGGCTGGAGGACCGCTCACCGACACGAGAGGCAAGTAGTGCCTTCCTTCCTCCCCCTTCCCACCGTCGGCCGCGCTAAGCGCCGCGGCCCGGCCCTCGGCGCGCTCGTTCTGAGCGCGGCCCTGGCGTTGGGCGCCTGCGGTGACGTCTCAGAGCGGGCCTCCGACGCGACTCCCGCCACCCCGGCAGCGACCGCCTCGCCCGTGAAGCCGTTGACCGGCGTCGACTGCTCCACGCTGACCATCGACTCCGATTCCCCCGCGCTGCCGGCCGTCAGCGGTGATCCTGGCGCCCAGCCGACCCTCACCTGGAGCGGCCAGGCCGCGCCGGCGAACCTGACCGTCAAGACCCTCAACGAGGGGACGGGAGACGCGGTCGCGAGCACCGACGTCGTCACCGCCTCCTATGTCGGTTGGGAGTGGGGCGGCAACACCGCGTTCGACTCCTCCTATAAGCGCGGGGCCCCGACGCCCTTCAGCCTCCAGCAGGTAGTCCCGGGGTGGACCTGCGGGTTGGCCGGCCACAGGGTCGGCGAGCGCGTGCTCATGTCGATCCCGCCGGAGCTCGGCTACGGCCAGGGCATCGCCAAGCCCGGCTCCGGGAAGCCCGAGGGCCCGCTGGTGTTCGTCGTCGAGATCGTCTCGAAGACCTCCCCCCAGGACGTCGACTCCGCCGTCTCGACGGCCACCCCGGAGGGCGAGGACAAGGCGGCCGCTCGCGGGATCACGGTGACCGGGGCACCCGGCACCGAGTCGACGATCAGCGTGGCCTCCGGAGCCACGGAGCCCACCGAGCCCGAGGTCATCGTGCTGGCCCGCGGCACGGGTCAGCCCCTGACCGCCAACTCCACCGTCGCGGCGAACGTCGCCTACTCCACATGGGACGGCTCCCGGACCGGCTCCACCTGGAAGGACGGCGGCCTCCAGACCGTGAACACGGCCCAGATCAAGGGCCTGGAGGGGGTGCCCGCCGGGTCGCGCGTCATCGTGCTGACCCCGCCCGCCCGGGGCGGTTCGGCACCGTCGCTCGCCTACGTGATGGACCTGGGCAAGGCCCTCTGACCCGTGTGACCGCCCCTCAGGGGCGCGAGGGGAGGCAGTGGCATCCTGCCGCTCATCCCGCGCGCTCCTCAGGTGACGATGAGAGGGCCCCGCGACCGAATGATCGGTCGCGGGGCCCTCTCATCCTGCGGCCGGGGCCGGAGGCGAGACCCGCTCGGGGCTCAGGAGTCAGGAGGCGTTGATGATCTCAGAGCGCTTGGAGGTGGCCAGGGCCAGGCTCTCGGAGACGTTCTGCCAGTTGGCGATGTTCCAGATCGCCTTGACGTAGTCCGCCTTGACGTTGAGGTAGTCGAGGTAGAAGGCGTGCTCCCACATGTCCACGAGGAAGAGGGGGAGGGTGCCCGCGGGGAGGTTCGACTGGTGGTCGAAGAGCTGGAAGATGACCAGCTTGCCGGACAGCACGTCGAAGGCGAGCATCGCCCAGCCCGATCCCTGGATGCCCAGGGCGGCGGCCGCGAACTGGGCCTGGAACTGCTTGAAGGAGCCGAAGGAGTCCTTGATGGCCTCGGCCAACTCGCCCTCGGGCTCGCCGCCGGCGTTCGGGGCGAGGTTCTTCCAGAAGATCGTGTGGTTGGTGTGGCCGGCCAGGTTGAAGGCGAGGTTCTTCTCCCACAGGTTGATGGCGGCGAAGTCGTTCGCCTCCCGGGCGGCGGCCAGGGCGTCGAGCGCGGCGTTCGCGCCCGCGACATAGGCGGCGTGGTGCTTGTCGTGGTGGAGCTCCATGATGCGCCCGGAGATGTGGGGCTCGAGGGCGGCGTAGTCGTAGGGGAGTTCGGGAAGGGTGTAGACGGCCATGCGGCGTGCCTTTCAAGTCGGTGGGCGAATCCAGTCCGGCGACGAGGCGCTGGGACTGAGGTCCTGGAAGTGCTCCCATCGTAGGTCGCCGAGTCAGGAGCGGGTAGCCGAGCGCGCCCTGCCCGCCTGTGATTACACTGACCGCTGAACGCCTTGCCGCCCAGACCGTCCTTTGGAGGACCTCATGACCACCAATGACTCCCCTGGCGCCGCCGATCGCCTCGAACTTCTCATCTTCTCCGACGATGCCAATGTCCGCCGCGAGGTCATCGAGGGCATCGGACGGCGTCCCGCGAAGGGAATGCCGTTTGTGACCTGGTTCGAGGCGGCCACCGCCGAGGGCGTGCGCCTGGCGATGAAGGACCGCGCCGAGGCCGGCCAGAAGCCCTTCGACGCGCTCGTGCTCGATGCCGAAGTCAAGAAGTACGGCGGCATGGGCCTGGCCCACGAGCTCTTCACCGAGATGGACCGCCGACCCCCGGTGCTGCTCCTGACCGCCCGCCCCCAGGATGACTGGCTGGCCGCCTGGTCCAAGGTCGAGGCCGTCGTTCCCCGGCCCCTGGAGCCCCTGGCCCTCCAGGAGGGCATCGTCGCGGCGCTCCGCGCCCGCCGGGGCAGCGTCGTCGCCGCGGGCTGACCGCAGGACTGAGGGCGGGCTGCACCGGGACGGGCTCAGGCCCGGTCGATCCTCCGCGCCACCGGGCGCTGAGGCGCCCTGGGGCGCTCCCGTCGGGCCTGATGAGGGCGCTGCGGGGCCGAACCCGCCCCTGGCGATACCTCTCGGCTCAACCCGCGTCGATGACCCGTTGGTGGCGGGCCGCGGCGCCGATGGGCCAGGCCAGGACCGAGGGATCGCCGTCGACCTCGACGAGGCGGGCGCCGTCGTCGAGGACCCAGGAGGCCAGCAGCAGCGTCTCCTCCACGCTGGCCGCCTGTCCCACACGCTCGGGGCGGTCGACGACCTGGGCCGTGGCGCGCAGGGCGTCGACGTAGGGGCGCGGGTCTGCGCCGGGCGGGCTGACGAGCGAGCCTGCCAACTTCCCCCAGCGCACGGCCACGAGTTCCCAGCCCCCCGCCTCGCGGCGCCTGGCCGCGATGAGGTGCGGGCAGGCGAGCAGGGGCCTGGCGGTCTCCGCGCGGCGCGCGCCCAGCAGGAGTGAGCGCAGGCGGGAGGTCCACGTGCCCGCCTCCTCGTAGCGCTCGCGCTCGGCCAGGGCGGCCACGCGCTCAAGGATGGGCGCGGCCACGAGGTCGATGCGTCCGGCCAGGGCCTGGCGCGCGGTTCTGGCGTCGGCGGGGAAGTCATGGACCGAGGCCTGGTGCAGGTCTGTGCCGTCCCAGGCGCTCAACCGCAGGACCGACTCGGCGGCCCGCTGCGCCTCCAATCCGCTGGCGCGGGACGGGAAGGGGCCCACGGCCTCGGGGGCATCGTCGGTGGGGAGCGCCGTGGTCAGCGCCAGGCGTGGGCCGAGGCCGCCGCGCCCCCGGGCCACGCGCAGCCAGGGCTGGCGCTGGGGCGCGCGGGAGCGGCGGTTGAGGGGCGGGTCGAGCTCGGCGATGAGGCGCAGCTCGCGAACGCGGGCCTCGATCTCGGTGGGGGTCTCGATGTGGCGCACGCTCACGGCGGTGTCGAGCATGCGCGCGATGCGACCGCGCTTCTCCGCGGCGGTGAAGTAGGAGCGCACGCGCCGGCGCAGGTCGGAGGCGCTGCCAATGTAGAGCGCCTGCCCGGCGGGGGAGCGGAACTGGTAGACGCCGGGCGCGTGGGGGAGCGGGTCGGCCAGGTGGGCCTTGGCGCGGCGCTTGGCGGGAACGGGGTCCGCGGCGGTGGACAGGTCCTCCACGTGGGTGATGCCCAGCGGCGCGAGGGCCTCGAGGGTGGCGTGGAGGACGTCAACGGTGGCGCGGGCGTCGTCGAGGGCGCGGTGCGTGGGACGGGTGGGGGAGCCGACGAAGGAGGCGAGGGTGCCGAGCCTGTGGTTGGGGACGTCGGCCCGCGACCAGGCCCGGCGCGCCAGGGCGAGGGTGTCGACGACGCGGGGCTCGTCCCAGGGCAGGCCCAGAGCGCGGGCGGCCCCCCGCAGGTGGCCGACGTCGAATCGGGCGTTGTGTGCCACGAGGATCGGGCCGGCGGCCGCGCCGTCGGCCGGGGAGGATCTGCGGGACCAGGTCAGGAAGGCGGCGAGCGCCTCCACAAGGGGCGGCGCGGTGGCGACCATGGCGTTGGTGATCCCGGTGAGCAGCGTGATCTGGGCGGGGATGGGCGCGCCGGGGTTCGCCAGGGTGGAGAACTCGTCGTCGACGATGCCGCCGCGCACGCGGACGGCCCCGATCTCGGTGATGGCGTGGGCCCCTGGGCCCGCGCCGGTGGTCTCCAGGTCGACGACGACGAAGGTCGCCTCGCGCAGGGGCGTGCCCATGTCCTCGAAGGAGCCCTGAGTCCCGGTGGCTCCCCATGGGCGGCAGGCCGCGGCGGCGGGGCGAGGATCGTGGGCGCCGTCGGTCGAACGTGTGGGTGGGGGCACGGTGCGAGGCTAGACTTCGTGATGCGATCGCTCCAAGGGCGCCCCGCCGGGCCCGTGGGGCGGATGCGAGCGCCACCAGTAGGAGTCAATAGCGCAGGAGGCCCCCCGTGGGATACCGAG
Source organism: Actinomyces sp. zg328 (assembly GCF_009829635.1). Classification (NCBI taxonomy): domain Bacteria; kingdom Bacillati; phylum Actinomycetota; class Actinomycetes; order Actinomycetales; family Actinomycetaceae; genus Actinomyces; species Actinomyces sp. zg328. The sequence goes on from NZ_VWPE01000002.1 coordinate 78,205, forward strand.
GCATGAAGGCCGCCGCCGGCCCCGCCCTGGAGATGCTCTACCAGCCCTGGATCCGGGGCGAGGAGCGCATTCCCACCGAGGGCGCGGCGATCCTCGCTTCGAACCACCTGGCGGTTATCGACTCGTTCTTCCTGCCGCTGCTCATTGACCGCGAGGTGGCGTTCATCGGCAAGTCCGACTACTTCACCGGCAAGGGCGTCAAGGGCTGGGCGGTCAAGCGCTTCATGACCGCCGTGGGCACGATCCCGGTGGACCGCTCGGGCGGCAAGGCCTCGCAGGCGGCCCTCCAGGCGGGGATCGACCGGTTGCGGGCGGGTGAGCTGTTCGGCATCTACCCGGAGGGCACGCGCAGCCCCGATGGCCGCATGTACCGGGGCAAGACGGGCGTGGCGCGCATCGCCCTGGCCACGGGCGCGCCGATCATCCCGGTGGCGATGATCGGCTCGAACATCGCCCAACCGATCGGCCAGGTCATCCCATCGACGCGCCACCGCGTGGGCATCGTGGTGGGTGAGCCGCTGGACTTCTCCCGCTACCGGGGCTTGGAGAACGACCGCTTCGTGCTGCGCTCCATCACCGACGAGGTCATGTACGCGCTCATGTCCCTGTCAGGGCAGGAGTACGTGGACGTCTACGCGGCGGACGTAAAGAAGCTGATGGACGCCGAGAGGATCACGGCCCTGGAGGCCACAGACCGCCTGCTGGCGCAGCAGGCCGGCTCCCGCCCCGCCGCCGCCCCCGTGGCGGCCCCCGGCGGCCGCCCCGCCCCTGAGGTGAGCGTCCCCGAGCCTCCCGCCGATGAGGCCGATGATGGCGATGAGGTGGATGAGGAGTCCACCCCGGAGTCCTGAGACCGCTCACGGCGAAGGCCGATCAGTCTCAGGCGGCCGGCACCAGGGACGCCCCCCAGGCCGCCAGGACGGCGAGGGCCCTGGTCTCATCGACTGCGGCGGGCTCGCTGGCGCCGGTGGCCGCCGCGCCGCGGGCCGATGACGGCGCTTGACCGGACGAGCAGGCGGCGAGGAGCGCGGCCACTGGAAGGGCCGCCACCCCCGTCAGCGCCGTGCGTCGGCTCAGCGAGGGCGGGGCAGGGGGGAAGATCGCGATCTGAGGGCGACGGACGCGCATGGGACCTACTTTCATAAATGGCGACTATGGCAGTGGAGGATGCCATAACCGAACTCTATTCGGTTTGCTGCGGCTAGAGCCGACGGTTTCGCTCTGGGGGAGACTGAGACCGGGGAGGCGGCGGCCAGCGGCGCCAGCGCCCTCCGGGCACGCACGGCTAGGATTGAGGCTGTCACTTCTCAACCTTCACCGAAAGGCCCACGATGACGATCCGTCGCGTCGCCCTGCTCACCGCGGGCGGCTTCGCCCCCTGCCTGTCCGCCGCCGTCGGCGACCTCATCGAGCGCTACACCGAGGTCGCTCCCGACGTCGAGATCATCGCCTACCAGTACGGCTACCACGGCCTGCTCACCGGCAACTACATCGTCGTCGACGCCGAGGGCCGCAAGAACGCCGGCCTCCTGCGCGAGTTCGGCGGCTCCCCGATCGGCAACTCCCGCGTCAAGCTCACCAACGCCAAGAATCTCGTCGAGCGCGGCCTGGTGGCCGAGGGCGTGAACCCCCTGGAGTTCGCGGCCGAGCAGCTGCGCAAGGACGGCGTCGACGTCCTGCACACCATCGGCGGTGACGACACCAACACCACCGCCGCGGACCTGGCCGCCTACCTCCACGACAACGGCTACGAGCTCACCGTCGTCGGCCTGCCCAAGACCATCGACAACGATGTCGTGCCGGTCCGCCAGTCCCTCGGCGCCTGGACCGCCGCTGAGGAGGGCGCCGGATTCGCCTTCAACGTCATCGGCGAGCACCGCTCCAACCCGCGCATGCTCATCATCCACGAGTGCATGGGTCGCAACTGCGGCTACCTCACCGCGGAGACCGCCCGCCGCTACCACGAGCTGCTCGACACTAAGCAGTGGGCCCCCTCGCTGGGCCTGACCAAGGAGCGCTGGGACGTGCACGCCGTCTTCCTGCCCGAGGTCAAGCTCGACATCGCCGCTGAGGCCGAGCGTCTCAAGGCGATCATGGACAAGCAGGGCAACGTCAACGTCTTCCTGTCCGAGGGCGCCGGCGTGCCCGAGATCATCGCGGAGATGGAGGCCAAGGGCGAGGAGGTCCAGCGCGACCCCTTCGGCCACGTCAAGCTCGACACCATCAACCCCGGCCAGTGGTTCGCCAAGCGGTTCGCCGAGCGGATCGGCGCTGAGAAGGTCATGGTCCAGAAGTCCGGCTACTACTCGCGCGCCGCCGCCGCCAACGCAGAGGACCTCGCCCTCATCAAGCAGATGTGCGACCTCGCGGTCGACTGCGCCCTGCGCGGGGAGTCGGGCGTCATCGGCCAGGACGAGGAGAACGGTGACGCCCTGGGCGCCATCCCGTTCCCGCGCATCGCCGGCGGAAAGCCCTTCGACATCACCCAGCCCTGGTTCACCGAGCTCATGAGCGAGCTCGGCCAGGCCGTCGTCCCGGCCGGCACGGCCTCGGAGCACTGAGGCGGGGATATCCCGGCCAGGCCGACCCGGCAGACCCGGTCGACCCGGCCAGAACCGCCACTGGGGGCGGGCGGCGCCCGGCGCGGGGCGCCGCCCGCCCCCAGGCGCGTCCTTAGAGCCTATGGGCGTGCCATCTCAGGCGAGGGGAGTGGGAATCGCACGCTCGCAACGGGAGCGCTCCGACTTCTCGTTGGAATGGCGTGAGCGCTGAACGCGCCCGGAGTCTCCCGTGTGCATTCGGGCTTCGAATGCACACGGGAGACCCCGCGGCCCGAGATCGCTTCGCGTGATTCCAACGTTCTGAATCCTGAGGCGTCCTCCGAGCGTGCAACTCTGGGTCTCAGCGGGCCGTCGGCGATCGGCTGACGTTGCCGTGGTGCTCGAACGGAGGGGCGGCGGCGGTTGTCCAGCCCGGGCTGGCCCTGATCCCGGCATGCGGTGGGGGAGGGGGGCCCGTCCCGCCCTGACCTATGCTGATCGGCGTGATGAACAAGCTCGAGGCCACCGCCAGCCCTGGCACCTGGCGGGATCGTCCCGCCGCGCAGCAGCCCGCCTATCCGGATCCCGGGGCTCTGGCGGCTGTTGGGGAGGACCTGCGCTCGCGCCCGCCGCTCGTGTTCGCCGGCGAGGTCGACTCCCTGTGCTCCCGCATGGCCCAGGCCGCGCTGGGTCGGGCCTTCGTCCTCATGGGCGGGGATTGCGCGGAGTCCTTCGACGGCAACACCGCCACGGACATCCGTCTCAAGGTCCAGACCATCCTGCAGATGGCGGCGGTGCTCACCTACGGCGCCTCCACGCCGATCGTCAAGATCGGGCGCATGGCGGGCCAGTATGCCAAGCCCCGCAGCGCCGACACCGAGACCCGTGATGGCCTGACCCTGCCGTCCTACCGCGGCGACTCGGTCAACGGTCACGACTTCACCCCTGAGGCCCGCACACCAGACCCGGCCCGCATGCTCGACGCCTACCTGCGCAGCGGCACCACCCTGAACCTCATCCGCGCCTTCACGATGGGCGGCTACGCCGATCTGCGTGAGGTCCACTCCTGGAACCGCGGCTTCACCCATAACCCCGCCTACAAGCGCTTCGAGGCCTTCGCCGAGGAGATCGACCGGGCCATGCGCTTCATGGAGGCCGCCGGGGTCGATTTCGACGCCCTCAAGCAGGTTGAGTTCTACGCCGCCCACGAGGCCCTCCTGCTGGAGTACGAGGACGCCATGACCCGGCGCGACTCGCGCACCGGTGACCTCTACGGCACCAGCGCCCACCTGCTGTGGGTCGGTGAGCGCACCCGCGGCGCCGACGACGCCCACGTCGCCCTCCTGGCGGGCGTGCGCAACCCCGTCGGTGTCAAGGTCGGCCCCACCGCCGAGCCGGGAGAACTGTTGGCCCTCGTCGACCGACTCAACCCCGATGGCGAGCCCGGCCGTCTGAGCGTCATCACCCGCATGGGATCGGGACGCGTCCGCGACGCGCTGCCGCCCCTGATCGAGGCGGTCCGCGCCGACGGGCGCCCCGTCACCTGGATCACCGACCCCATGCACGGCAACACCATCACCTCCGACAACGGGTACAAGACCCGCCGCTTCGAGGCGATCATGGACGAGGTCCGCGGCTTCTTCGAGGTCCACAGGGCCCTGGGAACCGTGCCCGGCGGCATCCACGTCGAACTCACCGGCGGGGATGTCACCGAGGTCCTCGGCGGCGGCGAGCGCATCGACGAGGCCGGCCTGGCCGAGCGCTATGAGACCCTCGTCGACCCCCGGCTCAACCATCAGCAGTCCCTCGAGATGGCCTTCGAGGTCGCCGAGATGCTCCAAGCCCACCACGGCTGAGCCGGGTCCCGGCGTCCGGGAAGGTCTCGAAGGGGATAAGGCTTCGCCGCCGGCGCTAAGAAGCGGCAGGCCGCCCGGTAGTCTCGGCCCATGACCCTTCCCGACGCCGAATCCCTGGCTCGGCAGTTGCCTTCTTTCCCGCATGCCGATCGCGTGCGCGCCCTCGTGCGCTTCGCCCGCGACCATGCCGCCGATCCCGCCCTCGGCCCCCTCCTCGACGGCCTCGCCGCCCGCTCCGACTACCACGCCGGCCTCGTCCTGGCCGCCGCCAGGGCGATCGGCGACGTCAAGCGCGTGCGCGCCCTCAGCCGCAGCGCCGTCCCCGGCACCGATGATCTCGCCACCCGCTACCTCTCCCTGCCCCTGAACCAGCGCCGAGCCCTGGAGCACCGCATCCGCGCCACGCGGCGCACCGACATGGCCGCGATCCTTCTCAGCCTTCCCCTGGCCGACGCCGACCGCGCCCGCCTCCTCGCCTCCGCCGACGAGCCCACCGCCCGCTCCCTCATCGCCGACCTCGGCGACCTCCTGCCCAGCCTCGCTGCCCTGGCCCGGCGGCACCCCGGGGTCGTCCTCGATGAGCTCGCCCGCCGCCTGGAGGACGCCGCCCCCGTCCAGCGCGACCGCGCCTGGGCCTGGGCCTGCACGGCCTACGCCCCGCTCGCCGCCAGCCTGCCCGGCGGGGTCATCGCCCTGCTCCTGACCGCCGGGCCCACCCGCGTCATCCCCGACGGCCTCGACCCCCACCTCGGGCGCCTCCTGCGTCACAATCCCTCCGCCGTCGGCGCCCTGCTGGCCCGCGCCCCCCACGACGTCGGCCAGCGCCACCTCACCACCGCCAGCGCCCGCCTGGTCAAGAGCCTCCACCGCGCCCTCCACCTGCTCACCGTCCCCGAGCGCATCGCCCTGGCCCGCGCCGGCCGTGACGACGACGGCCGCCTCGCCGCCATCCTCGCGGCCCTGCCTCCCCGGGATCGCGAGGAGGTCCTCGACGGCGCCCTCGACGGCATCGACACCACCCACCGCCACTACTCCGACGCCCTCTTGGAGGTTCTGCCCCGAGCCCGGCGCCAGCGCGAGGCCCAGCGCATGGCGGCCCTGCCCGACGCCGCCAGCGCCCTCGCCCAGCTCTCGCTCGCCGGATTCCTGCCACCCGACCAGGCCATGCTCCAGGCGGCGCCTCGCATCCACGCCCTGGGCGCGGAGGAGCGCGCCCAGGCCTGGGCCGCCCTCATCGCCTCCGCCGGGCGCGGCCGCGACGCCGACGCGCTCACCGACGTCCTCCTGCGACTCGGCGCCCTCGACCACGAGCAGGACCCCGTTCGCCTCGTCGTCGCCAGGGCCCTGGCTTCCATCCCGCTGTCCGTCCTGGCCAACTGCCCCCTGACACCCCTGGAGGGCTTCACCCGCGCGGCCGTGCGCGCCCAGGACGCCTCCACCGCCACTCAGTGGACCCTGCAGGGCCTCGCCTGGGCCTTGATCGACCACGCGATCGCCACTGGGGGCTCACCCACTGCCCCCGCGCGACTCCTCGAGGCCGCCGTCGGCGACGAGCCGCGCCTGTGGCACCCGCCGATCACCCCCGGGCGCGCCCTGGCCGCCGCCGCCGTCGAGGCCCTCGCCAAGCGGCTTCGCGAGGAGTCCCTCGCGGGGGAGTGCGGCCTCCTCCTCGACCTCCACTCCGCCCTCGGCCGCCGGGCGAACGGCGATCGTCTGCTCGACTCCCTCCTCGTGCAGGCGCTCGACTCACCCGTCGCCGCGGACCGCCTGGGGGCCGCCGTCGCATGGCTGGCCGACCCCGCCACCCGCGGTGAGCGCGTGGCCGAGCTCGTGCGCCGCGATGAGTCCTTCGCCGCCCTGCGCCCCGTCACCGATGCCATCGCCACCATGCGGCAGGACCTCGTCGAGATCCTCTTCCTCGACCGCCCGCTGCGGGGCCGCTTCTGGCACCGCGAGCACACCTACCTGGCGCTCCTTCCCAAGGGCGCCCGCGGCTGGGACCCCGAGCACCTCGCCTCCTACGCCTCTGCCCTGCGCCGTCGCATCGACGCGCGCACCACCACCCGCCCTGAGCGCCACTGCGCCCTGATCGCCCTGGCGCGCATCCCGGCTACCACCGTTGAGGACCTGAGGCCCTGGCTCGACGACGGCGCCCCCGAGACCCGCGCCTCCGCCCTGGGGGCCCTCGCCCACCTGTCCGACCCCGAGGCCGCCCTGCGCGAGATCGTCCACCACGCCGGGGAGGACTGGGCCCGCACCGCCTTCGACGGCGCCATGGCCTGCGCGGCGCGCCTCGACCCGGCCATGGCCTCCAAGATCCTCACCAGCGCGCTGTCCGGCCCCATCCGCATGAGCGCTCGCAAGGAGGCCCTGCGCGTCCTTGCCCGCCTCCACCGCCCCGCGGACCTGCCCACCCTCACCGGTGCCGCCATGGCGCGCGACACCCGCCCCGATGTGCGCCTGGCCGCCGCCCGCGCCATGATCGCCTGGCTCGACGCCCCCGAGGCCTGGACGATCCTGGCCCACGTGGCCACCGAGGGCCGCGACGCCGCTCTCGCTCTGTCGGCAACATCGCCCCGGCATGTCGCCGACCGCCATCGTCCGCGCTACGCCCGCCTCCTGCTCGCCGCTGCCCGCGAGCCCGAGCTCATCGCGGCCCTGGGGGAGTGGGGCGACGTCCTGCCAGACCTGCCCAGGTTCCTGGAGAGCATCGTTCGCGACGGCGCCCCCGCCGAGTCCGCCGCCGCGATCATCGCGATCGCCGGGCATAGCGCGCTGTCGGCCGACTGGAGTGAGCACCTGGCGGTCCTGCGCCGGCTCGCGCGCGGCGCCGCGCCCAACGCCCAGCCCGGGGCGGATCCGCCTCACCCGCGCCGCATGGAGAGCCTCGCCGCCGCCATGATCCCTGACGATGGCGCTTCCCTCCGCTGGCACCGCGAGCATTTGGAGGCCATGAGCGCCCTGCTTGAGGACATTGAGCGCGACTCCCGCCCGCTCGGCGCTCCCTGGGCCAGTCGCCTGGCCGCCACCGACTGGGAGGACGAGGTCGCGTGCCTGGCCTCCCTGGAGCGCCTGGCCGGGGCCACCGGCGACGCGAGCCTCGCCGGGGAGCTCGTCAAAGCCGCCGCCGCGGCGCTGAAGCGCGCCCGCCGACTGCGCCTCCTGCCCGAGTCCGGCATCCCCATCAGCACCGCCGATGCCCTCCTGCGCCGCCAGGACGCCGCCGGCGCCGCTCTCGCCCTGGCCATCGTCACCGCCCAGGGGCAGGCCCTCGGCTGGCCGGAGCCCTGGCGCGACCGACTGCGCGAACTGCGCGGCAACGGCACGGGGATCATCGCCCTCCTGGCGCGCCGGGCGCGCGCAGCCGCTGAGTGAGCCGTCTGGGCCTCCCGGCGCCCGTCCGGTCGCGGGACTCGCCGACGCGTCTGGCCGCGTCGGTCGATCACCGGGGCGGCGTCACTTGATGTGCACGATCACCGTAGAGCCCTCGGCGGCCTGCTCGCCTTTGGCGGGCTTGGTGTAGTCGACCTCGCCGAAGACGTGGCCCGTCCAGGCCTTGTCCACCTGCGTCTCGAAGCCGGCGTCCTTGAGGGTCTTCCTCGCCTCGCTCTCGGACTTCCCCGTCACATCGGGGACGGTGACCATCTTCGGGCCCTGCGAGATCACGAGCGCGACGGTGTCGCCCTTGTGGACGCCGCTGGCGCCCTTCCTCGGCGACTGCGAGATGACGCGGCCCTCCTTGACCGATTTGTCATTGGCCCTGGTAGGGATGCCCATCTCCAGGCCAGCGGCCTTGATGGCCTTGCGTGCCTCCTCCTCGGTCTTGCCGACGACGTCGGGCACCGTGGCCGAGGGGCGCCCCTTGGAGACCGTGATGTTGACGGTCGAGCCCTTGTCCAGGGACTGGCCCGCCCCCGGATCGGTGGAGATCACCATGCCGGGGGCCACGGAGGAGGAGTGCTCCTTCGAGGTCTGGCCCACTGTCAGGCCCGCGTCGATGATGGCGGTCTGGGCGTCGTGCTCGGTCCTGCCCACGACGTCCGGCACGGTCTTCCGCTCAACGCCGAGCGAGACGACGGTCTGGATGCGCGCCCCGACGGTCACCGAGGTGCCGCCCGCCGGCGTGGCCGAGATGATCGTGCCGGCCGGGACGGAGTCGGAGTAGACCTTGGTCGGCTCGGCCCACACCAGTCCCGCCCCGGAAACGGCGGCACTGGCCTCCTCCGTGGTCATGCCCTCGATCCTGGGGACGCTGACCCGGCGCCCCGGGCCGGCGGCGAAGTACCAGGCGCCCGCGCCGCCCACCGCGCCAAGGACGGCGAGCGCGCCACCCGCGATGAGGAGGCGGCGACCGAGGAGCCCGGCCGCGCGCGCGTCGGGATCCTTCTCGCCGTCGGCATCATCGCCGCTCGTGCTGGAGATCGAGCCGATCGGCAGGGAAACCGTGCGCATACCGGCGCTGGGAGTGATGGCGCCCGGATCGAGGGGGCTCCGGGGCAGGCGGGCCGTCAGCGAGGCCTCGGCGGGCGTGGCCGCGCTGGTGGAGACTCCCGCGCTGGCGGGGCTGGGAGCGTCGGCCGGGCTCGCCGCGCCGGGCGCGCCCGCCGAGTCGGCGGCACCGTCAGCGCTGCCCGCGCTGCCGGCACTGCCCGCCACATCCGCGCTGGTCGTCTCCGCGCCGCTGCTCGCCCCGGGCGGGGAGGCGGCCCGGCTGGCGCCCTCCTCACCGGCCGCGCCCATGGCGGCGCTCAGCATGGCGCCGATCGCCGCGGCGGCGCCGGTGGCCGGCGCGCCGTCGGCCCCGGCCTCATCCACGGCCTCAGCGGCCGCCTCCCTCACCGCGCGCAGCGCGTCGTCGGCGTTGGCGAGCCGCTCCTGCGGGTCCCGTGCGGTCATCGAGGCCACGAGCCCGTCAACGGCGGCCGGTATCCCATCGGCGCGCGTCGAGGGCGCGGGGATGTCCTCGTGAACGTTGCGGAAGGCGATCTGGATCGGGGTGTCGGCGCTGAACGGCTGCTCGCCGGTGAGCAGCTCGAAGAGCATGACCCCCACCGAGTAGACGTCGGCGCGCGGCGTGGAGGCCCCGGAGGTGATGAGCTCGGGGGCGAGGTAGGCCACCGTCCCCAGAATGTTGCCCGTGGAGGTCTGGGTGGCCTCCGTGACCGCCCGGGCCAGACCGAAGTCGGCGACCTTCGGCACGGAGCCGTCCGCCGGCAGCAGGACGTTCTCCGGCTTGATGTCCCGGTGCATGAGGCCGGCGCGGTGCGCGGCGCCCAGCGGCCGGAGCACGTGGCTGGTCATCTCCAGGGCCTCGGCGACCGTCAGGGGGCCCGAGGCGATGCGGTCCCGCAGGGTGGGCCCGGGCACGTACTCCATGATGATGTAGGCGATGCCGTCGATCGCGCCCTGGTCGTAGACCGCGACGACGCCGGGATTGGATAGCCGCGCCGCGGCCCTGGCCTCCCTGCGGAAGCGGGCGACGAAGTCGGGGGAGTCCGCCAGGTGGGCGTGCATGAGCTTGAGGGCGACATCACGCTCAAGACGGCGGTCATGAGCCTTGTAGACCGTGGCCATGCCGCCGCGCGCCACTCGCTGGCCGACCTCGTAGCGAGAGTCGACGATCCGGCCAGTCAGGGGGTCGTGGGACACGACGGCATTGTATGGGGCCCGGGAGCCCGCGCCGGACCGCAGCGCCGGGGCGGCCCGCGTGGGTCAGGCGCTGCGGTCGGTCAGCAGGGAGATGACGGAGGCCAGGTCGGCGGCGGCGCTCCTGGAGAGCCCCGCTTCCGCGGTGATGAGCGCCTCGAGCGCCCGGCGCGCCCGCTCGGCGTGCGCCTCGATCCTCTCCTCGTGCGCGGCCCGGGCCCCGCACTCCTCGATGATCGCTGCGGCCGCGGCGATCTCCCCAGCATCCGCCCGGGCGTTGGCCAGGACGCGGCGCAGGACCGCCCTGCCCCCGGCGTCGCAGCGCTGCCAGGCCAGCGCCAGCAGCACCGTCCGCTTGCCCTCGCGCAGGTCGTCCCCGGCGGGCTTGCCCGTATAGGCGGGGTCGCCGAAGACCCCGAGCTCGTCGTCGCGCAGCTGGAAGGCGACCCCGGCGGCCTCGCCCAGTTCCGCGAGGCGGCGGGCCCCCTCACCCCCGGGCGGCAGCCCCCCCAGGAGCGCGCCGATGAGCAGGGGGCGCATGACGGAGTAGCGGGCCGACTTGCGCAGGACCACGGCCAGGGCGGCCTCCTCCATCGCCCGCCCGGCGGCGGCGTGATCCGCGCCCTCATCGGGCAGGGGCAGGGACTCCGCCCGCACGTCCAGGTACTGGCCGAGCGCCACCTCCTCCGTCATGGCGTCGAAGGCGGCCCGCGCCGCCGCCCGGGTCCCCCGCGGGCACTGGGCGAGGGCCGCCCCGAGCTCGGCGCCCGCGGCGGACAGGAGCAGGTCCCCCAGGAGGATCGCCGCGCTACGACCATGCGCCTCCGCGTCGCCGAGCCAGTGGGAGCCCCGGTGGGCGGTGGCGAAGCGGCGGTGGGCCGCGGGCAGGCCCCGGCGGGTCAGCGCCGCGTCGATGACGTCATCGTGGATGAGGGCGCTGGCCTGGTAGAGCTCCAGGGCGGCGCCCAGGCCGGCGCAGGCCCGCCCGGACAGGACATCCTCTCGGCGCGCGCCATCAGTGGTCGCGGACAGGGCGATGGCGGCCAGCACGGCCCGCATCCGCTTGCCGCCCCGCAGCAGATCGGCGGCGGCGTCGAGGAGCTCGGCCGCGGCGGGCCCGGCATCGGACCACTCGTCCCTCCGCTCGGCGATCGCCTGCGAGAGGCGCTCGTCCACTGCCTGGCGCACGAGGCTCATCGTGCGGTCGATCTGCGTCATGGCGCCAGGTTAGTGGCAAAGACGGCGGCAGTCGCGGGAGAGGCGACGCGGGCCCCAGGCGGTCGGCTGATCCCGGGGGCGCCCGCCTGGGGCCGCCGAGCACCACTGCGCTGGGCCGATGCCGGGCGCAGCGGGAATAAACGCTACAATTGCTGGGTTGCCCGCTGCGATGGTGGTGGACTGCGCCCGGTTCCCGGAATGGAGATGAGGGGAGCCGAGGGGCTGGTCGGCCGCCGAGCAGAATCCCCACGTGAAAGGTGCCCCGTGGCTTCCTCCACTGCCCTGCGCAAGCGTGCTCGGAACATCGACGACGCCGATGAGATCCCCGAGGACGACTTCGACCTCGATGCGGACTCCGATGACTCCGAGGAGCAGGAGGAGGACCTCGACGACGACTTGGACGAGGACTCCGACGAGGATGATCCCGAGGACGAGGAGGACGACGAGGATGCCGAGGACGACGACGGCCCGGCCCCGGAGTTGCGCGACTACTACCTCGACGTGAACCTGGGGGAGAACGGCGACGGCACGAAGAAGCGCCCCTTCAACACGCCGGCCGCCCTCAAGGGCGTCAAGCTCGCCCCCGGGGCCACCCTCTACGTGCGCTCCCACACGATCGTGGAGGGCCTGGAGATCGACGGCAACGGCACCCTTGAGGAGCCGATCACCCTGGCCCCGTACGGCCATGGCCCCGTCCCGCGCTTCACCATCGGCGACTCCGCGCCCCTGGTGGCCCGCGAGTTCCTGGCCGAGAACGGCTACATCTTCCGCGGCTGGGTCATCAAGGGCATCAAGATGGAGCCCTCGATCGCCGCCCTGACCGGGGAGCTGGAGAGGATGCGCCGCGAGGAGGCCGAGCGCGCCGCCGCCAAGAAGGCCGGCAAGCGCGCCAAGGACCGCGACAAGGACGGCTCCTTCACCGTCTCGGACTCCGACGACGCCGACGAGCCCGCGCAGAAGGTCGTCACCGCCGGCGCCACGGCGGACCCGGTCAAGGACTACCTCAAGCAGATCGGCAAGGTCGCGCTCCTCAACGCCCTGCAGGAGGTGGAACTCGCCAAGCGCATCGAGGCCGGCCTGTACGCCGAGCACCTGCTGGCCACCGAGGGCAACGACCTGCCCGCGAAGTACCGCCGTGAGCTGCACTGGGTGGCCCAGGACGGCCAGCGCGCCAAGAACCACCTGCTCGAGGCCAACCTGCGCCTCGTGGTCTCCCTGGCCAAGCGCTACACCGGCCGCGGCATGCTCTTCCTGGACCTCATCCAGGAGGGCAACCTCGGCCTCATCCGCGCCGTGGAGAAGTTCGACTACACCAAGGGTTACAAGTTCTCCACCTACGCCACGTGGTGGATCCGCCAGGCCATCACCCGCGCCATGGCGGACCAGGCCCGCACGATCCGCATTCCGGTCCACATGGTGGAGGTCATTAACAAGCTCGCCCGCGTGCAGCGCCAGATGCTCCAGGACCTGGGCCGCGAGCCCACCCCGGAAGAGCTCGCCGTCGAGTTGGACATGACGCCGGAGAAGGTCGTCGAGGTCCAGAAGTACGGCCGCGAGCCCATCAGCCTGCACACGCCGCTCGGCGAGGACGGGGACAGCGAGTTCGGTGACCTCATCGAGGACTCCGAGGCCGTGGTCCCCGCCGATGCCGTGAGTTTCACCCTCCTGCAGGAGCAGTTGCACGCGGTGCTCGACACCCTGTCCGAGAGGGAGGCTGGCGTGGTCTCCATGCGCTTCGGCCTGACCGATGGCCAGCCCAAGACCCTCGACGAGATCGGCAAGGTCTACGGGGTCACGCGCGAGCGCATCCGGCAGATCGAGTCCAAGACCATGTCGAAGCTGCGCCACCCCTCGCGCAGCCAGGTCCTGCGCGACTACCTCGACTGATCCCGGGACCCGCTCCGCGCGTGGTCAGTGGCCCCGCCGCCACTGACCTGCGGGCTCCTGGACGCTGGACGCTGGTCCAGGGGAGGATGGGCGCATGAGAAACACATTCCCCTCCCGCCCTGGCCCGCCCGCCCGGCGGCTGGTGCTCGGCCTAGGCGCCGTCGGCCTTCCCCTGCTGGTCGCCGCCTGCTCCCAGTCGAAGGGCTCCAAGGACTCCAAGGACTCCGGCTCCTCAGCATCGCAGGAGCCCGCCGCCACCGGGCAGCCCGCCACCACCGGGACGCCCACCGCCACCCAGGCCAGCACGGGGGGTGAGTGGGTCTCGCGCGACGACCTCATCACCCCCGAGCCCCAGGTGTGGGACACCTGGCGCGCCATTGACGACACTACGATCGAGCTCGCCTTCTCTACCGGCTCGGCGACCTGTCTGGGCGTCCACACAGATGTCGGGGAATCGCCCGGCGCCGTGGACATCAACCTCTCCGTCGGGGGCCTGCCGGGCGCCCCCGCGCACTGCCCGGCGATCCTCGAGATGGCGACCGTGAGGGTCACCCTCGCCGCGCCCCTGGGCGACCGCACCGTCGTCCAGTCCAACTTCCACGGCCAGGGAGTCCAGGCCACGGACGCTGGCTGACGCCCGAGCGCGGGCTCGCGTCCCATCGCGGCCAGGGGCCGCGCGCCCCCTGGCCGCGATGCCATGGCGGCCAGTCACGCGCGGTCGCGGTCCCGTCCGCCACCTCCGCCGGCGCTGGCCGGGCCGCGCGTCCAGTGACGGCGGCGTGACGGCGGAGTAACGGCGGCGAGCGCGCCCGATCCTTCGCGGATCGGGCGCGCTCGCGTAATGCCGGCTACACCGGGGGAACGGGCTCGGGATCAGGCTCCCTCGGTGAGGCGGGGGCTCTCGTCCTGGATGAACAGCGCCCGCTCAGCGAGCGCCGGCGCGTGCGCGCGCCCGTGGTGGGCACAGAACAGAAGCTCTCCCGAGACGAGGACTACGCGCACCCAGGCCTGGGCGCCGCAGGCGTCGCAGCGGTCCGCCGTGGTCAGGGGACGGGTCTCGACGTCGGTGCCCTCGGCGCTGGAGACGGCCTCGGGCGCGCGGCCCGGGCGCTCGACGACGGAAGTGCTCGCGGTTGTCATGGCTCGATTGCACCACAGGAGGGCGACCTCCCCGGCCCGTGTCCGCCGGTTTCCGCCCCGGGCGCAGCGCGTTCGCCGTCAGCCGACCCGGGGCGTTCGCCCGCTACCGGGGCAGGGAGCACGAGCCCTGGCAGCCGACCCTGTGCCGGTTGCGGGCGATCGCCCGGTACACGGTCCTGGCCAGCGGTTTGAGAGGCTGGCGGATGATGAGGTTGCCGGCGACCCTGGGCAGCGGGCCCGCGATCATGAGCGCCCGCCCGATGGCCTGCTCCTCGACGTGGAAGGCATCCTCCTTCGAGTCGTAGAAGACCGCGGAGCGGTCGGTCCACTCGGCCCCGGGCCCGTCCCAATGCGAGGAGGGGGTCAACTGCAGCGCGGTCGAGGGGTGGACGCGCTTGCCCAACTGGCGCACGAAGGCGGTGCACACCGAGCAGTCCGGGTCGTAGACGAGCACGGGGCCGGAGGCGGGGGCGGGGGGCCGGGGCCCGCCGTCGCTCAGCGCAGCCATCCGTCGCCCACCTTCATCGCCCAGCGGCGCCCCAGGCCCCAGGTGTCACCGGCGAGGGTGAGGGCCGAGGTGATCATGATGGCGGCGAAGAGCCAGTGGTCGTCGATGATCGGGTTCGTGCCACCGTTGATGAGGGGGAACTCGGCCAGGTAGAGCATGAGCATGAGCAGCGTGCCGCTCGCCGCCGCGATGCGCAGTCCGATCCCCAGTACCAGGGCGGCCCCGATGCCCAGGAGCGCGGCCATGAACAGGACGTCCCCCACCGGGTTGGCGAAGACCGAGAAGACGCCGGCGAAGGGGCCCTTGATGTGGTTGATGAACCCCTGCGCGGGCGTCCCGCCGCGGATCCAGGCCCCCTCCGGGGGGACCACGTAGCCCAGGCCGAAGACCTTGTCGAAGAAGGCCCACAGCAGGTAGGCGCCGACGATGATGCGCCCGGAGGCCAGGGCGCGGCGGGCCGTGGGGGAGGTGACGATGTCGGAGCCCGTGCGCGCGGTGGCCTCGGGGGCCTGCTCGGGCGTGGTGGAGTCATGCATGGGTGTGAAGGAACCTCATTGTTGGGGCGGTGATCGACCGCCGTGGTGGATGTGGAGTCGCGGACGGGGCGGCGGTTCTGGCTCCGGCGCTGTCGAGGCGTACAACCCACAGGGAAACTCGTTTAATTCCAGGGGTTTCATAGACCAGGTGTCATCTCGTGATGTTTCCGTGACTCCGCGCATGTCAGCGCGTCCCCTGTGAGCCTCGTCCCGGAACGGGGCCGGCGGGTCGCGCCAGCGGCGCGGCAGAAGCGGCGCGGCCTCGGCGTCGGCTAGATTCCGGGCGTGCCCGCATCCGAGAACAAGACCAGCCGAGGCGACTACTCCGCGCGCCACCTCTCCGTCCTGGAGGGGCTCGAGGCGGTGCGCAAGCGCCCCGGCATGTACATCGGCTCCACCGACCAGCGCGGCCTCATGCACTGCGTGTGGGAGATCGTGGACAACGCCGTCGACGAGGCCCTCGAGGGGCATGGGGACGCCATCTCGGTGATCGTCCACGACGACGGCTCCATCGAGGTGCGCGACAACGGGCGCGGCGTTCCCGTCGACATCGAGCCCTCCAGCGGGCTGACCGGCGTCGAGCTCGTCTACACCAAGCTCCACGCCGGCGGGAAGTTCGGCGGCGGCTCCTACGGCGCCGCCGGGGGCCTGCACGGCGTGGGCGCCTCCGTCGTCAACGCCCTGGCCTCCCGCATGGACGTCGAGGTGGACCGCGGTGGCAAGACCTACGCCATGAGCTTCCACCGCGGCGTCCCGGGCTCCTTCGACGACTCCGCCGGCCGCGGCCCCGACTCACCCTTCACCGAGTTCACCGACGCCTCCGAGTTGCGCGTCATCGGCAAGGTCAAGCGCGGCGTCACCGGCACCCGCGTGCGCTACTGGGCCGACCCCCAGATCTTCCCCAAGCCCACCGAGTACGACGCCGGGGCCCTGCGTGCCCGCCTGCGCCAGACCAGTTTCCTTGTGCCCGGCCTGACCCTGTCCCTTGACGATCAGCGCCCCGAGGCCGAGGCCGTCGCCGCCTCCAGCACGCCCGCCGCCGACGCCGGGGCCACCGACGACGCCGTGGCCGAGGCCTCGCTGCGGGCGGCCGCCAAGAACGCCGTCGAGGGCTCGGGGGACCTCTTCGACACCGGTGGGGAGGACGGCGTCGAGGTCTTCCAGGCTCGCGGCGGCACCGCCGACTTCGTCGACTTCCTCGCCACTGACGCCTCAGTGACTGACACCTTCCGGCTCAGCGGAGAGGGCGCTTACACCGAGACCGTCCAGCAGCTCGACAAGTCCACCGGCCACCTGCGACCCGTGGAGGTGGAGCGCACCTGCTCCGTCGACGTCGCCCTGCGTTGGGGCATCGGCTACGACACCCTGGAGCGCTCCTTCGTCAACATCATCGCCACCCCCATGGGGGGCACCCATCTCACCGGGTTCGAGCAGGCCCTCGTCAAGGTGCTGCGCAAGCAGATCGACGCCAACTCCCGCGCCCTGAGGATGACGGCCAAGGACCCCCGCATCGAGAAGGACGACATCATGGCGGGCCTGACCGCCGTGGTCACCGTGCGGGTGCCCGAGCCGCAGTTCGAGGGGCAGACCAAGGAGGTCCTGGGCACCGCCCCCGTGCGCCAGATCGTCGCGCGCGTCGTGGAGAAGGAACTCACCGCCCTGCTCACCTCCACCAAGAGGGACTTGAAGACCCAGTCCCGATCGCTGCTGGAGAAGGTCGTCGGGGAGATGCGCGCCCGTGTGAGCGCGCGCATGCACAAGGAGATCACCCGTCGCAAGACCGCCCTGGAGACCTCCACCCTGCCGGCCAAGCTCGCCGACTGCCGCTCCAACGACGTCGCCCACTCCGAGCTGTTCATCGTGGAGGGCGACTCTGCGCTCGGCACCGCCAAGAACGCCCGCAACTCCGAGTACCAGGCGCTGCTGCCCATCCGCGGCAAGATCCTCAACGTCCAGAAGGCCTCCCAGGCGGACATGCTGCGCAACGCCGAGTGCTCGGCGATCATCCAGGTGGTGGGCGCGGGCTCGGGGCGCACCTTCGACCTTGACGCGGCCCGCTACGGCAAGGTCATCCTCATGACCGACGCCGACGTCGACGGCGCCCACATCCGCACCCTCCTGCTCACCCTCTTCTTCCGCTACATGCGCCCCATGATCGAGGCCGGCAGGGTGTACGCGGCCGTTCCGCCCCTGCACCGCGTCGAGGTCTCCGGCTCCGGGCGCCGCAAGAAGGAGATCATCTACACCTACTCCGACAACGAGCTCGTGCACACCCTGCGCCGGCTTGAGAAGCAGGGGCGCTCCTTCAAGGAGCCCCAGCGCTACAAGGGCCTGGGGGAGATGGACGCCCACCAGCTCGCCGAGACCACCATGGAGCCCGAGCACCGCACCCTGCGCCGCATCACCCTGGCCGACGAGGCCGCCCTGACCCACGCCGAGGACGTCTTCGAGCTCCTCATGGGCTCCAGCGTGGAGCCGCGCCGCGACTTCATCATTGCCGGGGCCGACGCCGTGGACCGCGATCGCATCGACGCCTGAGCGACGGCGAGCGGCCGGCCACCGCCCGCCCCGGGCCGCTCCCGGTTCCACCTGCAGGAGGAGGGGCCGGCCCCGCCTCTCCGGTAGCCTTGCCGGGAACGGGTCCCGGTGCCGGGGCGGGTGTCGCTGAGGACACGAGCGCCCCCGGATGAGGCCGGCAGCGGGCCGGCCGTGGAGCCGGCGGCGGCAGCTCATCGGCGCTTCGTCGGCGGCTCATCTCCGGGGCATCGGATCAGGCAGCAGGGAGGCGGTAATGGCATATTACGGACGGCCCAAGGCCACCGCGGCCGCGGCGTGGTCGATGATGCGCCCGGGCGCGCGCTCCGCCCTGCCCTGCTCCCTGTCCTGGAGGCCCCTGGGTCCCGCCGACAACGCCGAGCTGGCCGCGCTCGTCGCCCGGGCCGAGGATGTCGATGATCCCCCCTACCGCACCACCGAGCAGGAGACCGCCGAGTACTTCCTCGACCCCACGTACTCCGGCGTCGCCGGGAGGGACTCCGATGGCGTCATGCGCGCCTTCGGGCTCGCCCGGGTGCGCCCGGCCGCGGAGATCTTCGCCTCCATCCTCGGCGTCGTCGACCCGCGCTGGCGGGGCCGGGGCATCGGCGGGGCGATCCTGCACTGGCAGTCCGAGCGCGCCCGCCACCTCATCGGCGCCGAGCGCGCGGGGAGGCAGGGCGATGGCTCCCTCATCCCCGCCCACATCATCACCACGGTGCTCGAGGACGATGAGCGGATGAAGACGCATCTGGAGAACCTCGGATACTCGCCCCAGCGCTGGTACCGGGAGGTGCGCCGCTCGCTGAGCGAGCCGATCCCCACGGCCCCCGTGGACCGCTTCCTCAGCATCGAGCCGTGGTCCAAGGACCTGGACGAGGCGATCCTGCGGGCCCACAACCGGGCGGCAGACGACGCCGGCGCGGAGCCGATGAGCCCCGAGCGGTGGGCCGCGGGCCGGGCCTTCTTCGCCCCCGAGTGGTCCTTCGTGGCCTTGGACCGCTCCAGCGACCGCGCCCGGATCGCCGGGTACCTCCTGTCCAGCCGGTACGAGCAGGACTGGGAGGCGCTGGGCTGGAAGGAGGGCTACACCGACATGCTCGGCTCGCTCGCCGAGTACGCCGATCGCGGCCTCGGAGCGGCCCTGCTGGCCGCGGCCATGCGCGCCTACGCGGCCGATGGCATGGAGTACGCCGCCGCCGGCGTCGACTCCGCGAGCCCGACGGGCGCCGGCAGCCTCTACGAGCGGCTCGGCTACCAGCCCACGCGCGGCACGATCCTCTACGGCCTGGATGTGTGATCCCGGCAGTGATGCTCAGCGGTGGGCGGTCAGGGCGCCGGCGACCAGCGTGGCCAGTGGGCGCACCGCCCGCAGTTCCTCCGGGCCGAGCCTGAGGGGATTATCCGGCAGCAGGACGAGGTCGCCCCGCGACCCCACGCCAACGGGCCCGGCGCCGTCGACACTGGCCGCCAGGGCCTCCTCGGCGCTCAGGCGCTGCTCGGGGGACCACACCGAGCCGTCCGGAGCGCGTCGGCCGACGGCGGCGCTCATCGCCAGCCACGGATCGAGCGGCGCCACCGGGGCATCCGAGCCCAGGGCGAGCATGGCTCCGGCCGCGGCCATGTCCGCGAAGGCGTATGAGCGCGACTCCAGCCCCGGCCACACCCGCCCCACGGCGGCCCAGTCGTCGATGAGGTGCGCCGGTTGGACGCTCAGCTCGACGCCGAGCCGCACGAGCACCGTCAGCGCGCCCTCCGGCCCGGCGGCATCGGCCGGCAGCAGTTGCGCGTGCTCCACGCGTCCCCGCGCGCCCGTGCGGGCGAAGGCCCGGGCGACGTCGATGAGCGCGGCGTCCCCGATGGCGTGGACGGCCGCCGTCATCCCATGCTCGTGGGCCCGGCCCAGCAGGCCGGTGAGTTCGTCGAGCCCCACGCTCATCACCCCGTGGGGGTGGGCTAGGCCCAGATCGGCGGGGTAGGGGCTGCGCAGGCGGGCCGTGCCCGTGCCCATGGAGCCATCCGAGATGATCTTGAGAGGCCCCTGCGTCAGCAGCGCCGAGCCGTCGCCGCCCACGGGGGAGCCCGGCAGGGGGTCGCCGGTGCGCAGATGGGCGTCGATCCGCTCCTCCAGGCCCTCGCGGTAGGTCGACACCCGGATGCGCGGTAGGCCCGGCAGGGGGCCGGTCGCGCTCATGCGATCCAGGCGCGCGGCCCAGGCGGGGGCGTCCTGCCCCCAGGTCATGTCGGTGACGCCGGTGATGCCGCGGGCGGCCATGTCCTCCAAGACCCCGCGGTAGCCCGACTCGACGAGCTCGCGCGAGCCGGGGATGTCGTCGAGGCGGTTCAGGGCGGCGAACCACTCGCCCTCCATCAACGGCGCGCCGGGGTCGGCGCTGGTCGCGGGAGGCAGGCCGAGCAGCGTGAGCGCCGCCGAGTTCACCCACCCGGAATGGGCGTCGCCCGAGACGAGGACGGTGGGGATCGGGCCGGTGACGGCGTCGAGTTCGGCCACGCTGGGCACGCGCGGCCAGTTGGACAGGCGGTGCCCGAATCCCTGGATGAGCGCGGGACCATCCGCCGCGCCCGAGCGCAGAGCCCGGGCCTGCGCCGCGACGATCGCCAGGGCCTCCTCGGCCCGCGTGGCGCGGCCCAACTCGAGGCGCGCCACGCGGGCGGCCTCCAGGTCCAGGTGGGCATGGGCGTCCCACAGCCCGGGGATGAGCCAAGCGCCCCCCGCGTCAAGGACCTCCTCGCCGTCGTGGCGCGCCAGGGCCGGCCCCATCTCGACGACGGCGCCCGCCTCGATCCTCAGATCCGTGGGGCCGCCCGGGGCCGGGGGCTCGTTCAGCCCAGCGCGCGCGGCGGCGCGCAGGCGCCCCAGTTCTCTGCGGCCGCGGAAGCGGACAGGGCGCGCGCCACGGATGAGAAGACCGCTCATGGCAGGACTGTACGCGCCCCGGGCGGCGATCAGCCGATGGCGGTGATGGGCGAGATGGTCGGGATTCCGGAGGCGTCGCGGCGCTCGTCGGGGCCCGGCAGGGTGATGCTCTGGCCCCCCGAGCCGACGGCGCGCGCCGGGCCCACGCCCACCCATGCCAGGACCAGCTCGTGCTCGCCGCGCAGGAACCTCTGAGCGCGCACGCCCCCGGTGGCCCGGCCCTTGGCCGGGTAACGGTCCAGGGGCGTCACCTTGACGCTGCCGCCCGTTCCGGGCAGGGCGCCCGCGCTGGCGGCCACGGTCACCACCACCGCCTCGGCCAGCAGATCGGCGCTCACCGCCGACGCCGCGACCACGCGGGCGCCGTCGTGCAGGCTGATCCCCGCCATGCCCCCGGCCGCGCGGCCCTGCGGGCGCACCTTCGAGGCCTCGAAGCGCAGCAGTTGGGCGTCCGAGGCCACGAGGGTGAGCACATCGGTGTCGGCGGCGGTGCCCGCGAAGACCACGGAATCGCCCTCGCCCAGGGAGATGACGTCCCAGGAATCGCCCCTGGCGGGCTCATCGCCCACCTTGACGCGCTTGATGACGCCGGCGGCCGTGGCCAGGACGATCGGGTTCGCGCCCGCGTCGCCCACCGGCACGAGCCCCACCACGCGCTCCTCGGGCTCGATCTCCACTAGGAGCCGCGCCGGGGTGCCCCCCGCCAGGGAGGGCGCCCCCTCCAGGCGCGGGACCTCGGGGGCGGAGACCACGTCAAGGCGCACGAGGCGGCCGGTGTCGGTTACCGCGCCCACGCGGCCGCGCGCCGTCGTCGCCACCTGGGAGACCAGGGCATCATGGGGCTGTCTCGCGCCCGAGCGGGGCACCGGCTCGGCCCCCGCCGCACGCGCCACGAGGCCCGTGGCGGACAGCAGGATCCGGCACGGGTCGTCCGGGATCGTTAAGGGCACGTCCTTGACACCTGCCATGACGCCCGCCATGAGGCCCACCGTGGCCGGCCCCGCCGACCCATCCGAGCCGCCCGCGCCGTTGGCGGAGCGCGGGCCGGCGGCGCCGGGGGCCTCCAGCAGCACGGTGCGGCGCGGCGTGGCGAAGTCCTCGCAGACAGCGGCCAACTCGCGGGAGACCACCCGGCGCAGGAGGACGTCATCGGCGAGGATCGCCTCCAGGGCCTCGATCTCCCGGGCCAGCTCGTCACGCTCCTTCTCCAACTCGATGACGGAGAACTTGGTCAGGCGCCGCAGCTGCAACTCCAGGATGTAGGAGGCCTGCGCCTCGGACAGGTCAAAGACTTGCTGCAAGCGCTCCCGCGCCGTGGCCGCGTCCTCCGAGGAGCGGATGAGCGCGATGACCTCATCGATGTCGAGGATGGCGATGAGCAGGCCGTCCACCAGGTGCGCGCGCTCGCGCCGCTTGCCCAGGCGGAAGCGGGTGCGCCGCTCCACCACCCTGAGGCGGTGGCCCACGAAGACCTCGAGGAGCTCGCGCAGGCCCAGGGTGCGGGGCTGGCCGTCCACGAGGCACACGTTATTGATGCCGAAGGAGTCCTCCAGCGGCGTGTGCCGGTAGAGCTGGGCCAGGACCGCCTCGGGGTTGTAGCCGTTCTTGACCCCGATGACCAGGCGGGTCCCGTTCTTCCTGTCGGTCAGATCGGCGACGTCGGTAATGCCCTGGAGCTTCTTGGAGGCGACTCTGTCCTTGATGGCCGCGATGATCTTCTCCGGACCCACCAAGTAGGGGAGCTCGGTGACGACGATGCCCTTCTTGCGGGCCGTCACGTTCTCGACGCGGGCGGTGGCGCGGGTGAGGAACTTGCCGCGGCCCGTGCGGTAGGCCTCCCGGATGCCGTCCAGGCCGACGATCATGCCGCCCGCGGGAAGATCCGGGCCCGGCACGAAGGCCATGAGGTCCTCCAGCGTGGCATCCGGGTGCTCGATGAGGTGGCGGGCGGCGCTGACGACCTCGCCCAGGTTGTGTGGCGGCATATTCGTCGCCATGCCCACGGCGATCCCCGAGGCGCCGTTGACCAGCAGGTTCGGGAAGGCCGCGGGCAGTACCCCCGGCTCGGTGAGCGTGTAGTCGTAATTCGGGGCGAAGTCGACGGTGTCCTCGTCGATGTCCGCCGTCAGCGCCAGGGCGGGGGCGGCCAGGCGGGCCTCGGTGTAGCGGGGGGCGGCGGGGCCGTCGTCGAGGGAGCCGAAGTTGCCGTGCCCGTCGATAAGCGGCAGGCGCATGGTAAAGGGCTGGGCCAGGCGCACGAGCGCCTCGTAGATCGCCACGTCCCCGTGGGGGTGCAACTTGCCCATGACATCGCCGACGACGCGCGAGGACTTCACATGCGGGCGGTCCGGCCGCAGTCCCATGCGGTCCATCTGGAACAGGATGCGGCGCTGGACGGGCTTGAGGCCGTCACGGGCGTCGGGCAGGGCCCGGGAGTATATGACGGAGTAGGCGTACTCCAGGAAGCTTGAGCGCATCTCGCTAGAGAGATCCTGCTCGACGATCGCGCCGTCGGTCGGAGGGGGCGTGCGGGTGGCGGACTTCGGCATGGGGGCATTGTCCTGTTCGGGCGGCCCCCGCCCGGGCAGCGACACCCGTGCCCGGTGGCACAATGACCGCATGACGACGCCGAACAACCCGGGGGATCGGCCCACGGCCGCCCCTGTCCCGCACCTGCGCGAGGTCCTGGGCGCCGCCGCCCTCGCCTCCGGGCTCTCCCTGGCCGATGGCCCCGACGGCGCTCTCACGCGCGCCCAGGCTGAGGACGCCGCCGTGCGCTGGGGGCTGATGCCGGTGGGTGGGGCCGCATCGGCCCCACCGACCGTCATCGTGCTCGTGGACGGGCTCGGCTTGGACCAGTTGCGCGAGCGGCGGGGCCACGCCCCGGTCCTGCGGGGCCTGCTGGCCGACTCCGAGGCCGCCGCCCGCGCGGGCCAGGGGCCGGGCCCCGACGCCGTCACCTGCCGGCCCTCGACGACGGCGGCCGCCCTCACCGCGCTCGGCACGGGCGCCCTGCCCGGCACGACCGGCATGGTCGGCTACTCGGTGCGCAACCCCCTGCTGCCACCGGCCTCCGCCGAGGGCGCCCCCGCCGGCTCCGATCTGCTCAGCCTCATCTCCTGGGAGGGGCGCTGCCCGGACCCGCGCGCCTGGCAGGACGTGCCCACGATCTTCGAGCGCCTTCGTCCTGCCGATCGCCCCGCCGCGGACCGGCCCCTGGCCGTGACGATCGGCCCCGCCCGCTTCGCCGGCTCGGGCCTGACCGAGGCGGGACTGCGCGGCGCACCGCATATCGGGGCCGACGCCATGGAATCGCGCGCCGGCCACGCCGCCGAGGCGCTGAGGCGGGGCGTCCCTCTCGTCTACCTGTACGTGGGCGAACTCGACCACGCCGGGCACGCCCACGGCTGGCGCTCGCAGAAGTGGCTGGCCCAGTTGGAGCGACTGGACGCCCTCATGGCCGAGCTCGTCCGCCGCGTCCCGGGCGGCACGCGGATCATGCTCACCGCCGACCACGGCATGGTCGACACCGACGACGAGCACCGCCTCCTCGTCACCGACTCGCCCCGCCTCATGCGGGACGTCGCCTGCGTGGCGGGGGAGCCGCGATTCACCCACCTCTACGTCGGCGGCCGCGACGACGCCGAGCGCTCCGAGCGAGCAGCGGCGGTTGCCGAGCGCTGGCGGGCGGAACTGGGGGAGAGGGCGCTGTGGGTCGGCACCCGCGACGAGGCCGGAGAGCATCTCGGCCCGCTCAGCGAGAGGGCGCGCGGCGTCACCGGTGACGTGCTCGTGGCGGCCGCCGGCGCCTGGGTGGTGCTCGACCCGCGCGTCCACGCCGACGCCGTCCTGGGGATGCCCGGCGTCCACGGCTCCTTCACCGGCGCCGAAACGCGCATCCCCCTGCTCATCACGAGCGCCTGACGCCGGGAGCCGCCGCCCGCGCGCCCGCCTACTCGGGCTTGGCGCCGAAGACGATCTCGTCCCAGGAGGGCACGGAGCGGCGCGCCCGCCGCTTGGGCTTGGCGGAGGCCTGCGGCATCTCGGGCAGCGCCTCCTGATGGACGCCGCTGATGCGGGCCACCGCGGCGACCTCCGTGGTGGGGTCGGAGACGTCCGCGGGCTCGACGGCCTTGCCGCGCCGGGAGCGGGAGCCCTTCTCACCGGGCCCCTTCGAGCCCTCAGCGGCGTCGGAGCCGCGCTCCTGGCTCTCTCCCGCGCCGCCCCTGCGCTTGCCGGCAGGGTGGTTGGAGGAGCCCTTGGCGCGGCGGCGGCGACCCTCCATGGACAGCACCTGGGCCTCGCCCTGGGACGGGTCCTGGGCGGCGGGGTCCCAGGCGGCGTCGGCGCCGGCCGGGTCGTCGTCGGGGACGCCGACCTCCACGCGCCGCCCGCGGCTGGAGGCCAGGTCCGCCAGGAGCGCGTCGGTGGGGTCCAGCGCGGGGGCGGCCCCGTCCCGAGCGCCCTCCAGGGGCCTGTCCACGACAGGCAGCCCCGTGGGGACCGTGCGACTGGTGCGCGATGTGGAGAGGAGCGCGCCCGGTGCCGGGGCGTCATCCTGGTCGAAGACGTCGGGGCGCCGCGCTGAGGGCGAGGCCGCCTCGGTGAGCCAGCGGGCCTCGTCATCGAGGGCGGTCACGGTGCGAGCGGAGAGGTCGAGGAGCCAGCGCGCCTGCTTCTCCTGGGCGCCCTGGACGAAGGTGAGGCAGATGCGCCAGGGGTCGCGCCCTTCGCGCATCGCATCCCACTCCAGGCTGGCGGGCGTGACGGCACGGGTGGCCAGGCGGTCGACGACGAGGTCGCCCAGGACGGGGGAGTCCTTCCCCCAGCCGATGCGGCAGGCCTGAGCCTGCTGGACGGCCCACCGGCGCTCGGCGATGACCGGGCCCTCGTACTTGCGCACGTGCTCCAGGCTCATGCCGGTGGCGGCGGACACCTCCTCCGCCGAGGCCCCGGCCCGCATGAGGGACTGGAGGTCCTTGGGGCGCACGGGGGAGTCCGTCGGCGCGGCGTCCGCGGGTTGCGCCAGGGCGGCGATTCGGTCACGGCGCACCGCGGCGCGCAGGGCATCGTCGATCACAACGCTGTAGCGCTCGCCGTCGGCATCCGTTAGAACGACCGTGTCGCCGTTCGCGCCCAGGAGCTCGAGCTCGATCATGGCAATGCGCCTCCTCAAGGATCTCTCGTTCCAGGGCACAGCCTGCCATCACAGGGCGGCCAAGCCGGGGAGACCCGCCGGTGAGCCGCTCCCGGACCGGGCAGGACGCCCCGTCTCACGGGGGCTTGCGCTGATCCTCAGCGGTGCTATGGTGCGCGTGCCCTGCTCTGAACGGGACCGCCTCTGCGTGGAGGCGAGCCTGCCCGGTAGTGCCCCTGCTGCCGGACCCCGCGTGACGAGCCGTCGACGAGAGAGAGTGACGTGGCCCATGGCGACTGACTACGACGCCCCGCGTAAGCACGATGACGAGCCCGAAGCCGATTCCATCGAGGAACTGACCGCCGCCCGGCAGAAGGATCAGTCCTCCGAGGCGATCGAGGAGGATGAGAACGAGGTCGCCGAGGGCTTCGAGCTTCCAGGCGCCGATCTGTCCCGCGAGGAGCTGAGCGTCCACGTGGTGCCCCAGCTCGAGGACGAGTTCACCTGCTCGGAGTGCTTCCTCGTCCACCACCGAAGCCAGCTCGCCCACATCGACGACGCCACCGGCCTGCCGGTGTGCACCGACTGCGCCGGCTGACCGCCGCCCCACCGTCGGCTGACCACGGCCGAGGATCCCCCAATCACCTAAGGAGCCCCCTATGGCACTGTTCTCCCGCCGCAAGAGCGAGCGCGGCAATGATGACGCCCTTGCCGGGGGCTCGGCCGGCTCCCCCGAGGACGGCGAGGAGGCCTTCGACGACGAGTCCTCGGAGGCCGCCGCCCGCCCGGCCGACGGCCCCTGGGACTCCGGGGAGGTCGCCGAGGACGACGATGACACCCGCATCGACCTCGGGTCCCTGAGGGTCCCCGCCATCGACGGCATGCAGTTGCGCATGGAGTCCCCCGGCCCCGGCGGCGGCATCCAGGCCGTCTCTCTCGCCCTGGGCGGCTCCACGCTGGAACTGCGCGCCTTCGCCGCCCCCCGCACCTCTGGGATCTGGGACGAGCTGCGCGCCGACATCCTCGACGAGCTCGGCCGCGCCCAGGCCCGCACCGAGGAGATCGACGGCGAGAACGGCGTCGAGATCATCGCCGAGGTCCCCGTGCGCAACGCCGAGGGCGCCACCGGCACCGTGCCGGTCCGCTTCCTCGGCGTCGACGGCCCCCGCTGGTTCCTGCGAGGTGTGCTCCAGGGCCCAGCCGCCGTCGACGACGCCGCCGCCCGCGAACTGCGCGACGTCTTCCGCGGCGTCGTCGTCGTGCGCGACGGCGCGGCCCGGCCCCCGCGCGAGATCCTCCCCCTCCACGTCCCGGGCGCCGCGGCGGCTCCCCAGGTCGAGGACCTGCCCGGCCTGGACCCGCTCGCCCCGGGCCCCACCATCGCCGAGGTCCGATGAGGCCGGCCTCGGGCCTGCTCGCCCGCCTGCGCTCCCTGGGCCGCAGCCGGGAGGACCTCGACGCCGACGACGAGGCCCGCGCCGCGGGGGAGCGCCTGGCCGAGCTCGGCGCCGTGGAGATCGCCAGCATCGTCCCCCGCCACCGCGTGCGCGTCACCGGCGCGCTGCGCGCCGTCACCTACCGCCCCTCCGAGGCCCGACCCGTGCTCGTCGGCCAGCTGTTCGACGGGACCGGCAGCGTGGACCTGGTGTGGATGGGGCGGCGCCGCATCGTGGGCATCGAGCCCGGCGCGCGCCTGTCCGTGGAGGGCATGGTCGTCGCCGGCCGCGCGAGGCCCACGATCTTCAACCCCGCCTACGAACTGCTGAGCGCCCGACGATGAGCCACGAGCGCGCATCGGAGCAGGGGGCCGGCCCCCGGGAGGAGGGCCAGGCGAGGCCCGCGGGCGGGCTGGGCGCCATCGGCGCCCAGGCCTTCGACGTCTCGACCGCCGTGGGCGGCTGGCGCGGCATCATCGAATCCGTCGCCCCCACGCTCGTCTTCGTCACCATCGTCGCGCTGCGCCCCTCCGCCCTCATCCCAGCGCTCGTGGCCTCCCTGGCCATCAGCGCCGTCGGCCTCGTGGCGCGCCTGGCCGCCCGCCAGGGCCTCACCCAGGTCATCGGCGGGGCGGCCCTGGCCGCCATCTCGGCCGCCTGGGCCTGGCGCACGGGCAAGGCCGAGGACTTCTACATCACGGGCCTGCTCATCAACGCCGGGTGGTTCGCGGTCACCGCTGGCTCCCTGGCGCTGCGCTGGCCCCTCGTGGGAGTCCTGATGGGCCTGTGGCGCGCCACCACCGACGGCCAGGACGGCGCGGGCTGGGCCGCCTGGCGCAAGGACCCCGCGCTGCGGGCCGATCGGCGCCGCTACACCTGGGGCACCGCCGTGCTGGCGGGAATGTTCGCCCTGCGACTGGTCATCGAACTGCCCCTGTACCTGGCGGGCGCCGTCGGGCCGCTCGGGGCGGCCAGGATCATCCTGGGGCTGCCGCTGTACGCGCTGACCCTGTGGCTCGTCTGGCTCCTGGTGCGGCCCCGGGACTAGTCGGGGCGCGCCGAACCGGGGCGCGCGATGAGGGGTCAGGCGTTGAAGATCTCCGGGATCTCCCCCAGCGCGGCCTCGCCCTCCTTGGCGGTCAGGAAGATGAGTTCGTCCCCGCGCTCGAAGCGCTCATCCTCGTCGGGGGTGATCGGCCGGTACTCGCGCAGGATCGCGGTGAGCACCGTGTGAGGGGGCAGGACCACGGAGGACACGAACTCGCCGATCATGGGGGAGTCGTCCGGCAGGGTCAGCTCGTGCATCAAGGCCCCGGACTGGTGGAAGGTGAACAGGGCGACCAGGGAGCCTACGCTCACGGCCTCCTCCACCAGCGCCGTCATGATCCGCGGCGTTGAGACGGCCACGTCCACGCCCCAGGTCTCGTCGAAGAGCCACTCGTTCTTCGGGTTGTTGACGCGCGCCACCGTGCGGGGGACCCCGTACTCGGTCTTGCACAGCAGGGAGATGACCAGGTTCGCCTTGTCATCGCCCGTGCAGGCCACGACGACGTCGCACTCCCCGGCCCCCGCGTCGTCCAGGGCCTCGACGTCGCAGGCGTCGGCGAGCTGCCAGTCGGCGTCGGGGACGGTTGACAGTCGCATGGCCTCCGCCGAGCGGTCCACGAGCGTGACCTCGTGGCCGTGGCTGATGAGCTCGCGGGCGATGGAGCGCCCCACGCTGCCGGCTCCGGCGATGAGGATCTTCATGGCTCAGGCCTCCAGGACGGGCGGGCGGGATAGGACGCGCTGCGCGGCGGTGATGCGTTCGGTGGCAACCGCCAGGTGAAGGCGGTCATGCTCTTGCAGCAGGGTGGTGGGCTCGGGCACGAGCGCCCCCGAGCCGCGCGAGATCCAGGCGACGCGCCCGCCCACGCGGTCCTCGATCGTCGCCACGGGCACGCCCACCCAGCCCGAGGACGCATCGGGCTGGACGAGGCTGACCGCGCCGGAGGGGTCCTCAGCCTCCCGTGCTGAGCCCCCGGGCAGGATCCAGCGCATCATCTGGTCCGCCGTGCGGCGCACGGTGGCGACCGTGGGAATGCCCAGCCGCTCGTAGACATCGGCGCGGTTGGCGTCATAGATTCTGGCGACCACGTGCTCCACGCCGAAGGTCTCGCGGGCCACGCGAGCCGAGACGATATTGGAGTTGTCCCCGTTGGACACGGCGGCGAAAGCGTAGGCCTCGTCGATCCCCGCCTGCTCAAGGGCGTCCCGATCGAAACCCACGCCCTTGACCTTGCGGCCGTTGAAATCCTTGGGGAGGCGCCGGAAGGCCTCGGAGTTCCTGTCGATGACGGCCACTGAATGGCCCATGCGGTCCAGCTGAGCGGCCATGGTGGCGCCAACCCGGCCGCAGCCCATGATGACGAAGTGCACGACTGAACCGTACCCTCAATCTTGGCCGAGGCCGAGCGGGGGCATAGCATTCGGGGTCGTGCGTGACTTCGCCGACCGCGTCAAGCGGCTCCTCGTCGGCCGCCCCGTTCCCAGTGGGGCGCTCGGCGAGACCCTCCTGCCCAAGCGGATCGCCCTGCCGGTCTTCGCCTCGGACGCCCTGTCATCCGTCGGATACGCCCCGGACGAGGTGATCGTGACCCTCGCCGTGGCGGGCGTGGCCGCCACCGCCCTGTCGCCCTGGGTGGCGGTGGCCGTCGTCGGCGTGCTGCTCATCGTGGTGGCCTCCTACCGCCAGACCGTCCACGCCTACCCCTCCGGCGGCGGCGACTACGAGGTCGTCTCCACCAACCTTGGCTCCCACGCCGGCCTCGCCGTGGCCTCCGCGCTGCTGGTCGACTACGTCCTGACGGTCGCCGTGTCGATCTCCTCGGGATCGTCCTACCTGGTGACCGCCGTGCCCGCGGCCGCCCCCTACAAGGTGGAGATCGCCGTCGGCGTGTCCACCATCCTGGCGCTGCTCAACCTGCGCGGCACGCGCGAGGCGGGCGGCGCCCTCGCCATCCCCACCTACATCTACATGATCGCCATCGGCGCCCTGGCCGTCACCGGCTTCGTCCAGGAGGCCATGGGGACGTTGGGCAGGGCGGAGTCCTCTGCCTTCGACGTCGCCGCCGGGCCCGGATGGGACGCCGGGCTGACGGGCCTGGCGGGCGCCTTCCTTGTCCTGAGGGCCTTCTCCTCCGGCTGCGCGGTCCTCACCGGTGTGGAGGCGATCTCCAACGGCGTTCCCATCTTCCAGCGGCCCAAGTCGAAGAACGCGGCGACGACGCTGCTCATGCTCGGCGGCATCGCCGCGGCGATGCTCATGTCCATCATCCACCTGGCCGGGGCCACCGGCGTCCATATGGTGGAGAACCCCGCCACCCAGCTCACCTCCCACGGACTGCCCGTGGGGGAGGGCTACCACCAGGACCCGGTCATCGGCCAGCTCGCCGCCACCGTGTTCGCCGGCTTCAGTCCCATGTTCTACCTGGTGACGGCGGTGACGGGCCTCATCCTGGTGCTCGCCGCCAACACCGCCTTCAACGGCTTCCCGGTGCTCGCGAGCGTCTTGGCCGCCGATGGCTTCCTGCCGCGCCAGCTCACCCAGCGCGGCGACCGCCTGGCCTACTCCAATGGGATCCTCGCCCTGTGGCTCGGGGCGATCGCCTTCATCGTCGGCTTCGAGGCCGACACCAACCGCCTCATCCAACTCTACATCGTGGGCGTGTTCATCTCCTTCACCCTGTCCCAGATCGGCATGGTGCGCCATTGGACCCGCGAGCTGGCCACCGCCACCGGGCCCCGGCAGCGCTCCCGGATGAGGCGCTCCCGGATCGTCAACAGCATCGGCCTGGCGGCGACCGGGCTCGTGCTCATCGTCGTCCTCATCACCAAGCTCACCCGCGGCGCGTGGATCACGCTGACGATCATGGCGATCATCTTCCTGGTCATGAACCGGATCCACCGCCACTACGACAGGGTCCACGAGGAGCTGGCCATCACCGACCTGCATGACTCCCGGGTCCTCCCCGCCCACATCCACGCCATCGTGCTGGCCTCCAGCCTGCACAAGCCCACCCTGCGGGCGCTGACTTACGCGCTGTCCACGAACCCGACCTCGATCGAGGCGCTCACCGTGGATATCGGCGACCACCGGGCCGACCGGCTCCTGGACGACTGGGACGAGGCGGATCTCCAGGTCCCCCTGACCGTCCTCGACTCGCCCTACCGCGACATCACCCGCTCGGTCATCGCCTACGTGCGCTCGGTGCGCCGGGAGTCCCCGCGCGACCTCGTCGTCGTCTTCATCCCCGAGTACCTGGTGCGGCACTGGTGGGAGCAGGTGCTGCACAACCAGATGGCGCTGCGCATCAAGACGGCGCTCCTGTTCACCCCCGGGGTGGTGGTGGCCTCGGTGCCGTGGCAGCTGGGGGCCCCGGGGATGCGGCAGGCCCGCCAGGAGCGGCGCCTGGCCTCAGCGGCCGGCATCGTCGACGCCGATGAGGCGGTGCGCCGAGGCTCGCGGGCCCGCCGTCGTGGCGCCGGGTCGCCCGTCGGCGCCTCCGCCCCCGGCACTGGGAGGAGGCCATGAGCGGGCGGGGGCGCGGCCCGGCCCGCCAGGAGAAGGCCCGGGGCGGCGCCCATGAGCCGGAGGAGATGATCCTCGTCGTCGGGCCCCCCGCCCACGGCGGGCATTGCGTGGCCCGGCCCCAGGGGGAGCCGGAAGGCCGCGTGGTCTTCGTGCGGCACGCGCTGCCCGGGGAGACCGTGCGGGCGCGCATCACCGCCAGGACCTCCAAGATGTGGCGCGCTGACGCCGTCGAGGCGCTCACCGCCTCGCCGGACCGGGTGGAGCCGGTGTGGCCCGAGGCCGGCCCCGGCGGGGTCGGCGGGGGAGAGCTGTCCCATGTGGCCCTGCCTGCCCAGCGCACCTGGAAACGATGGGTCCTGGCCGACTGCCTGCGCCGCATCGGTGGGCCGGAGGTCGCCGAGGCCGTCCTGGCCCTGCCCTCCTCGACGCCCCCCGGCGGCGTGCCCGTCGAGCCCATGCCCTGTGAGACGGCCGCCGAGACCGCCGAGGACCCCCGGGTCCGCGCCCTGGCGGGGACCGGCACCCGCACCCGCGTCGAGCTCGCCATCGGCGACGACGGCGCCCCCGGCATGCACGCCTTCCGCTCGGCGACGATCCTGCCCGTGCGCGACCTCCCACTGGCGGTCCCCGCCATCCGGGATCTGGGCCTGACCACACGCGGGTCCTGGCGCCGGCGCCTGGCTAGGGCGCGGCGCGTCCAGGCCGTCGCCCCCAGCACGGGCGCTCCCGTCGTCATCGTCGACGGCACCGTCCTGTCGGCCAGCGGGCGCCCCCTGAGCAGGCAGCGGGTGGACGAGTCCGTCGACGCCTCGGGCCTCGGCCTGGGGGAGCTGCGCTACACGGTGCGCGCCGACGCCTTCTGGCAGGTCCACCGGGACGCCCCCCGGGCCCTCGTGGAGGCCGTGACCCGCGCCGCCCTGGGCGATGAGGCGGGAGGGGCGGGCGCCTCCGGCGCCGGTCGGCCGGGAGGGCCCCGCGTCCTGGAGCTCTACTCCGGCTCGGGCCTGCTCACCCTCCCGCTGGCCCTGCTGGGCGGCGAGGTCATCTCCCTGGAGGGCTCTGAGCGCGCGGTGCGCGACGCCGATCGCAATCTGCGCCCGGCTCCCCGGGCCCGCCTGATGGCGGGCCGGGTGACGGGAGCCTCGGTCACCGAGCTTGGGCGATCCTTCAGCCCCGGCGGGGATGGGCGCGCCGACGTCGTCGTCCTCGACCCTCCCCGCCAGGGCGCGGGCAGGGACGTTATCGAGGCGATCGTGGGGGCGGGCCCCGCTCGGGTCGTGCTGGTGGCCTGTGACCCCGCGGCCCTGGCCAGGGACGTGGGCTCGCTCCTGCGCGGCGGCTACCGCCTGGAGGGCCTGCGGGCCCTCGACATGTTCCCCCACACCCACCACTTCGAGACGATCGCGGTGCTCCAGCGCCCCTGAGCCCGGCGCCGGCCCTCGCGGGCCGGCCTGGTGCCGGTTAGGTGCGGAGCGGCTCGCGATATTCGGCGCTCACCCCCCTTGCTCCGAGGGCGGGAGCACGGCGCTGGATCGGCATGTTGACGGGCGATGACACGCCGTCGGATAGCGTGGGAGCCACATCGGGCGGGCCCGCGCCGGACGACCCGGGCCGCGCCGCCCCCGGTGATCCTCGACCAACAGGAGCGACGTTGACCAGCATCGACACCTTCGGATCCCGCGCCACCCTCGACGTCGACGGCGCCGCCTACGAGTACTACCGCCTCAGCGCCGTCCCGGGCCTGGAGCGCCTGCCCTACTCCCTCAAGGTGCTGGCGGAGAACCTGCTGCGCACCGAGGACGGCGCCAACGTCACCGCCGAGCACGTGCGGGCCCTGGCCTCATGGGATCCCACCGCCGAGCCGGACACGGAGATCCAGTTCACCCCGGCGCGCGTCGTCATGCAGGACTTCACCGGCGTTCCCTGCATCGTGGACCTGGCCACCATGCGCGAGGCCGTCGCCGAGCTCGGGGGGGACCCGGCCGTCATCAACCCGCTCGCCCCCGCGGAGATGGTCATCGACCACTCGGTGCAGATCGACTCCTTCGGCCTGCCGAGCTCGCTGGAGCGCAACAAGGAGCGCGAGTACGAGCGCAACGCCGAGCGCTACCAGTTCCTGCGCTGGGGCCAGGGGGCCCTCGACAACTTCCGTGTCGTGCCCCCGGGCACGGGCATCGTCCACCAGGTCAACATCGAGTTCCTCGCACGCACCGTCTTTACCCGCGCCGAGGAGCGCGACGGCGCCCGGGTGACCGTGGCCTACCCGGACACCTGCGTGGGCACGGACTCCCACACCACCATGGTCAACGGCCTGGGCGTGCTCGGCTGGGGCGTGGGGGGCATCGAGGCCGAGGCCGCCATGCTCGGCCAGCCCGTGTCCATGCTCATCCCGCGCGTCGTCGGCTTCAGGCTCACCGGTCAGATCCCCGCCGCGGCCACCGCCACGGACGTGGTCCTCACCATCACCCAGATGCTGCGCGAGCACGGCGTGGTCGGCAAGATCGTGGAGTTCTACGGCGAGGGCGTGGGCGCGGTGCCGCTGGCCAACCGCGCCACCATCGGCAACATGAGCCCGGAGTTCGGCTCCACCGCCGCCATGTTCCCCATCGACGGCGTCACCCTGGACTACCTGCGCCTGACCGGCCGCCCCGAGGAGTCCATCGCCCTGGTGGAGGCCTACGCCAAGGCCCAGGGCATGTGGCACGACCCCTCCCGCGAGCCCGTGTACTCCGAGTACCTGGAGCTCGACCTGGCCACCGTCGTCCCCTCGATCGCCGGTCCCAAGCGCCCCCAGGACCGCATCGAGCTCTCCCGCGCCAAGGAGGCCTTCCGCGAGGCCCTGCCCGCCTACGCGCCCGAGGGCCACAAGCCCACCGAGGCGGCCCTGGCCGACGGCACCACCGCCGAGCTCGACCACGGGCGCGTCGTCATCGCCTCCATCACCTCGTGCACCAACACCTCCAACCCCTCGGTCATGGTGGCCGCAGGCCTGCTGGCGCGCAACGCGGTGGCGCGCGGGCTGCGCTCCAAGCCCTGGGTGAAGACCTCCACCGCGCCTGGGAGCCAGGTCGTCACGGACTACTACGCCAAGGCCGGGCTGTGGCCGGCGCTGGACGCGCTGGGCTTCAACGTGGTGGGCTACGGCTGCGCCACCTGCATCGGCAACTCCGGCCCCCTGCCCGAGGAGGTCTCGGCCGCGGTGAACGAGGCCGACCTGGCGGTCGTCTCGGTGCTGTCGGGCAACCGCAACTTCGAGGGCCGCATCAACCCCGACGTGAAGATGAACTACCTGGCCTCCCCGCCGCTGGTCATCGCCTACGCCCTGGCCGGGACGATGGACTTCGACTTCGCCACCGAGCCGCTGGGCCAGGATCCCCAGGGCGAGGACGTCTTCCTCGCCGACATCTGGCCGGACCCGGCTGAGGTGCAGGCCACCATCGATGCCACCATCGACCGCCAGATGTACGAGCGCGACTACGCCGACGTCTTCGCGGGCGACGAGCGCTGGCGGGGCCTGGACACCCCCGGGGGCCAGACCTTCGCCTGGGACCCAGGCTCCACCTATGTGCGCAAGGCCCCCTTCTTCGAGGGGCTGACCATGGAGCTGACCCCGGTGGCGGATATCGAGGGAGCCCGGGTGCTCGCCCTGCTGGGCGACTCGGTGACCACGGACCACATCTCCCCGGCCGGGGCCATCAAGGCCGACTCCCCGGCGGGCCGTTACCTGTCCGAGCACGGCGTGGCCAGGGCTGACTTCAACTCCTACGGCTCGCGCCGCGGCAACCACGAGGTGATGATCCGCGGCACCTTCGCCAACATCCGCCTGCGCAACCAGCTCCTCGACGGCGTCGAGGGCGGGTACACCCGCAACTTCCTCACCGGCCAGACCGAGTCGATCTTCGACGCCTCCCAGGCCTACCAGGCCGCCGGCGTGCCGCTGGTGGTGCTGGGCGGCAAGGAGTACGGCTCGGGCTCCTCGCGCGACTGGGCGGCCAAGGGCACGGCGCTGCTGGGCGTCAAGGCCGTCATCGCCGAGTCCTTCGAGCGCATCCACCGCTCCAACCTCATCGGCATGGGCGTGGTGCCCCTTCAGTTCCCCGCGGGGCAGTCGGCCGCCTCGTTGGGGCTGGATGGCGCGGAGTCCTTCTCGATCACGGGCCTGACCGCCCTCAACGACGGCGTGACGCCGCGGACCGTGGAGGTGCGCGCCGAGCGGGCCGACGGGAGAGCGACGACCTTCGAGGCTCTCGTGCGCATCGACACCCCCGGCGAGGCCGACTACTTCCGCAACGGCGGCATCCTCCAGTACGTCCTGCGCTCGCTCGCCCGCGGCTGACAGGCCCTGATCCCGCCCGGGGCGTCCGCGCGGCGCGGCGGCATCGCCGTCGTTGGGGCCCACAGGCGCCGCGGGTGGCAGGATGGTCCGCGTGCTGCACGTCATCTTCTTCGAGCCGCGGATCCCCGGGAACACCGGGGCCGCCATCCGGCTGAGCGCCAACACCGGCGCCATGCTCCACCTCATCGACCCCCTGTTCGACATGGATGACGCCAAACTGCGCCGCGCCGGCCTGGACTACCACGACCTGGCCCGCACGCGCGTCCACGAGGACCTGGAGTCCTGCCTCGTCCATGTTCCCGGGAGGATCTACGCCTTCACCGCCCAGGCCGAGCGCCTGCACGCCCAGGTGGACTGGCGGGCCGACGACGCCCTCCTCTTTGGGCCCGAGCCGACCGGCCTGCCCGAGGAGGTCATGGCCCACCCCCGCGTGACCGACCGCGTTCGCATCCCCATGGTCGAGGGCAACCGCTCCCTCAACCTCGCCAACTCCGCGGCCATCGGGCTCTACGAGGCGTGGCGGGTCCTCGGCTTCCCCGGTGGGCGCTGAGCGGGCGGGGCCGCCGCGCGGCTCAGGTGAGCTGGGAGGGACGCACCATGAGGTCCTCCACGGCCGCGCCCTGAGGCATGTCCACGGCCACGCGCACGGCGGAGGCCACCGAGTCCGGCGTCATGTACTCCGCCGGCCGGTACTCCTCGCCGGCTCCGTCCTGGAGGCGCTTCAGCAGCGGGGTGTCCACGCGGCCCGGGTAGATGGTGGTCACCCGCAGGTCCCCGCGCTCCTCCTCCCGCAGGCAGTCGGCCAGGGCGCGCAACCCGTGCTTGGCCGCGCAGTACAGGGCCTGGCCCACGAAGGAGCGGTGCCCCGCGCCGGAGTTGATCATGACCACCAGGCCCTTGCGCACCCGCAGGGCCGGCAGCAGCAGCTTGGTCAGATGCGCGACCGCCACCAGGTCCAGGTCGAGCGCCGAGCGCCACTGGGATGGCTCCAGGTCCTCCACGCGGCCCGGGGCCTCCACCCCCGCCGAGTGGACGAGCACATCGAGTCGGGGTAGCCCCAGGCCCGCCACCGCGCGGGCCAGCGCGTCGTCATCGGTCAGATCCACCGCCACGGCGCGCACCCGGGTGCCCGAGTGCTGGCGCAGGGCGACGGCCAGGTCGTCGAGGTCCGACCCCGTGCGGGCCATGAGGATGAGGTCATGATCCCGGGACAGGTCCCGGGCGATCGCCAGTCCGATCCCCGACGTCGCCCCCGTGACCACGGCGATCGGCCGACGCTGGTGGCGCCCGATCGGCGCCGCCGGGAACGCGCCGGTGACCGCTTCCACGAGTTCGCCGCGCGCCGCGTCCCGGCGGCTGCGGCGCGTGCCCGCCCCCTGCGAAGGGCTGGCCGCGCCCGTGGGGGAGGACGGGCTGGTCGGAGGCGCGGTGATGGGCGGCCCCGCCGCCCGTCGGCTCATGCCGGCCCCTGGAGGAAGGGCGCGGCGCCGGCCTCGCCGGGGAGCGAGTAGACGGCGGTCAGCGTCGCGCGGGCCAGGGCGTGCTGCGCCATTTGGAAGGCCGCCATGGCCGGCGTCGCCTCATCGTCGAGGCCCAGGGTCTCCACGTCCAAGGCGTGCACGGTGAAGACGTAGCGGTGGTCGCCGTCGCCCGCCGGGGGGTAGGGGCCGAAGTAGGCGTGATCGCCCGAGTCGCCCCGCAGGTGGAAGGCGGCGCCGTCGAGGGTCAGGTCCGAGGCCCCCGCCCCCTGCGGCAAGGAGGTCGTGGAGGCGTCGAGATCCACGATGGTCCAGTGCCACCAGCCCGATGGCGTCGGGGCATCGGGATCGAAGCAGGACACTGCGAAGGAGGCGGTGCCCTCAGGGAATCCCGACCACGACAGGGCGGGCGAGATGCTCTCACCCGCGGCGGCGGTGAAACGGTCCGAGATGCGCGCGCCAGCGGCGATGTCCGTCGACTCCAGGGTGAACGTGGGGACGGCGGGAAGCAGGTCATAAGGGAAAGGGGGGCGCGGGCGTCGCAGGTCGGTCATGGATGCCTCCGTTCTCGGTCGAGCCTATGGGGCCCACTCTAGACGTCGGTCCCGCCGTCCTGAAGGCGCCTGACGAGCGGGCTTCATTCCTGTCGCCCCCGCGCGCTACGCTCATGCCGAACTCGAACACGTGTTCGAATGTGCTACGGGGAGGAGGCGCCATGGGCGGGGATGAGAGGCTCTCGCGCCTCCGGGCGGCCAGGAGCGCCCTGGCCAGCGCCGAGGAGCGCGCCGGCCTGCGCTCAGCGCGCCAGCCCCTCGCCCCCCGGGCCCGGGAAGGCCGCATCGGCGATCCCCCTCCCGGCCCCTGGCTCGGCGTGGGCGCCGCCACCAGTGGGGCCGTGGTCCTCACCGGCTCGACCAGTGCCCTCCTCGCCCTCCTCGCCCACCGCCAGGGGGCCCAGGGGTGGTGTGCGGTGGTCGGCGGGGATGACCTCGGCTGGTGCGCCGCCGCCCACCTCGGCCTCGCCCTCGACCGCGTGCTCGCCGTCCCCATCGGCGCGGGGGGTGGCGCAGGGGCCCGCGCGGCGCGGGGGGAGCTCGCCCCCGCCAACATCCTCGCCGTCACCGCCGCCCTGCTCGACGGCGTCGACGCCCTCCTCATCACCGCTCGCCCCGCCTCGCGCCTCCGCGCCCGGGACCGCGCCGCCCTGACCGCCCGCGCCCGGGACCGCGGCGCCCTCATCCTCAGCCCCATCCCCTGGGAGGGCGCTCGCGTCCTGCGCGCCGAGCCCCGCGGCACCCTCGTCCCCCTGCGCGCCAGCGCTCAGGGTGCGCAGGAGATGCCCTCCGGATACCTCGACGCCCTGTCCTGGCGCCTGCGCGACGAGGCCCGAGGATCCCGCCTCGAGCTGCGCCTGGGAGGCCGCGGCATGGAGCGCGAGGGCCCCGCCGCCCCCGCCACGCCCGGCACCCCTACTGCCCGCAGGGGGAGCGCATGAGCCCACCGCCGCCCCCGACTCCCGCCGTCCCGCGACTCCTCGCCGTATGGGTCCCCGACTGGCCTGTCGTCGCCCTCACCCTCCAGGGTCGCGATCAGGCTCGGGCCCGCCGGGGATCCGGGCGGACCCCGCCCGATCCGGCCACCGGGCCCGTCGCCGTCATCGGCGCTCGGGGCGTCATCGCCGCCTCCCCAGCGGCCAGGGCCGCCGGCGTGGGCGTCGGGATGCGCCTGCGCCTGGCCCGATCCCTGTGCCCCGGCCTGGCCGTCATCCCCCCGCACCCCGAGCAGGAGGCTCGCGCCTTTGAGGATGTCATGGAGGCCCTGACCGCCGTCCTCGCCGACCCCTCGGTCATGCGGCCCGGCCTGGCCCTGTCCGGCGCTCGCGGCCCCGCCGCCTGGGCCGGGGGAGAGGAGCCCCTCGCCGAGGCCGTCGTCGAGGCCGTCGCCCAGGGGGCCGGCGTCGAGTGCCAGGTCGGCATCGCCGACTCCCTCCTCGGGGCCGTCCTCGCCGCCAGGCGCGGCATCATCGTCTCCCCCGGCGCCACCGCCGAATTCCTGTCCCCCTGGCCGATGTCCTCCGCCCTGACCGCCGTGTCCTCCCGCGCGGCGGGGCAGGAGGCCAGGGCCGTCATCGAGACGCTCTCGCGCCTGGGCGTCCACCGCCTGGGGGATCTGGCCCGGCTCCCGCGCCGGGATATAGCCGCGCGATTCGGGCTCACCGGGGAGCGCCTCCACCTCCTGGCCAGCGCCGAGGCGCGCGACGCCCCCCGGGCTCCGCGCCCCCGGGCGGGCCTCGGCGTCGAGGAGCGCCCCGATCCGCCCATCGAGCGGGCCGATGCCGCCGCCTTCGCGGCTCGCGCCCTCGCCGAGCGCCTGGCCGCCCGTCTGGCGGGCGCGGGCCTCGGCGCGGGGCGGCTCCTCATCGAGGCCGTCTGCGAGGACGGCTCCGAGCTCACCCGCTCCTGGATGCTCGACTCTTTCCCCGACCCCTCCTGGACCACGGACCGAGTCCGCTGGCAGATCGAGGGCTGGCTGGCTGGCCGCTCCGGCCGCCCGCCCGCCGCGCCCCTGACCCTCCTGCGCCTGACCGCTCTTGAGCCCGTCGTCGCCGGCGCCTACCCGGAGGGGCTGTGGGGAGCCCCGGGCGAGCGGGGGCGGCGCCTCGCCCGCAGGGCCGCCGAGCGCGTCGAGTCCCTCCTCGGGGCCGGTGGGGTGCTGACCCCCCGCC
Organism: Actinomyces sp. zg328; assembly: GCF_009829635.1. Lineage (NCBI taxonomy): Bacteria > Bacillati > Actinomycetota > Actinomycetes > Actinomycetales > Actinomycetaceae > Actinomyces > Actinomyces sp. zg328. Next base: position 118,694 of record NZ_VWPE01000002.1, read on the forward strand.
TCGTCCCCGGGCGGGACCCGCGCTCCCGCGCCCGCCTCATCGGCTGGGATGAGCCGCCCGCCGGGCCCTCCTCGCTGGGGCGCCCGGGCGGCGCCGCGCGCGAGGGGGCGCCGCCCTGGGCCGGGATGCTCCCGGAGCCGAGCCCCGCCACCGTCCCCTGCCACCGAGTGCCCGCGATCCTCGCCGATGCCACGGGGGAGGAGATCGGCGTCGACGCCCAGGGGATCCTCGACGGCGCTCCCGCTACCATCCGCATCGGGGAGCCGGGGGGCCCGGCCTCGGAGTGGGACGGGAGCGATGAGGTCCTGGCCTGGGCCGGGCCCTGGGCCATCGACGAGGGCTGGTGGGGGCCCGGCGCCCACCGGCGCGCCTACCTTCAGGTGACCCGCCGCTGCGGCCCTCCCCTGCTCCTGGAGCGCTCCGGGAGGTGGTGGCTCGACGCCGTCTACGACTGACTGTGAGGGGCCGTGACCGGCCGGGGCGGGCCTACGAGCGGGCGCTGGCGCGGCGCGACCGCCGACGGCTGAGCGCGATGACCACGAGCGCCGTGGCGCACGCCCATGCCAGTCCCAGGGCCCAGCCCGCCAGGATCTCCGTGAGGCGGTGGTAGCCGAGGTAGGCGCGGGAGGCGCCCACGGCGGCCGTGACCACCAGGGCCGCCGCCACGGCGCCCGCCCGCGCTGTCCGCGAAGCCGTTGAGATGAGGACGAACCCCGCCAGAAGAGCCATGAGAGCCGCGGTGTTGAGGGAGTGCCCCGAGGGGAAGGCCGTGGTGCGCGGGGGCGGGCCCAGGCGGAACTCGGCGCCCAGGCGCGGGCGGTTGAAGACTCCCTTGAGCGCGAGGGTGAGGATGGACGCGCCGCTCATGGAGGCCACCAGGGTGACCGCCTGCGCCCGCAGCCCCCGCAGGGCCAGCGCGGAAGCGATCGCCGCGGTGAGGAGCGTCAGGCCGATCGTCCCTCCCACGTGGGTGAGGGACCAGGCGAGGGGCGTGAGCGCGGGGGTGCGCAGCGAGGCCGTCCGCCTGGCCGCCCACAGGTCGATGGCCAGGCTCCGGCCGGGGGCGCCCGTGCCGGCGCGCCCGCCTGCGTCGACAGCGAGCGTGGCGACCGCCATGACGGTGAAGACGGCGAGCGCCACCGCCATCGTCCAGGCGAGGGCCCGACTGGACGGCAGGGACCGCGACGTTGGCCCGGGGAGCGCCGGTGATGAGAATCGCACGAGGTCATCCTAGGGGCGCGCTGCGCGGACGCCGTGGGAGCCCACGGGACGCTCGCCGTCCCGGCGGGCTGCTCGGTGTCGCGCGGGGCGCCGCTGCCCCGCTACTCCCGGCCCAGGTCCGCCTGCGCGGGGTCCACGGTGGGGGCGTGGGTGACGATCTTGTGGCCCCACCACAGGGCCAGGAATACCGGGATGCCGATGTAGGGCATGAGGATCTTTCCCAGGGAGTCCCCACTGGTGATCGGCCCGTAGGCCTGCCCGATGATGATGGCGATGCAGGCCAGCAGGGCCACGATGGCGCCCGCGGGGAAGAACCGGGCCCGGTAGGGCAGGTCGGTCAGCGGGCGGCCCTGCGCCTTGAGGGCCATGCGGAAGCGCCAGTGGCACCAGGAGATGCCCGCCCAGGTGATGAAGCCCGCCAGGGCGGACAGGGTGAGCAGGAACTCGTAGGCGGCGCCGTCGCCGACGAGGGAGGTGATGAAGCCCGCCAGGCCCACGAGGGTCGTGGCCACGAGTGCGTTCATCGGCACCTGGTGGGAGGACAGGCGCGTGAGGAAGCGCGGGGCGTGCCCGCGCTCGGCCAGCGCGAAGAGCATCCGGGTGGAGGAGTACAGGCCGGAGGTGCCCGCTGAGAGCACGGAGGTGAGGATAATCGCGTTGATGACCGAGGCGGCCCCCAGGATGCCCGCCCGCTCGAAGACGAGCGTGAAGGGGGACACCGAGATATTGGACTCCGAGGAGTCGAGCAGATTGGGGTCGGTGTAGGGGATGAGGAAGCCGATGACGGCGATCGCCCCGACGTAGAACAGCAGGATGCGCCAGAAGATCGTGCGGATGGCGCGGGGGATGGTGCGCTCGGGGTTCTCCGCCTCGCCCGCGGCCGTCCCGATGAGCTCGGTGCCCTGGAAGGAGTAGCCGGCCACGAGGAGGACGAGGAGGATCCCCTTGCCGCCGCCCACGAAGGGCGCCTCGCCCGTGGTCCAGTTCGCCGTGCCCGGGCTGGGGCCGCCCAGGATCCCGGCGATCATCGCCGTGCCGAGGATGAGGAAGGCGACGACGGCGACCACCTTGATCGAGGCGAAGAGGAACTCGGACTCCCCGTAGGCGCGGGCGCTCAGGGCGTTAATGGTGAACAGGATGGCGAGGAAGAGGGCTGACCAGACCAGGGAGGGGACGTCGGGCAGCCAGTACTTCATCACCAGCGCCGCCGCCACGAGCTCGGCGGCCACGGTGATCGCCCAGTTGAACCAGTAGTTCCAGCCGATCGCGAAGCCGAAGGAGCGGGAGACGAAGCGCGTCCCGTACTCGCCGAAGGAGCCGGCCACCGGTAGGTAGGCGGCCATCTCGCCCAGGGACTGCATGATGAGCCACACCATGATGCCGACGGCGGCGTAGGCCACGAGCGCGCCGCCGGGGCCCGCCTGGGAGATGGTGGCGCCGGAGGCGACGAACAGGCCGGTGCCGATCGCACCACCGATCGAGATCATGGTGAGGTGGCGGCTGAGCAGGCTGCGGCGCAGCTCCTGGGGCTCGCCCCGCTCTCCGTCAGGGGCTGCGGCGCCCGCGGGCTGGGAATCGGTCATGCTGGATCCTGGATCGAGGTGGCGCGGCGCTCAGGGATGAGTCGCCGACATGAGGAATGCGGGCACAGTAACTACCCCGCGGGTGAACGACGGGGATTGTCTCACGTGGCTGCCTCAGGGGCGCCCGAGCGCCGTCCCGACTCGGGCGCGCTATTCTGTACACGTGTTCGAATCCGCTGCTCGGGAGGGGGCCGCCCATGCCGTCCGCGCACCGCTACGCCGAGCTCCACGCCCACTCGGCCTACTCCTTCCTCGACGGCGCAAACGAGCCCGCCGAGCTCCACGCCGCGGCCGCCGAGCTCGGCCTGGAGGCCCTGGCCCTGACCGATCACGACGGCATGCCCGGCATCGTCAAGCACGCCCAGGCCGGGCGGGCCCACGGAGTCCCCACCATCCACGGCGCCGAGCTCACCCTCGATGACGCCTCCCGCCTGCCGATCCTCGCCCGCGACCCCCGCGGGTACCGGCGCCTGGCCGCCGCCATCTCCCATCACAACCTCGCCGCCGGGCGGCGCGAGGAGCCGGCCCATCGCCTCCAGGACCTCGCCGTGGCCCTGGAGGGCGGGGGGATCCTGGCCCTGACCGGCACCGCCAACGGCCCCCTGCGCCGGGCCCTGGGGGACCCGCGCCGCCCCGCCGAGTGGAGCCTGGCGGCGGCTGACGCGGCCCTGGGGCGGCTCGTCGATCTCCTCGGGCCTGACGGCGTCGCCGTGGAGCTCGCGCTCGACGGGTCCTTCACCGACGCGCCGCTGACCGAGGCCCTGGGCTCCCTGGCCCTCGCCCACCGCCTGCCGCTCGTGGCCACCGGCGCCGCGCGCTGCGCCCGCCCGGCCGATTCCCACCTGGCCGATGTGCTCATCGCCACCCGCCTGGCCACCGACCTGGACTCCGCGCGCGGACACCTGCCCGCCGTCGGCCGCCACCTGCGCGGCCCCGATCAGATGGCGCGCCTGCACCGCCGTGATCCGGCCGCCGTCGACGCCGCGGCGGATATCGGGGCGGACCTGGCCTTCGACCTCGCCCTCGTCGTCCCCGACCTGCCCATCCCACCCGTCCCCGAGGGACACACCCCAGCCACCTGGCTCCGCGAGCTCACCCGGCGCGGCGCCCTGGAGCGCTACGGCTCCCCCCGTGAGGAGCCCGAGGCTTGGAGGACCCTGGCCCACGAGCTCGACGTCATCGAGTCCCTCGGCTTCCCCGGCTACTTCCTCATCGTGCGCTCCATCGTCGACTTCTGCGCTGAGGCCGGCATCCTGTGCCAGGGGCGCGGCAGCGCCGCCAACTCGGCCGTCTGCTACGCCCTGGGCATCACGGCCGTGGACGCCGTGCGCCACCGGATGCTCTTCGAGCGCTTCCTGTCCCCGGGGCGCAGGGGGTACCCGGATATCGACCTGGATATCGAGGCCTGCCGCCGCGAGGAGGTCATCCAGCACGTCTACGCCCGCTACGGGCGCGAGCGCGCCGCCCAGGTCGCCAACGTCATCTCCTACCGGCCGCGCTCGGCCGTGCGCGACGCTGCCCGGGCCCTGGGCCACCCCAGTGGGCTCCAGGACCGGTGGGCGGGCCTCATGGACCGCTGGGCCACCGTGCGCGCGGACCTGGCCGAGGGCGCGCCGGGCGGTGGGGGAGGTGCGGGCGACGGCGCCCCGGGAGGCGGTGACGGCATTCCCGACCAGGTCCTCGACGTCGCCGAGTCCCTCCTGCGCCTGCCCCGCCACCTGGGCGTCCATTCCGGCGGCATGGTCCTGGCCGACCGCCCCATCACCGAGGTCTGCCCCGTGCGCTGGGCCGCCATGGAGGGGCGCACCGTCCTGCAGTGGGACAAGGACGACTGCGCCGACGCCGGGCTGGTCAAGTTCGACCTGCTTGGCTTGGGGATGCTCACCGCGCTGCGCCTGGCCTTCACCAGCCTGGCCGCCCGTGGGGAGACCGTGCCCGAGCTCGCGCCCGGGGGAGAGCTGCGCGCGGCGAAGGTCGGCCGCCCCTGGGACCTGCACACCCTGCCCGAGGAGGACCCGGCGGTCTACCGGCTCCTGCGCGCCGCGGACACCGTGGGCGTCTTCCAGGTTGAGTCGCGCGCGCAGATGGCCACCCTGCCGAGGCTGCGCCCCGAGACCTTCTACGACATCGTCGTCGAGGTCGCCCTCATCCGCCCCGGCCCCATCCAGGGCAACGCCGTGAGCCCCTACCTCCGGCGCCGGCTCGGCCGAGAGCCCATCACCTACCTTCACGACTCCCTCAAGCCTGCCCTGGCCAAGACCCTGGGCGTGCCCCTGTTCCAGGAGCAGCTCATGCGGATCGCCATCGACGCCGCCGGCTTCACCCCCGCCGAGGCCGACGCCCTGCGCCAGGCCATGGGCGCCAAGCGCTCGGCCGAGCGCATGGAGGCCCTGCGCGCCCGGCTCGTGGACGGCATGACGCGGCGCGGGGTGGCCCGGGCCGACGCCGAATCGGTCTTCGCCCAGCTCAGGGGCTTCGCGGACTTCGGCTTCCCCGAGTCCCACGCCTTCTCCTTCGCCTACCTCGTCTACGCTTCCGCCTGGCTCAAGGCCCGCCGGCCCGAGGACTTCTACGCCGGCGTCCTGGGCGCCCAGCCCATGGGCTTCTGGTCGCCCGCCACGCTCGTGGCCGACGCCCGCCGCCACGGGGTGCGCGTCCTGCCCGCCGACGTCAATGCCTCGGCGGTCGAGGCCGGGGTGGAGCAGCGCCCCGCGTCGCCGGGCCCCGACTGGGAGCCCCTCACGCCCTCCCCGCACGCCCTGGCGCCCCTTGACGTCCACCCGGACCTGGCCGTGCGCCTCGGGCTGGGCGGCGTCAAAGGCCTGGGCGGAGCCGCTGAGCGGATCGTCGCCGAGCGCGCCGAGAACGGGCCTTTCGCGGACCTGGCGGACCTGGCCCGACGCGTGCGGCTGACGACGGCGAGGCTGGAGTCCCTGGCCGCTGCCGGGGCGCTGCACTCACTCGGAGTGGATCGGCGCGAGGCCCTCTGGGCGGCGGGGGCGGTCTCCGGGGAGATGGGGCGGAGCCGCGCCTCCTCCCCGGGCGGGGCCTGGTCCCAGCCGCCGCTGCCGGGCACCGCCGTCGGCGCGAGCGCACCGGAGCTGACCCCGATGACCCCCGCGGAGGAGGCCGTCGCCGATATCCGGCTCACGGGGGTGTCCTCCTCGCGCTCCCCGATGGCCCTCGCGCGCCCCGCGCTGGCGGCCGACGGTATCCTCACGATCGCCGAGGTGGCGCACCGGGCGGGCCAGCGGGCGCGGGTGGCGGGGGTCGTCACCCACCGGCAGCGCCCCCACACGGCGTCGGGGATGGTCTTCCTCAACCTGGAGGATGAGACCGGTTTGCTCAACGTCGTGTGCTCCGCGGGCATGTGGCGCCGCTACCGGGGGATCGGCCGGCGGGCCGGCGCTCTCGTGGCGCGCGGGATGGTGGAGGCCGACGACGGCGCGGTGGCCCTCATCGCCGAGCGACTGGAGGCCCTGGGCGGGATTGTGGCGCCGTCGAGCCGCGACTGGGCCTGAACCGGGCCTGCATCCAGGGCCCGAGGGCGATCGGGATGGGCGGGGCTCGGGCGCCCTCAGGGCTTCGCGCGGATCTCTGAGTAGGCGGGCAGTTCCCCAATGACCGGCGCGTCCTTGACGTGGAGCTCGGAGTAGACCGACCAGGCGACGCTGATGAGGGGGACGGCGATGACCGCGCCGAGCAGGCCCGCGGAGTAGGTGCCCACCGCCACGCCGATGATGACGACCACCGGGTGCAGTGAGACCTGCTTGCCCATGATGAGGGGCTGGAGGATGTGCCCCTCGATCTGGCCGATGCCCGCCACGCCGAGGCACACGATGATCATCGTGAGGAAGCCCTTGGAGGCCAGGGCCACGATCATGGCCACGACCATGGCCACCGGCGCGCCGAGCAGCGGGATGAAGGCGCCGATGAACACGAGCACGCCCAGGGGGGCGGCCAGGGGGATCCCGATGAGCTGCAGGAAGATCCCCGCCATGATGCCGTCGGTGGCGGCCACGAGCACGGTGCCCCGGGCGTAGCCGGCGAAGGTGTACCAGCCGGCGCCGGCCGCGCGGTGGACGGGCTCGCGCAGGTGGGCGGGCAACTCGTTGAGGAACCAGCGCCACATGCGGCCCCCGGAGGCCAGGAAGAAGATCGTGCAGAACAGGGCCAGGGCGAGCACAGCGAAAACGTCGACGACGGCGCCCGCGTTGGCCAGGGCCTCGGAGACGAGGGTCGGCGCGTTGGTGCGCAGGTACTCCTGGCCCTTGACGACGAGGCTGTGCACCTGGGCGAAGATCTGGTCCTCGGTCAGGTGCAGGGGCAGGGGGCCGTGCTCGAGGAAGTTGACGATCGTGTCGATGCCGGTGTTGAACTGGTCGGCGAGGCTGCCCCACTGGTCCGTCACCGAGGTGATGACGTAGAACATGAGGCCGGCGACGACGCCGATGGCCACCCCGAGCGCGAGGAAGGTTGCCGCGTAGCGGGGCATGACGCGGGCGAAGAAGGTCACGAGGGGCTGTAGGAGGGTGGTGAACACGAGGGCGATGAACAGCCCGACGACCACCGGGACGAGTTTGAAGGTCGCGAAGAAGACGAGGCTGATGATGATGAGGAGCCCCAGCCCCAGCCAGGCCGCGATCCCACCGCGCACGAGCCAATGGGGCAGGGCGTCCAGGACGGTGGGCCTGGAGGCCACGACGACGGTGGGCGGGGTGGCCGGATCCGCGGCGGCGGTCCTCTCGGCGCCCACCGCCCCCTGGGCCCCCTCCTCTCGCGCGGCCCCGCCGGCCGGCGCGCGCCCGTGATCGGCGGGATCGTGGGGCTGCGCGGTCATCGGCGCCGTGGTGCCCGCCGCGCCGGGGATGGTGGTGGCGCCGGGGGCGCCCGCGGCGTCGTCGGGGGCGTCTGGCGCGCCGTGGGGCGCTGGGTCTCGGGGACTCGTCATGATCCTCGCGTCTCGCTCTCACTGACGGTTCCCGGCCAGCCTACTAGCGTGGAACCATGAGTCCCTCACGCCGTGCCGGTTCCCGACCGCCATTCCGCCTGCCGCGCGTCGCGGCCCTGACCCCGGGCAGGGGCGGCCAGCCCCGCCTGCTCATCGACGCGCCCTCGGGGGCCGCCGAGATCTACCTCCATGGAGCGCACCTGACCTCCTGGATCCCCCGGGGTGGCGGTGAGGTCCTGTTCACCTCCCGCCAGGCCGTCTTCGACGGGCGGACCGCCATCCGGGGCGGCGTGCCCCTGTGCCTCCCCTGGTTCGCCTCCGGGCCCGACGGCGTGCGGAGGCCCTCCCACGGATGGGCCCGGATCATGGAATGGGAGCCGCGCTGCGTCGAGAGCCGGCCCGACGGCGCCGTGCGGGTCCTCATGGCCCTGAAGCATGATGGGCTGAGCCTCCTCTACGAGATCAGCGTGGGGGAGGAGCTGGGGCTGTCCCTGTCGATCAGCAACCGGGGTCCGGCGCCCCGGAGCGTGGAGGCGGCGCTGCACACCTACCTGCGGGTCGGCGACGTGACCGCCGTGCGGATCGTCGGGCTGGAGGGGCGCGAGTACGTGGACAAGGTGGCCGGGGGCGCCACCTCGGTGCAGGCCGGCCCCCTGGGCGTGCGCGGCCCCGTGGACAGGATCTACGAGTCCGGCGCGCCGACGATGGTCTTCGACCCGGCGCTCGGCCGCCGCGCGCGGGTCTCGCCCACGGGGTCGGAACAGACCGTCATCTGGAACCCGTGGAGCAGTGGCGCCGCCGCGCTGGCGGATATGGCCGAGGAGGAGTTCCCGACGATGGTGTGCGTCGAGACCGCCCGGCTGGGCCGTTCCGCGGCCCTGCTCGGGCCGGGGGAGACCATGGCCATGGGGGCCAGGATCGCCGTCGAGAGCCTGTGAGGAGCGGGGTGAGCCCGGGCGCCGCGGCGCTGTGAGATGAAGCACCGCGGGGTGATTTGCGCGCGAGCGCTCCTCCTGGGTAACTTTCTCTGCGTTGCCGGCGCGGGATGCCCGAGCGGGCGGCGCAACTGAATAGGTCCGAGTGGCGGAATTGGTAGACGCGCTAGCTTGAGGTGCTAGTGCCTTATTAAACGGGCGTGGGGGTTCAAGTCCCCCCTCGGACACGGCGAGGGCGGGCCCCAGGAGTGATCCTGGGGCCCGCCCTCATTTTCTGCTCCCGGTTGTTTTGCTTCCGGTTGCTCCCGGACGGGGCTCAGGCCCACTTGGGCCGGAACAACTCCGGCCTCGATGACGACAACAGCAGGACGAGCAGCCAGATCGGCCCGGCGATGGGCACGAAACTGATGAACCACCATCCGCCGGACTTGCCGACGTCGTGGAGGCGGCGGACCTGGACCGCGATGGAGGGGATGATGAGAGCCAGGTTGAAGATCGCAATGGCGATGAGGCAGGGGGTCGCGATGGCGACCGCCCAATCGGCCACATCGGGCTTGTCATAGACCGTCTTGGCGGGGATCTCGCCGACCCTGAGCGAGACGACGGCGATCGTCAGCAGGCCGACGGAGACCAGGAGGCGGAACAGCAAGGGCCACACCAGCTCCGAGACCGAGGCGGTTCCCCGGAACTGGGCGTAGCGGCGGAAGAAGCGGCGCAGGGCCTCGCCGAAGGAGGCCCCGGGGAGGGCGGCGAGCTCAGCGGGGAGCATGGGCGTCTGGGGCGCCCCAGGAGCGGGGGCGCCCATGGGGTCGCCGGGCTGGGCATAGGGAACCTGAGGAGGCTGGATGCTCCCATGGGAAACGGACAAGATGACTCCTGTTGGTGAAAGACAAGGACTTACGGCCTGCGATGATGTTGGCTCATCGCCAGAACCGCCGCACATCGTAACGGATTCGTATCGCCCTTGACGTAGACCTCGATCCGCGCCGCGCAGGGCGGTCGCCCCCGTGCCGGGCTCCGCGGCTGCCGTTCCGGCCAGGGGGCGGCGGGCCGCCTGATTAGGATCGGGGCATGCAGCCCTTCGAGATCACCGTCCCAGCCGAGGCGGGCCGCCCGGGCCTCCTCCTGTCCGCGCCTACGATGGACGACGCCGAGCGGGTCCACGAGATCTGCCAGGACCCCGAGATCCACCGCTGGACGCTCGCCCCCTCGCCCTATTCCCTCGACGACGCCAGGCGCTACCTCGCCGACGTTGTCGCCCCCGGCTGGGAGACGGGGAGCGAGCTCACCTGGGCCATTCGCGAGCGGCGCGGCGCGGGTGGGGATGGCGCGGACGGGAGGCTCGTGGGGATGATCGGGCTGCGCCTCGACTCCTCCGGCAGGGGCGATCTCGGCTTCTGGGTGGCGCCCGAGGCCCGCGGCAGGGGGGTGGCCACTCGGGCGGCGGGCGCCGTCGTCGATGCCGCCCTCGATCCCGGCGCCCTGGCCCTTCCCGCCGTGTCCTGGAGCTGCTGGATCGAGGACGGCGTGCCCAACTGGCCGTCGTGGCGGATCGCCTGGTCCCTCGGCTTCACCCGCGAGGGGCTGCGGCGCGCGGCCCTCGTGCGCGATGGGCGCCGCCTCGACGAGTGGACGGCCACGCTCCTGGCCGGGGAGCCCCGGCGCCCCGTGGCCCCCTGGGACGGGCCGGCGGTGCCCGCTCAGGCCCCGCTCGTCGCTCATGACGGCGTCGGCGAGCGCGAGGGCGACGACCCTGAGGCGCTCGTGCGGCGGTTCCACCGCGTCTACGGGCTGCCCATCCGCGACGATGGGCCGAGCCTGGACCGCGAGAGCCTGGACATGCGGATGAGCCTGATCGCCGAGGAGTTCGCCGAGCTGACCGGCGCCGTTTACGGCCGGGCCGCCAGGGCTGAGATCGAGGCCGCCTGTGCCCGGGCGCGCGCGGCCGACGACGGCTCCCGGGACCTCGTCGAGACGGCGGACGCTCTGGCGGACCTCGTCTACGTCATCTATGGGATGGCCCTGGAGACCGGCATCGACCTGGCCGCCGTGCTGGCCGAGGTGCAGCGCTCCAACATGTCCAAGCTGGGCGAGGACGGGCGCCCGATCTACCGTGAGGACGGCAAGGTCCTCAAGGGCCCGGGCTACTTTCCGCCGGATGTGGCCCGAGTGCTGCGCGAGCCGCGCGGGATCGACCGGGCCCACGGGCAGCGGTAAGGGCCCGGGACTCGCCGTGCGGGGGCGGCCGGTATTGGGAAGCGCGCCAGGATCGGGATAGCCTGGCCCGGCCCACAGCAGAATCGGTCGGCCCGGTCCGAGGACGGACCCGCGCCCGGCCCCCGTGAGAGGACCCCCATGGCACGTGTCACCATCGTCGGCGGAGGCTACGGCGGCATCACCCTGGCCAAGGCGCTCGACGGCATCGCCGAGGTCACCCTGGTCGAGCAGAAGGACGCCTTCGTCCACCACGCCGCCTCCCTGCGCGCGGCGGTGGATGCGGAGTGGTCGGAGAAGATCTTCCTGCCCTACGACAGGCTCCTGACCAACGGCCGCGTGGTGCGCGGCACCGCCATGGCGGTCAAAGGCACCACCGTCCAGGTCTCCGGCGAGGGCGATATCCAGGCCGACCACCTCGTGCTCGCCACGGGCACCAACTACCCGTTCCCCGCCAAGCACCTGGAGTCCACGGCGGCGATCGCCAAGGCCCGCATCGAGCGCGTGCGAGTCTCCCTGGGCTCCGCCAAGCGCGCCCTCATCCTGGGCGCGGGCGCCGTCGGCCTGGAGTTCGCCGGCGAGATCACCTCCGCCTTCCCGGACCTGCGCGTGACCATCGTCGAGGCCGGCCCCACCATCCTGCCGCAGGGCGACTACAAGGCCGAGTTGCGCGACTCGATCGCCGCCCAGCTCGCCGAGCGCGGCGTTGAGATCATCACCGGGGACACCCTGGCCTACCTGCCCCCGATCGACATCGGCGGCCTCGCCCCCTTCCGCGTGACCACCACCGGTGGGCGCACCATCGAGGCCGACATCTGGTTCCGCGCCTACGGGGCCTCCGCCGCTACGGGCTTCCTCGGCGAGGACTACGACGAGATCCGCCGCTATGACGGCACGATCCGCGTGGATGACAAGCTCCGGGTCATCGATCACCCGGGCGTGTGGGCCATCGGGGACATCGCCGACGTCCGCGAGTCCAACCGCGCCCAGCACGCTCGTGACCACGCTGCCGTCGTCGCCCAGAACATCCAGGACATCATGGCGGGCCGCGAGCCGTCGGCCTCCTACGCTCCCCAGTCCGATCTCGTCGTGCTCCCGCTGGGGCCGGTCGGCGGCGCCTCCCAGGTGCTCAAGGACGGGGTGAGCGTGGTCGAGGGCCCCGAGTTCACCAATCGCATCAAGGGCGAGGACCTGTTCACGGAGAATCTGCGCGAGCAGCTCGGCCTGGCCGGTTGACCTCGTCCCCGCCCGGGCGCGGCCGCGGGCGTCCTGGCCCCCTCACGCGGGGCCAGGACGCTGATGTGGTGCGCGCCGCCGGGGGATGCCGGTAGGCTGGCGCCATGACGAACGACCCGCGGTCCGCGCTCAACCGACTCATCGCCGCCTTCGAGGCCCACCTCGACGCCGCCGCGACGGGTGATGAGAACTCGCCGGCAGTGGTCGCCGCTGAGAACGCCCTCCAGGACGCCTTCATCACCTACGACGACGTCCTGTTCACCGCCTACGGCATCGAGCTCCCCTTCGACACCTACGACGATGACGACGACATCATCGACATCGATGACGACGATGATGAGGATGACGACGTCGACTATGACGATGATGAGGACGATGACGTCGACTACGACGATGAGGACTGATCTGCCGGGCCCCGTCGGGGCGGCCTGATCGGTCAGAATCTCTCGGGGTAGCCGATCCTCTGGGCGCTGACCTCGCCGAGGGCGTGGCGGATCTGCGTGGGCAGATCGAGGTCCTGCGCTGAGAGCGCTCCTTGGAGTTGCGCCGGGGTGCGGGCTCCCACGATCGTGGAGGCGATGCCCTCGGCATCGCGGGCCCAGGCGAGCGCCACCTCGACGGGCTTGCGGTCCAGGCCCGCGGCGGCCGTGGCTACCGACTCCACGATGCCCCGGTGCTCGCTGCCCAGGTACGCCGAGGCGTAGGAGCGCAGGTGCGGGGAGGCGGCCCGCGAGTCCGCGGGGATCGTGGCCCGGTACTTGCCGCTGAGGACCCCCCGACCCAGTGGCGCGTAACCGATGACGCCGAAGCCCATGGCCTCGGCGGCGGGGATGACCTCCCGCTCGATGCCCCGGTTGAGCAGGGAGTGCTCCACCTCGACGGCGGCCATCCCGGGCGCGTCAGGGCCCTCGGCGAGCAGGCTGGCGACGCGCGCGCTCGCCCACGCGGGATGGTTGGAGACCCCCACGTAGCGGGCCCGACCGGAGGCGACGGCGCGACGCAGGGCGTCGGCCGTCTCCTCCAGGGGGGTGGCGGGGTCGGGGACCTGGACGAGCCACAGGTCGAGATGGTCCGTGCCCAGGGTCTCCAGGGTCGCGTCGAGGCTGTCCAGGAGCGTGCCGCGCGAGGCATCGGCGGTGGCCGGGCCATCGCCCGTGCGCCAGGTGCGCACCCCCGCCTTGGACACGATGATGAGGTCCTGGCGGTTGACGTAGTCGCGCAGGAGGGTGCCGATGGTGCGCTCGGCCAGGCCCTCGGTGTAGGTGGCGGCGGTGTCCAGGAGGGTGCCGCCGGCGTCGAGGAAGATCCCGAGCTGGTCCTTGGCCTCGACCTCGTCGGTGTCCCGGCCCCAGGTCATCGTGCCGAGGCCGACGGCGGACACGCGCAGGCCGGTGCGGCCCAGTCTCCTGTACTCCATGCTGCCAAAGGTACCCGCCCCGACCCCGAATCCTCGTGCCGCGCGCACCGGGGCGGGGTGGCGGCCCCGCTACTTGCGAACCGTCATGGTCCAGGAGGCGGGGCCGACGGTCTCGAACTCGGTGACGGTGTAGCCGTTCTTCGCGGCCCAGGCGGGCAGGGTTTCTGTTCCCTGGGTGCAGTCGAAGGCGATGACGAGCTCGTCGCCGGCGTCGAGGTCCTCCATGGCCTCCTCCGCCTCCATGACGGGGAAGGGGCAGACCTGGCCGTTGGTCTCGAGGATCGTGCGCATGATGGCGTCCTTTCAGCGTGAAGGTATCGGTGTGAAGGGGGATGGGGGCGCGCCGTCGCCCCCGCGGGTTAGGCGTGGGCGGGCGCGGCCTCGCGGGCGGGGGAGGGCTCAGCGGCGCCAGCCGCCTTGGCGCGGGCGGCGCGGGCGGCGCGCCGCTTCTGGCGGGGGCGGATGAGCAGCGCCCAGGCGGCGGCTCCGACCCCGAGGACCTGGAAGACCAGCGCGATCCAGCCCTGCCAGGACAGCAGGGAGGTCTGCACGAGGGCGTTGCCGATGGAGCAGCCGCCGGCCCAGGCGGCGCCCACGCCCATGAGGAGGCCGCCCAGGATGGAGCGGATGATGATGGTGGCGTCGGGGACGCGCACGCGGAACTCGCCGGAGGCCTTCGCGGCGATGAAGGAGCCCAGGAGGATGCCCAGCACGAGCAGGACGCCCCAGTCGAAGCGGCCGGTGTCCCCGGTGACGATGACGCCGATGAGGTTGGCCGACGGCGTCGTGATGCCCAGGCCGTCCTCGCGGCCGGCCGCCCAGGACAGGGGCCAGGCGGCGGCCGCGACGATCCCGACGATCGCCCCGGTGGCCAGGGGGTTCCAGCGCTTCTCCAGGAGCAGGTGGGCCAGGCCGGTGCGGCGGGCGGGCAGGGTGGGCTGGGGGCCGCGCGCAGCGGTGAGGCGCAGCTGCCTGCGGGCCAGGAGGGCGACTCCGACGGCGAGGGCCGCCACTCCCACCCACTGGGGCAGGTGCAGCGCGGCCGGGATGGTGGTGAGCTCGGTGGTCCACAGGCCCTTCACCCAGCGGGTGGGGCCGGCGAGGATGCCGGTCTTGGCCGCGGCGGCGGATAGCGCGTAGGCGATGAGGGCGAACCAGGATCCGACGAGGCCCTCGCCGGCGCGGTAGTAGGTGCCGGTGGCGCAGCCTCCCGCCAGCACGATGCCGACTCCGAAGAGGAGGGAGCCGACGGCGGTGGCGACCACGGAGAGCTGGGGCGCCTCCGGGGCGATGGTGCCGGTGAGGGTGAGTGCGAGGACGCCGACGGCCTGGACGGCGATGGCGATGAGGAAGGCGGTGAGCCAGAAGGAGGATCGTGAGACCCAGAGGTCCCGGAACGCGCCGGTGATGCAGAAGCGGCCGCGTTGGAGGATGAAGCCGAGGGTGGCTCCGGTGATCAGTCCGGTGATGATCATGGGGGTCCTTCCTGGGGTGGGGCGCGGGTGCGGCGCCCGGTTGTTGGGAGGGCCCGGGTGACGGGGCGCGCGGCGCCGTGGCGCTGAGGCGCTGGGAGCGGCGGTGGTGACGCGTCGCGCGTTCGGCGGCCGCGAGGGGGGCGCGGTGCCGTCACCCGGGGTGTCGGGTGAGTGGTGCGCCTGGTCCGGGGAGGCCGGCGCGGTTATCGCGCCGTGGCCGGTGAGGGGGCTCGCTGGGTGCTGGTCGCGGAGCGCTGCCCTCAGATCGCCTGGACCAGGCAGCGCATACACATGGCAACCCCGCCGAGGGCGGTGCGGTTGCGGCGTGCGTGGTCCGTGCTCATGCGATCGTCCGTTCAGTCGTGGCGCCGCGAGGTGCGGCGACGTGGCCGGACGTTATCGGGGCGAGTCCCGCTGTGGCAAGCGGTGTCCGCATGGCGACTCGCGCCGAGCAGGCCGGGCGCGTCAGCGGGCGCCTGCCGAGGCGACGCTGGCGCGGGCGGTGAGAAGGCGGGCGACGCCGTCGTCCGGCAGTGGGGGAGTCTCGCCGCCGAAGAGGGGGCAGCGGGACTGGAAGGCGCACCAGCCGCACAGGGGGCCGCGCTTGGGGGTGAAGGCGCCGGCGTGGGCGCAGTCCTCGATGTCGTCCCAGATGCGGGCCAGGCGCGTCTCGGTGGCCTCGAGCTCGGGCAGGCGCGGGTCATGGGTGAGGGTGCGGCCGTCCTTAAGGTAGAGGAGTTGGAGGCGGGCGGGGGCCCGCCCGCGCAGGCGCCACAGGACGAGCCCGTAGAAGCGCATCTGGAACAGCGCCTCCTCCTGGAATCTGGGGGAGGGGGACTTGCCGGTCTTGTAATCGACGACGCGCATGGCGCCGTCGGGGGCGATGTCGAGGCGGTCGACGAATCCGCGGATGAGCAGGCCGTCGGCGACCTCGGTCTCCACGAAGAGCTCGCGCTCGGCGGGGGCGAGGCGCTGAGGGTTCTCCATGCGGAAGTAGGAGGTGATGAGGTCTCGCGCCTGGCCGAGCCAGGCCTCGATCTGCGCGGGCTCCTCGAAGAGCCCCATGACCTCAGGGCTCTTGGCGCGGTGAGCCTCCCACTGCTCGGGCAGCATGGCGAGGGCGGCCTCCGGGGCGCGCTCGCGCGCGGGCAGGTCGTAGAGGCGCTCAAGGATCGCGTGGACGAGCGTGCCCTTGTGGGTGGCGAGGGAGCCGGGCTCGGCCAGGCCGTCCACGGCGCGCAGGCGGAACAGCAGGGGGCACTGGAGGAAGTCCTTGGCGCGCGATGGGGAGAGCGCCGCCCGGCGCGGCCCCCTGCGCGCGGAGCGGCCGGCGCCTGGGCCCGTGGCCCGCGGCCGGGTGGTAGCCGGGGCGGCGGGCCGCCCGGGGGATGAGGGCACTGCGGGTGCCGCATCTGCTGTCATGGTGGCACCGTACCCCGGGGCTCCGACATGAATCCGGGTGACGGGAGGGGGAGGGCGCGCGTGGGAAGACGGTGAGGGCCTCTGGGCAGCGGTGCGGAGGGCGCCCCTGGCCCGTATGTCCGTAAGAGTCCGTGGCCTGGTGAGAACTAGGATGCGGCCATGGATGCGTTATCTCTGGGTGGCGTGGCCTCCAGTGTTGTCTCGGTGCTCCTGCGCACCGTGGATCTGTGCCTCAACCCCACGTTGGCCGGCGCGGCCGCGCTGAGCAATGATGGTCGGCAGGCCGCTGACCGGCTCGGCGATGCCGCTCATGACGAGGGCGCAGAGGGGCGGATCGCCAAAAGGATTGAGAAGCGCCTGGAAGAAGAGGCGGAACGGCTTCCGCGGGAGAGGCGCGCTGAGCTCGATGGCGTGGCGGTCGCCGTGGAGGCGGTCCTCACGAAGGCGCTGGAATCGGATGAGGCGCTGCTGGAGGCGGTGCGGCGCCCGGAAGGGCTCGCCGAGTTCCTGAAGAGGCAGGGGCGGGCTCAGAGGGCTGATCTTCCTGCCGCTGCTGAGCCCGCATTCGATTCCCTCATCGGGATCGTGGCCGAGGAGTTCGCGACGATCGCGCCGTTGTCGCCGTCATTCGATAAGGCGCGCGCTCGGTATGTCATGGATGCGCTCGATGAGATCAACGCGACGGCGTCGCGCACCGAGCATAACTTTGAGGCTGTGCTGCTGGGTCAGCAGGAGATCTCCGGGAAGATCGATCGGCTTGGAAGCGGGATGGGCCGGCCGAATCCTTTCAGTGATGGGCCCGTGCGTTTCGGGGCTATTCCTGATCCGGCCCCGGGATATATTGTGCGCGATGAGTATCATCGTCTGCGTGAGGCGTTCGCTCATGGTGAGGGGGTGGCTCGCTTGGTGCTGCGCGGCATGAAAGGGGTTGGTAAGTCCCAGATCGCGGCGCAGTACGCGCGCGAATGCCGGGAGGCGGGTTGGAGTCTCGTGGCCTGGGTCAACGCGGCTCCCGCCGGCGCCCCAGACAGAGGGCTGCCCAGCGGCGTGGAGACGGGGCTCGCCGAACTGGCGAACCAACTCAGACTCGTTGATCCATCGGATCCGCCCAGGAAGAGCGCTCGGTTCATGGTGGGCTGCCTCAACTCGGGCGGGGCGGCGGATCGGCTCATCGTGTTCGACAACCTGGAGCGTGCCGATGACCTTCGGGAGTTGAAGTTGACGGGTCCCGGAATGCGGGTCATCGTGACGACGAACCTCCGAGGCGGGGAACTGGGTGAGACGATCCCTGTGGAGGTCTTCGGCCGGCGCCAGTCCCTGGCCTTCTTGCGGGAGCGGATCCCCGGGATCGCTGATGCCCATGCCGACGGGCTCGCCGAGCTCCTTGGCGATCTTCCTCTGGCGTTGTCCCAAGCGGCGTCAACGATGAGGGAACAGAGGTTCGCTCCGCTGGAGTACATGGAGCTTCTTGAAGAGGTGCCACTTGAGGAGGCGATGGATCGCTCGGATGGCGAGGACTACCCGCACGCCGTGTGGCAGGCTTTGCGCCTGAGTCATCAGACCGCCCTGAAGGCGCTGGGCGAGCGGGATGAGGAGCAGGCCCGTCTGGCGCGTCTTCAGCTGGGGATGCTGTCGATCATGCCGGAGGGCGGTGTTCCTCGTGACTGGCTCTACCGTGCTGATGCTGGTCATTCTCTGGCGGCGAGGAAGTCATTGGCCTTCCTCTGCAAGCGCGGCATTGTCTCGGAGACGGAGAATGATGGCGCCCGCGCGGGTATCGTTTCCCTGCACCGCCTCCAGTCGAGACTGATTCGAGAGGATATGCGCCGTGATGGTGAATCAGAGGTGATCGCTGAAGCGGTCATCTCCGCCCTCGCGGAGGCGCTTAACGAGTCCGATCCCAATAATCCTCATGAAGTGGAGCGTGATTCGATTATCGCGGTGATTGAGAGTCTCTCATTTTTAGGGACCCTTGGGCTGGACCGCGTTGGAGTCAATACTGAGGGGCTGTCCAGTGTTCTCCTCTCGGTTCAACGGCGCGCGAATGAGGCAGGGCTCGATTCCTTCGCGGTGTCGTTGGCGGACATCGTTGATGGTCTCGCATCGGTGCTGGGGGCTGATCACCCGGGCACCCTGGTCTCGCGCAATAACCTCGCGGTCGCCTATCAGTCCGCTGGACGGCTGGGTGAGGCTATCGACGTCTATGAGCAGACCCTGGAGGAGAGCCTCAGGGTGCTGGGGGCTGATCACCCGGGCACCCTGGTCTCGCGCAATAACCTCGCGGTCGCCTATCAGTCCGCTGGGCGGCTGGGTGAGGCTATCGACGTCTATGAGCAGACCTTGGAGGATCGTCTCAGGGTGCTGGGGGCTGACCACCCGGGCACCCTGGCCTCGCGCAATAACCTCGCCTACGCCTATCGGTCCGCTGGGCGGTTGGGTGAGGCTATCGACATCTATGAGCAGACCTTGGAGGATCGTCTCAGGGTGCTGGGGGCTGACCACCCGGACACCCTGGCCTCGCGCAATAACCTCGCGGTCGCCTATCAGTCCGCTGGGCGGTTGGAGGACGCCATCGACATCTATGAGCAGACCCTGGAGGATCGTCTCAGGGTGCTGGGGGCTGACAACCCGGACACCCTGGCCTCGCGCAATAACCTCGCGGTCGCCTATCAGTCCGCTGGGCGGTTGGAGGACGCCATCACGATATTCGAGCAGACCCTGGAGGAGAGCCTCAGGGTGCTGGGCCCTAACTACCCGCTCACCAAGCAAATCGCCGAGAATCTCGCGATGGTGCGTCGCCTCCGCGATGAGCGCCACCCTCCGACCCCGGGCGCCGCTACCTGACCGGCCGCCCCGGTAGGCTCGGGCGCATGCCACCCGCAGCCACACGCAACGGGGAGATGACCCTGGGACGAGTCGGCGGCGCGCCCGTCGTCGTGTCCCCCACCTCCCTGCTCCTCGGACTCGTCATCGCCGCCTCCTGGTACCCCCTGGTCAGCGGCGCCCTCGGGGATCTCGGCGCCGTCGTCGTCCTGGGAACCGTGGCTGCCACCGTCATCGGCGCCGCCATCTCGATCCTCCTCCACGAGCTCGCCCACGGCCTGGTCGGCGCCGCCCTGGGCCGCCCGCCCATCCGCTACGAGCTCCTCCTGTGGGGCGGGCGCACCAGCTTCGGCCCGCCCCAGCGCGCCTGGTCCCCCTGGCGCGACGCGGCCTGCTCCCTCGCCGGCCCCGCCGCCAACGCCCTCCTATGGATCGCCTGCCGCAGCGCCCTCGACTCCGGCGCCCTCACCACCCCCGCTATCCACGTCGCCCTGTGGGCCATCGCCTGGCTCAACCTCGCCCTCGCCATCTTCAACGCCCTGCCCGGCCTGCCCCTCGACGGGGGCCAGGCCCTCGCCTCCCTCATCGCCCAGGCCACCGGCAACCGCGCCGCCGGGCTCAAGGCGGCCGCCTGGGGAGGGCTCGCCGTCGTTGCCGGGATCGCCTGGCTCTACCTCCTCCAGCCCCTCCTCATCGACCACCGCCGCCCCAGCGCCACCAGCCTCATCCTCGCCGCCATGGTCGGCTGGACCATCGGTTCCACCAGTTGGCGCGTGCTCGGCCTCGGAGGCGCCCAGCGCGCCGCCGCCCGCCTCGACCTGCGCTCCCTCACCCGCCCCATCGTCACGCTCCCCGCCGCCGCCCCGCTCGCCCGGGTCGGCGCCGCGCTCGACGACGGCGCCGCCCTCGCCCTCATCACCGACGGCCCCACAATCCTCGGCACCATCGACGCCGCCGGCCTGGCCGATCTGGGGGCCATGGGGGAGGGCGCCACCGCCGAGCAGGCCTGCACCGTCCTGCCCGCCGCGGCCATCACCACCTCCCTGACCGGCCAGGAGGCCGTCGACGCCCTCAAGGCGGCGCGCGCCGTCTCCCGCTGGCTCATCGTCATCGACGGCGGACGCATGATCGGCGCCGTCCCCACCGGCGCCCGTTGACCGGAAGAGCCCTGACCACAGCCGACTAATCCCATGAACCGACCCCTCAGCCCCGAGGCCTCCATCACTGCCGGCCTCATCATCGCCCTCGCCATCCAGAACGCCGTGCCGCCCTTCGCCACGGACATGTACTCGCCCGCCTTCCCGCACGTCGCCGCCGATTTCCATGCCTCAGCCACCGCCGTCGGGCTGACCCTGACCGCCTTCTTCGCCGGCATGGGCACGGGGCAGCTCGTGGGCGGCACGGCCTCCGACCGCTACGGCCGGCGCCGCCCCATCATCACCGGCGGGCTCATCTGCGCCCTCGGCGGCATCGTCTGCGCCCTCGCGCCCGGCATCGGCACCCTCCTGGTCGGGCGGATCCTCCAGGGCCTCGGCGGGGGAATCGCCTCTGTCGTCGGGCGCGCCGTCCTCGTCGACATCGCCCACGGCGACCGCCTCGCCCGCATCATGTCCATCCTCATGGCCGTGGGTGGCCTGGCCCCCATGCTCGCGCCCGTGACGGGCAGCGCCGTCCTGTCCGTGGCGACCTGGCGGATGATCTTCTGGTGCCTGGCTGGATTCGGTCTGCTCATGGTGACCATGGCCGCGATCGTCATCCCCGAGACCCTTCCGGCGTCTGACCGCCGCAGCGGGGGGCCGCGCCGATTCGCCGCCGGATTCGCCGAGCTCGTGCGCCACGAGCGGTTCATGGGCTACATGCTCACCTCCGCGTTCTCCGGCTTCGCCATGTTCGCCTACATCTCGGCCTCCTCCTTTGTGCTGCAGGAGATCAAGGGGCTCACCGCCATGCAGTACTCCGTCTTCTTCGGCTGCACCGCCGGGGCCAACATGCTCATGGCGCTGACGAACTCCCGGCTCGTGGGGCGCTACCGGCCCCGGCGGCTCATCGCCGTCGGGCTCGGGATCTCCGGGGCCGGGATCGCGCTGGTGACCCTGGCCGTGCTGGTCTGGGGCACGGCGCTCGTGCCCCTATGCGCGGGCTTCGTGCTCACCATGGCGGCGCAGGGCCTCATCTTCGGTAACGCCGGCGCGCTCGCCCTCGGCGAAGTGCGGCACGTGGCAGGGGCGGCCAGCGCCCTCATGGGCGTGGTGCAGGCGATCGCCATGGGGGTCTCCGCGCCGCTGGCCAGCTCCGGGGGCGGCGCCAGCGCCGTGCCCATGGTCGCCGTCATGCTCACCGGGATCATCGGCGCCTGGGCCGCCTACCTCCTCGTGGGCCGCGCGCCCTCGCAGCGCCGCCTGCCCGGGATGACAGGGCGCGCGGGGCGAAATGGCGAGGTTTGAGGATTGCTCGGCTGAAACGCGGTGATTGATCATTCAAGGAGCGCGCGATTCCGCGGATCCGGCCGCCGCTGGGAGGGGTTGGGGGAGAAGCAATCCTCAAACCGCGCCAACCTCGCTGGCAGGGGGCGGCGCATAGACTGGGGCCGATGAGCGAGCAGGACACTCAGAACCCGCAGGCCACCCCGAGGCTCCCCCCGCGCCACGTCACCCAGGAGGTCCTGGGCCAGGCCGGGCGCCGCGGCCCCTTCCGCTACGGCGAGCGCATCCAGGTCACCGACGTCAAGGGCTCCAAGAGCACCTTCCACCTCCACCCCCAGGGCCACTTCCAGTCCGGGCGCGGCTCCTTCCACCACCGCGAGGTCGTCGGCAGGCAGGAGGGGACCGTCCTGACCACCGACTCCGGCCACGAGCTCCTCCTACTGCGCCCGCTGCTCGCCGACTACGTCCTGTCGATGCCCCGCGGCGCCCAAGTGGTCTACGCCAAGGACTCCGGCCAGATCATCGCCCTGGGTGACATCTTCCCCGGCGCCCGCGTTCTTGAGGCCGGTGTCGGCTCCGGGGCGCTGACGATGAACCTCCTGTCCGCCATCGGGGAGGCCGGGAGCCTCATGTCCATCGAGCGGCGCGAGGATTTCGCCGCCATCGCCGCCTCCAACGTCGATTCCTGGTTCGGGGGCCATCACCCCGCCTGGGAGTTGCGCACCGGAGACTTCAACGACGTGGTCGCCGCCCGCGTCGAGGACGCCTCCATTGACCGCGTCGTCCTGGACATGCTCGCCCCCTGGGAGAACATCGAGGCCTCCGCCCGCGTCCTGGCCCCCGGCGGCCTCTTCCTCGCCTACGTCGCCACCACCACCCAGATGTCGCGCACCGTCGAGGCCCTGCGCCACAGCCGGCTCTTCACGGAGCCCGAGGCCTGGGAGTCCATGGTGCGCACCTGGAACGTCGACGGCCTGTCCGTGCGCCCCGACCACCGCATGGTCGCCCACACCGGATTCCTCCTCGCCGCCCGGCGCCTAGCCCCCGGCAGCGCCCCGCTGACGCGCAAGCGCCCACCCGCTCGCGGCGCCTATGACGACGCCGGCCACTGGATCCCCGAGGACGTGCGCGAGCGCACGAGCACCGACCGGAAGGTCCGCCGCGTCCTGCGCGACTGCCGCGCCAAGCAGCCCGAGGACGCCACCCCGGTCCTCCCCGGCGTCCCCACCGCCGGGGGCGACGACGCCCCGCAGGAGCCCCTCGATGACTGACACCGCCGACCTGGGCATGCCCGCCCCCTCCTTCACCAGCCACCAACTGCGCGAGGCCCGCGCCGAGGCCATCTCCCTGGCGGAGAAGAACGAGCGCCTCACCAGGGCCCTCACCTCCGCCCGGGAGCGGATCGCCGAGCTCGGCGCCCAACTCGACGCCGTCACCCACCCACCCGTCACCCTCGCCCTCCTCACCGGCCTCCACACCCGTTCGGACCGCCCGGACAGCGCTGACCGCGCCGAGGCTCCTGCCGGCCCCGCCCCCGAGGCCCTCGTCCTCCTCGGCGGGCGCACCATGAGCCTCGGCCTGCGCCCGGGCCTCGACCCCGAGGCCCTGCGCGTCGGCCAGCTCGTCGCCGTCAACGACGCCATGCTCGTCGTCGACGCCCTGCCCGAGCCCGACACCGGCGAGGCCGTCGTCCTCGACGAGGTTCTCGATGACACCCGCGCCCTCGTCACCACCGGTTCTGGCGCGACCCGTGTCCTGCGGCTCGGCGGCGCCCTGGACGCCAGCGCCCTCGCCCCGGGCGTCACGCTGGCCGCCGACCTGCGCGCGGACGTGGCCACCGCGGTCATCGAGCGCACGGGCGTTGAGCAGCTCGTCGTCGCCGAGACGCCGGACGTCACCTGGGAGGACATCGGCGGCCTCGGCCCCCAGATCCAGGCGATCCGAGACGCGATCGAACTGCCCTTCACCCATCCCGGCCTCTACCGCGCCTATGGGCTGCGCGCCCCCAAGGGCCTCCTCCTCTACGGACCGCCGGGATGCGGTAAGACTCTCATCGCCAAGGCCGTCGCCACCTCCCTCGGCGGCGACGGGGCCGGCCCCGAGCGCGCCACGGGCCGCGCCGCCGCCTTCCTCAACATCAAGGGCCCCGAGCTGCTCAGCAAGTTCGTCGGGGAGACGGAGCGGCAGATCCGCGCCATCTTCGAGCAGGCCCGCAAGGCCGCCGCCGAGGACCGGCCCGTCGTCATCTTCTTCGATGAGATGGAGGCCCTCTTCCGCACCCGCGGCACCGGGGTCTCCAGCGACGTCGAGACCATGATCGTCCCGCAGGTCCTGGCCGAGATCGACGGCGTGGAGTCCCTGCGCAACGTCGTCATCATCGGCGCCTCCAACCGCGAGGACATGATCGACCCCGCGATCCTGCGCCCCGGCCGCCTCGACGTGAAGATCCGCGTCGCCCGCCCCGATGCCGCCCAGGCCCTCGATATCCTCGCCCGCCACCTCACCGCCGGCCTCCCCTTCGACCCGGCCGAGCTCGCCGCCCATGGCGGCGACCGCGAGGCCACCGCCGCGGCCATGCGCGCCGCCGCCGTCGACGCCCTCTACGCCCGCGCGCCAGGCACCGCGGTCCTCGAGGTCGCCTACGCCTCCGGCGCCACCCGGACCCTCCACCTCGGCGACCTCGTCAGCGGGGCGATGCTCGCCCAGATCGTCGCCCGCGCCAAGACCGCCGCCATCAAGGACGAGCTCTCCGGTGGGGCGGGAGGCCTGTCCACCGCCCGTCTCCTGGCGGCCGTGGCCGAGGAGGCCCGGCAGAACGAGGAGATCACCGGCGCCACCAGCCCTGAGGGATGGGCCAGGCTCATCGGCGCCCAGTCCGAGCCGATCCGCGGCGCGCGGCGCCTGGGCGCCGCCGGTGCCGCACCGACCTCTAGCGCCGCCATCAGCGCCGCGCGGCCCTATGAGACGCGGGAAGGCGCATGACCACCTCAACCATCTCAGCCACCTCAACCATGTCAGTTACGCCCATGCCCGCTACCGCCCAGGCCTCCGCCACCGCCGAGCTCGGCCCCACGACGAGGCCGGTCGGCCTTGAGACCGAGTTCGGCGTCACCGAGCCCGGCAACCCCCGCGCCAACCCCGTCGTGCTCTCCAGCCTCATCGTCGACGCCTACGCCGCCCGCTCCCGCCCGGGCCTGCCCGGTGCCGCCCCGGTGACCTGGGACTACGAGGGGGAGGACC
The DNA here is from genome assembly GCF_009829635.1 of Actinomyces sp. zg328. Classification (NCBI taxonomy): domain Bacteria; kingdom Bacillati; phylum Actinomycetota; class Actinomycetes; order Actinomycetales; family Actinomycetaceae; genus Actinomyces; species Actinomyces sp. zg328. Next base: position 143,634 of record NZ_VWPE01000002.1, read on the forward strand.
CCCTGGCGGACCTACGCGGCGGGCGCATCGACCGCGCCGCCGCCCACCCCAGCCAACTCACCGACGACCCCACCGCCCCCGCCCCCTCCGGCGACGCGCCCGCCGACGGCGCCCCCGCGGGCCTCGACTGGGGGCCCCGCCCCAGGCCGAGCGCCGAGGAGGCCGCGCTTCCCCGGGCCACCACGGCCGTGCTCGCCAACGGCGCGCGCCTGTATGTCGACCACGCCCACCCCGAGTACTCGGCCCCGGAGGCCCTCACCCCGATGGACGCCCTGGCCTGGGACCGCGCGGGAGAGGTCATCGCCCGGCGCGCCATGGAGGCCCAGGCCCGCTCCGGCGGCCCCGAGATCGTCCTGTACAAGAACAACACTGACGGCAAGGGCGCCGCCTACGGCAGCCACGAGAACTACCTCGTGCGCCGCGACCTGCCCCTTGACGCCCTCGCCACGGCCCTGACGCCCTTCCTCATGACCCGGCCAGTCGTCGTCGGCGCCGGGCGCGTGGGCCTGGGGGAGCACAGCGAGCGCCCCGGCTTCCAGCTCAGCCAGCGCGCCGACTTCATCGGCTGCCCCATCGGCCTTCAGACCACCTTCAACCGGCCCATCGTCAACACCCGCGACGAACCCCACGCCGACGCGTCCCGGTGGCGCCGCTTCCACGTCATCAATGGCGACGCCAACCGCTTCGACGTCCCCGGCTACCTCAAGATCGCCACCACCGACCTCCTCCTGTGGTTCCTGGAGCGCTCCCACGAGCGCGGCGAGGGAATCGGAGCCCTGGCGCCCCTGCGGATCCTCGGAGACCCCGTCGAGCAGCAGTGGGCCCTCTCCCACGACACGGCCCTCGCCCACGCGCTCACCACCGAGGGCGGGCCCATGAGCGCCGTCGCCATCCAGCGCTCGCTCCTGGAGGCCATCGCCACCGCGCTGGACGCCGACTACGGGGGCACCGGCGCGCGGAGCCTCGGCGAGGAGACCGCCCGCGCCCTGGCCCTGTGGGAGGAGGCGCTGGACCTACTCGACGCGATCGCCGCCGCGCCGGGCGACCCCCAGGCGGTGGCGGCCGCCGCGCCCACGATCGAGTGGGCCGCCAAGATGCAGCTCTGCGAGGGCCTGCGCACGCGCTCGGGCTCCGACTGGAGCGATCCGCGCCTGGCCGCTCTCGACATCACCTGGGGCGACCTGCGCGCGGGGTCCATCGTCGATCGCCTCGACGCCGCGGGCCGCGTCCGCCGCCTCCTCGACCCCTCGCGGATCGAGGCCGCCGCCGACACCCCGCCGGCGGGCACCCGCGCCGCCGTGCGGGGCCGCGCGATCGCCACGATCCCCGAGGTCGTCTCCGCCTCCTGGACCAGCCTCGTCATCGACGCCCCCCAGCGTCCCCAGCTCATCCGAGTCGCCCTGCCGGGCGCCGTCGCCGTCACCGACGCCGAGACTGAGGGACTTCTCACGGCGATTGGGCGCGCGGCCCAAGGTGGGGGAGACTGGGCCCAGTGACCGCCCCTTATTCCCGACCCACCCGCCCCACCCGTCGGGCCGACGCGAAGGAACGACCATGACCAGCCAGGACGCGCAGCAGATCCGGCCCTCCGGCGGGGAGGGCGACACCGAGTCCGAGGCCACCAGCGCGGCCGGCCAGGTCCAGGCCACCGGCGTCGACGCCATCCTCGACGAGATCGACTCCGTCCTGGAGACCAACGCGGCGGCCTTCGTCCAGGGATTCGTCCAGAAGGGCGGTCAGTGAGTGGGTGCCACGGCTGACGGCGGGCGCCGCCCGCCCTCCCGGCGGATCATCGGCATCGAGACCGAGTACGGCATCACCTGCGCCTCCACCACTGGCGGCGCGGCTCCGCTCGACGCCGATCACGCCGCCCGCGAGCTCTTCGCCCCCGTCATCGCCGCCCACCGCTCCTCCAACGTCTTCACCCGGGGCGGCGCCCGCCTCTATCTCGACGTCGGCTCCCACCCCGAGTTCGCCACCGCCGAGTGCGACCGCCTCGCCGACCTCCTCGCCCAGGACCGCGCCGGCGAGCTCACCATGGCCGACCTCGCCGCCCAGGCCAATGCCCGGCTGGAGTCGGCCGGCGTGCCCGGGCGGATCCACCTGCTCAAGAACAACCTCGACGCCGAGGGCAGCGGCTTCGGCTGCCATGAGAACTACCTCGTCCACCGCCGGGGGGACTTCTGGAACGACGCCCGCGCCCTCATCCCGCACCTGGTCACCCGGCAGATCCTCGTGGGCGCCGGGCACGTGCTGCCCGCCGACCCGGTCACCGGCGCCCCCGCCCGCTATGCCTTCTCCCAGCGCGCCGACCAGATGCACGACGCCGTCTCCTCGGCCACCACCCGCACGCGCCCCCTGATCAACACCCGCGACGAGCCCCACGCCGACGCCGAGCTCTACCGGCGCATGCATGTCATCGTCGGGGACTCCAACATCGCCCAGGGCTCCACGCTCCTCAAGGCTGGGGCCATGGACCTCCTCCTGGACTACCTCGAGTCCGGGGGCGACCTGGCGGACCTCGAGCTCGCCGAGCCCATGCGCGCCATTCGGGACACCTGCCACGACCTCAGTGGGAAGGCACTCCTGGAGCGCAAGGACGGGCGCGGCATCACCGCCCTGGATCTCCAGGGGGAGCACTTGGCGCGCGTGCGGGCCCACGCCGACGCCGAGCTCGACCTCAGCCCCCTCCAGTCCGCAGTCCTCGACCTGTGGGAGCGCGGCCTGGAGGCCCTGCGGGCGCAGGACCCCGGAGCCGTGGCCACCGAGCTCGACTGGGCCGCCAAGCACCAGCTCCTCACCCGCTACGCCGAGCGCGCCGGTACCGGGCTCGACGACCCGCGCGTCGCCCGCCTCGCGCTGGCCTACCACGACGTGTCCCCGGAGGATGGGCTGCGGTCCCGCCTCGAGGCCGCAGGGATGCTGCGCCGCTACGTCGACGACGACGCCTGCCGGGCCGCGATGAGCGCCCCGCCGGCGACGACGAGGGCTGCCCTGCGGGGCGCGGCGATCGGCCTGGCCCAGGACTTGCGCGCCGATCTGGCCGCCGACTGGGTCAACCTGCGCCTCGACGCCGGCGCAGGCGGGCAGGAGGTGCCGGCCATAGCGCTTCGCGACCCCTTCGCCACGCGGGACGAGAGAGTCGATACGCTCATGTCCTCCCTGAACGCGATGAGGCACCGGCCAGCGGACGATCTCCGCGCCGATGCCCGAGAGGCTTCCCTATGACGAATCATCATGACGACAACGGGCTCGAGAGCACCCGTCCACTGACCCGGCGTGAGCGCAGGGGCCTGGAACGGCTGGGTGAGGCGCAGGCCCAGCGCCAGGCGGCCCAGAAGCGCGCGGCCGAGGCCCTTGCGGCCGAGAAGCGCGCGGCTGAGGCCCGTGCGGCCGAGCAGAGGGCAGAGGCGCGGCGGCGGGCGGCTGAGAGGCGCGCCGCCGAGCGCCGGGTCGCGGAGTTGCGCGCTGAGCAGCAGCGGCAAGCCGCGGAGCATCGCGCCGCCGAGGAGGCCCGCCTGAGGGCCCAGCGCGCGGAGGCGGAGCGCGTCGAGGAGGCCCGGCGCCTGGAGGCGGCCCGCGCCGAGGCGGCTCACCTCGAAGCCGAGCGCCGTGAGGCCGAGAGGCTGGCGGCTGAGCGCCTCGCCGCGCAGCGCCGGGCCGCCCAGGAGGCCCGGCGCCTGGAGGCGGAGCGCGCCGATGAGGCGCGCGCTGAGGCTCTGCGCGCGCGGGCGCCTCGCGCCGCGCACCGGCTTCCCGAGACGCGATCCTCCGAGGCTGGTCCCGGCAAATGGCGCGGGTTCCCCGGTGGATCCTCTGACCGCGTGGCGCCGGAGGCGCCCCCCGCGGCGGGCGGGCAGCGGGCGCTCGGCGCCGCGCTCAACCGCTCCCGCCCCAGAGGCCATGCGGCACTCATCCTCGTCTGCCTCGCGGTGGCGGCGATCATCATCCTCCCGCTGGCCCTGTCCATCGTGAACGGCAAGTCCCCGGCCAGCACGGCCATGGCGAGTCCCGCCGCCACCATGCTCCCCGCGGACACCCCACTGGACCAGGCGATGAGCGTCTCGGGGCGCGTGGGCGCCAGACCGGTGGTCAAGCTGAAGGCGCCGCTCAGCGCGCCATCCTCCCTGATCAAAGACACCCTCATCACCGGTGAGGGCCGCGCCCTCCAGTCCGGGGACGCCGCGCTGCTGTCCATCGCGACCTTCTCGGGCACGGACGGGAAGAACACGACCACTCCCGGGGCGGACTCGGAGGGCAATGAGCACACCGGCCGGCGCCTCGTGAGCGTGAGCGTCGACCAGGCCTCCCTCAACGAACTCACCGACATCGTCAAGGGCACCACCGAGGGCACGCGGCTCGTCCTGCGCGGCCCGGTCGTCGTCGACGGCGCGACCTCCACGGAGATCACCGTCATTGACGTCCTGCCGACCCTCGCCTCGGGAACAGCCGTCGCGCCCGTCGCGGGCATGCCGGCCGTCATCCCCGGCGACTCCGGAGGGGTCACGCTCTCCTTGGCGGGGCTCCCCGCCCCCACCCGCTCCACCGCCGCCGTGCTCATCCAGGGCACGGGCGAGCAGGTCCACTCCGACAGCCGCATCATCGCCCGCGTCCAGGCCATCTCCTGGACCGATGGGAGCGTCATCACCAATGACTACGGCGCTAAGGTCCTGCCCGTCGCCGTCGACTTGAGCAACGCCAAGACCTATGCCGGCCTGAGGAATCACCTCGTGGATGTGCCCGTGGGCAGCAGGGTCGTCCTGGCCCTGCCCGCCGATCAGGCCCGGGGGGACAGGCCCGTTGCCGTCGTCGTCGACATCCTCGCCATTGAGGATCCCAAGACGGATGCCTCCGGGGCCGGCCCGGGCGCCACTCCCACCATCGGCTCTGATCCCGAGATTTCGAACCCGGCGCCCGCCGCGACCGCTGGGAACTGATCCGGCCCATCCACCACCCGAACCCAGGAGCAGTGAATCCATGAGCGTCGCCGTCCGCGTCATCCCCTGCCTCGACGTCAAGGACGGGCGCGTCGTCAAGGGCGTCAACTTCCAGGGCCTGCGCGACGCCGGGGACCCCGTCGAGCTCGCCCGCCGCTATGACGCCCAGGGGGCCGACGAGATCACGTTCCTGGATGTCTCCGCCTCCTCCGAGGGCCGCGCCACCATGCTGGAGGTCGTCTCGGCCACCGCCGAGCAGGTCTTCGTGCCCCTGACCGTCGGCGGGGGAGTGCGCAGCGCCGACGACGTGGCTCGGCTCCTGCGCGCCGGCGCGGACAAGGTCGGCATCAACACCGCCGCCATCGCCCGCCCCGAGCTCCTGACCGAGGTCGCCGAGCGCTTCGGCAACCAGGTGATCGTCCTGTCCGTGGACGCCCGCCGCTGCCCCGACGGCGTGAGCACCCCTTCGGGCTACGAGGTCACCACCCACGGCGGCGCCTGCTCCACCGGCATCGATGCTGTCGAGTGGGCGGTTCGGGCAGCCGAGCTCGGCGCGGGGGAGATCCTGCTCAACTCCATGGACGCCGACGGCGTCACCGGGGGCTTCGACCTGGCCATGCTCGACGACGTCCGCCGGGCGGTGCGCGTCCCCCTCATCGCCTCGGGGGGCGCGGGCGAGCCCGAGCACTTCGCCGCCGCCGCCGACCACGGAGCCGACGCCGTGCTGGCCGCCAGTGTCTTCCACTACGGCACGATGACGATCGGCCAGGCCAAGGACGCTCTGCGCGCCCAGGGCCACCCCGTTCGCTGAGTCCGGGGCGCGGACGCGCCCCGGGCGCGGCTTGGCGCCGCGTCGTCCCAGCCTGTACGGTCGGGGGCGGACACGGAGTCCGCGGCGCATGGCGCGGTACTACCTCGCCCCGGCAGGAGCGCTGCCATCGACCGACAAGGAAGCTGACGATGAGCAACTACCCCGACCCCTCCAACCCCCAGGTCCCCGGTAACGGCATGCCCCAGTACCCCGGCAACGGCATGCCCCAGTACCCCGCTAACGGCACGCCCCAGTACCCGGGAAACGGGGTGCCGCAGTTCCCCGACCAGGGACTCAACCCCTATGGGATGCCGAATGGCTTTGGCCCCAACCCGACTGAGAAGAACTGGATGGGCATCACCGCACTCGTCTGCGGCTGCCTTGTCCTCCTGTGCGGATTGTTCACGGGGATCCCGGCGATCATCTTCGGCGCGATGGGTATGAACGCCGCCGGCAGGGGCGAGGCCACGAACAGGGGAATGGCCATCGCGGGTCTGGTCCTGGGCGTGATCTCCGTGGTGATGACCATCATCTGGATCGCTCTCGGCGGCTTTGAGGGTGTCTTTGACTCTGTCAACAACGCGAAGTGACCCCCCGGGGCCCCGGGGCGGCCGGGGCTCCTCCGGCCGGGGAATCGCCATTGCCGCGGCGGCCGCCTCCTGGGCATTGCCGGGGGTCTTCGCCATCGGCGGCAACGCGCTCGCGCCTGGCCGTTTCGCGGGGATGCCCGACTTGTGCCCCCTGCACCGCCTCACCGGCTTCTGGTGCCCGCTGTGCGGGGGGACCCGGGCCACGGCCTCGGTGATCGACGGGGACCTGGCCACCGCCCTGGCCTACAACCCCTTCGCCTTGGCCACCGAAGTCGTCGCGGTCCTCCTCGCGGCGCGATGGATGGCCCGGAGGCTGGCCGGGCGCCCCGGCCCCCTCCTCACCTCCGCCGAGGCCATCGGCTACGGCGTCGCCTGCGTCGGGTTCCTCGTCCTGCGGAATCTCCCGGGCATGTGGGCGCGGGTGAGCCCCCTCCTCGGGCCCCCCGGCTGAATCGGAGCCGACGAATCAGCGAGTCGTCGCAAGGGCCGCGGCCGGCTACGAGCCGCCCCGACGCACCCTCCCCGGGGCCCGGGCCCTGTCCCCGCCCTCCTGGCCGCGGGCTCCCACGGGCGACGGCAGCCCCGGCCGTGCGAAGATGCGCCCATGAGCCATGACGCGCCCACCGCCCTCCAGCCTCTTCTCGATGAGGGCATCGCCTCCCGTCTCAAGCGGGACGAGCGGGGCCTCGTGTGCGCCGTCATCCAGCAGTGGGACACCCGTGAGGTGCTCATGGTCGGCTGGATGGATGATGAGGCCCTGCGGCGCACCCTCACCGAGGGGCGCGTCACCTTCTGGTCCCGCTCCCGCCAGGAGTACTGGCGGAAGGGGGACTCCTCCGGGCACGCCCAGTACGTCAAGGCCGTCAGCCTGGACTGCGACGGCGACGCCCTCCTGGTCGAGGTGGACCAGGTCGTCGCCGCCTGCCACACCGGCGAGCGCACCTGCTTCAACGCCGGCGGCGACCTGGGCGCCATCGTCGGCGCCCGTCCGGCCCCCTGAGCCGGCAACGCGCTACTCCAGGCACCAGTGCTACGGTGCGATGGCATCCTCCGATCCCGCGCGCCCGCGTGGCACCGGGATGCCCCATCGTCCACCGAGCAACGAGAGTTTCGCATGTCCTCCTCGTCCACCACGGGCGCGGCGGCGGGTACCCGGCCCCCCGCATCCCATCCCCTCAAGGAGCTCACGCTCCGCGGCATCCTCATCGGCGGGATCATCACGATCATCTTCACCGCCGCGAACGTCTACCTCGGGCTCAAGGCGGGACTGACCTTCGCCACCTCGATCCCGGCGGCCGTCATCTCCATGGCGATCCTGCGCTACTTCAAGGACCACACGGTCCAGGAGAACAACATCGTCCAGACCATCGCCTCCGCGGCGGGAACGCTGTCCGCCATCATCTTCGTCCTCCCGGGCCTCGTCATGGTCGGTTGGTGGCAGGGATTCCCGTACTGGCAGTCCGTGTTCGTCATCGCTCTGGGCGGGATCCTCGGCGTCATGTACTCCATCCCGCTGCGCCGCGCGCTCGTCACCCACTCCAGCCTGCCCTACCCCGAGGGCGTGGCCGCGGCCGAGGTCCTCAAGGTCGGTGACACCCGCGAGGGTGCCGATGACTCGCGCCTGGGGCTCATGGCCATCATCTGGGGCGGGCTGTCCTCCGCCGGGTTCGCCATCCTCGGCTCTCTCAAGGCCGTGTCCACCGAGGTCACCGGCGCCTTCAGGATCGGCGCGGGTGGGACGACGGTGGCCGGCTCCCTCTCCCTGGCCCTCATCGGCGTCGGCCACCTGGTCGGCATCGGCGTCGGCATCGCCATGATCGTCGGCCTGGTCATCTCCTACGGCGTGCTCCTGCCCATCCAGACCTCGGGCGAGCTCGACGGCGTCGAGGACCTCGCGGGCGCCGTCGGCGCCGTGTTCAAGAGCGACGTGCGCCTCATCGGCGCCGGCACCATCGCCGTGGCCGCCGTGTGGACGCTCATCAAACTCATGGGCCCGATCGTCACCGGCATCCGCGACTCGATCCGCTCCACGTCGCTGCGCGGCTCCGGGCAGGAGGTCGATCTGACCGAGCGCGACCTGTCGGCCAAGGTCGTCATCGCCGTCACCCTGGCCTCCATGCTGCCCATCGGCACGCTCCTGTGGCTCTTCGTCCGGGGCACCGCCATCGCGCACTCCGCCATCGGGCTCGTCATCGTCTCGATCATCTTCATCCTGCTCACCGGCCTGGCCGTGGCCTCGGTGTGCGGGTACATGGCCGGCCTCATCGGCGCCTCCAACTCCCCGATCTCCGGCGTCGGCATTATCGTGGCCATCGCCGCCGCGCTCCTCGTCAAGGCCGTCCACGGCGGCGTCCAGGGCGACCAGCTCCCCGCGCTCGTCGCCTACACGCTGTTCACCGCGGCCGTCGTCTTCGGCATCGCGACGATCTCCAATGACAACCTCCAGGACCTCAAGACGGGCCAGCTCGTGGGCGCCACCCCCTGGAAGCAGCAGGTCGCCCTCATCATCGGCGTGGGATTCGGCTCCATCATCATCCCGCCGGTCCTCAACCTCATGCAGACCGCCTTCGGGTTCCAGGGCGCCCCCGGCGCGGGGGACAACGCCCTCGCGGCCCCGCAGGCCTCCCTCATTTCCGATCTCATCAAGGGCGTCTTCGGCGGGGACCTGAACTGGGGCCTCCTGGGCCTGGGGGCCATCATCGGCGTGGTCGTCATCATCATCAACGAGACCCTGACCCGCACGACCAAGAACCTGTCCCTGCCCGGCCTGGCCGTCGGCATGGGCATGTACCTGCCCATGGCGATCACCATCATGATCCCCCTCGGCGCGCTTCTCGGCCTCCTCCACGACCGCTGGGCCGCGAAGCAGGCGGATCCCGAGCGCGCCAAGCGCATGGGCACCTTGGCCGCGACGGGCCTTATCGTCGGTGAGTCCCTGTGGGGCGTCGTCTACGCCGGCATCGTCGGCTTCTCGGGGGAGGAGGCGCCTCTGGCCCTCGTCCCCGACGGCTTCGAGACCGTCGCCTACTGGCTCGGCCCGGTGGTCTTCGCCCTCGTGACCGCCGGCATGTACTGGTACTCCCGCAAGGCGGCCCGCCGGGCCTGAGCGGCCCTTCGCCCTCCTGGCTCGCGGCCCCGCCCGGCGTGTCCGAATCCGTGCCGAGGATTTGCGCGCCGGGCGCTGCCTTGGGGACGATGGGAGCGGGTAACGATATGGGAACCGGCACAACGGGTCCCATTCAGACGCGAGGAGGTGCGCCGTGACATCCTTCGAGGAGATGGTCGTCTCCGCCCGCGCTGCCGTCGCGGGGCGCGAGTCACGCGTGCCCCTGGAAGAGATGCGGGACCGAGTCCGTGAGGCGGACAGCCCCACCAACGCCCTCGACGCCCTGCGCCCCCGCGACGGCTCGATCTCTGTCATCGCCGAGGTCAAGCGCGCCACCGCCACGTTCGCGGACCTCAGCGGGGTCGGGGACGTGGCCGTCCTGGCCCGCTTCTACGCCGCCGGGGGCGCCGCGGGCGTCTCCGTGGTCACCGAGCCCGTGCGCTCCCACGGCCGCCTGGCGGACCTCGACGTCGTGCGCGCCAGCATCGACGTGCCCATCCTCGTCAACGACCTCGTCGTCACCCCCTACCAGGTCCACGAGGCGAGGGTCCACGGGGCCGACCTCCTCCTCCTCGACGCCCGGCTCGAGCCGCTCGTCCTGGAGGCCCTCATCGAGCGCACGCACTCCCTGGGCATGCTCGCCGTCGTCGAGGCCCACTCCCGCAGGGAGGCGATCACCGCCGTGGAGACCGGGGCGCTGTGCGTGGCCGCCGATGCCCGCGACCCCTTCACCGGCCTGGTGGACCATCGCCGCTTCGAGCAGGTCGCCGAGGTCCTGCCCTCCTCCGTGCTGCGCGTGGCCACGGGCGGCGTCGCCGGTCCGAGGGACGTCATGTCCTACGCCCGCCGGGGCGCGGACGTGGTGCTCGTGGGGGAGGCCATCATCCGCTCCCAGGACCCCCAGCAGTTCGTCGCCGAGCTCGTCGCGGCGGGAAACCACCCCGCCCTCCAGAACGCCACCAACCGAGAGGTCAGCTGAGTGCCGCTCCCCATCGCAGCCGTCGGGGCCTCGCTCGTCCCCGCGTCGATCCCCAGCCCCCCGCAGTCCGTCTGGCACCTCGGCCCGATCCCGATCCGCGCCTACGCGATCTGCATCCTCGCCGGGGTCGCCCTGGCCGTGTGGTGGACGGATCGGCGCTACCGGGCCCGCGGCGGCCAGGCCGACCTCGCCCTCGACACGGCGATGCTCACCGTGCCCATCGGCATCGTTTGCGCCCGCCTCTACCACGTCGTCACCTCGCCGGACGCCTACTTCGGGCCGGACGGCGACCTCACGCGGGTCTGGCGCATCTGGGAGGGCGGCATCGGGATCTGGGGCGGCGTGGCGGGCGGCCTGATCAGCGGCGCCCTCTTCCTGCGCTACCGGGGCGTGCGCCTGGCGCCCTTCGCCGACGCCGTCGCCCCCGCCCTGCTGGCGGCGCAGGCCATCGGCCGCTTCGGCAACTGGTTCAACCAGGAGCTCTTCGGCGGGCCCACGACCCTGCCCTGGGGTCTTGAGATCGACCGGGCCCACCTGCCCGCCGGCTACCCGACCGGGACCCTCTTCCACCCGACCTTCCTCTACGAGGCCCTGTGGTCCGCCTTGGGCGTGTGCGCCCTGCTCTGGCTGGAGCGCCGCCTGCGCGGCGCAGGAGCGTGCGGCGGCCGCCTCCTGTGGGCCTACCTCATGGTCTACACCGCCGGCCGCGCCTGGGTAGAGCACCTGAGGATCGATGACGCCCAGCGCGTGCTCGGCCTGCGCCTCAACGAGTGGACCTCGCTGGTGGTCTTCGTCATCGGGCTCATCGGGTTCGTCGTCGTGACCCGCCGCGGTCCCGGTGACGCGATCACCGCCGACGGCGATGAGGCCGGTGGGGCCGAGGGCGGGGAGACCGCCGAGAGATCTGACGCGCCGACCCCGTGAGAAGGCCGACGATCCGCGCGGCCCTCGCCGTGGTGCCCACCGAGCTCGGCTAGCATTGGGGCCATGCGTAGAGCCAAGATCGTCTGCACCCTCGGTCCCGCCACAGATTCCCCCGAGCAGGTACAGGCGCTCGTGGACGCGGGCATGAACGTCGCCCGCATCAACCGCTCCCACGGCAGCGCCGAGGACCACGAGAAGGTCATCGCGCGCGTTCGCCAGGCCGCCGAGGCCTCCGGCCGCTCCATCGCCATCCTCGTGGACCTCCAGGGCCCCAAGATCCGCCTCGGCCGCTTCGTGGGCGACCAGAAGGTCATGCTCAACAAGGGCGACGAGTTCACCATCACCACGGATGACGTGCTCGGCACTGTCAAGCGCTCCTCCACCACCTTCAAGGGCCTGCCGGGGGACTGCCGCCCCGGCGACCGCCTCCTCATCGACGACGGCAACGTGGCCGTGCGCGTCACCGCCGTCACGGACACCGATGTGGTGACGAGGGTCGAGGTCCCCGGGTATGTCTCGAACAACAAGGGCATCAACCTGCCCGGCGTGGCCGTCTCCGTGCCGGCGCTCAGCGAGAAGGATCGCGAGGACCTGCGCTGGGCCCTGAGGGTCGGCGCGGATGTCATCGCCCTGTCCTTCGTGCGCGACGCTAACGATGTCAAGGATGTCCACGAGATCATGGACGAGGCCGGCGCGCGCATCCCCGTCATCGCCAAGATCGAGAAGCCCCAGGCGGTCGAGCACCTCCTGGAGATCGTCGACGCCTTCGACGGCATCATGGTGGCCCGCGGGGACCTTGGCGTGGAGATGCCCCTGGAGGCCGTGCCGCTGGTGCAGAAGCGCGCCATCGAGTTGGCCCGGCGCAACGCCAAGCCGGTCATCGTGGCCACCCAGGTGCTGGAGTCGATGATCCAGAACCCGCGCCCGACGCGCGCCGAGGCCTCGGACTGCGCCAACGCCATTCTCGACGGCGCCGACGCGGTCATGCTCTCCGGTGAGACCTCGGTGGGCGCCTACCCGATCGAGGCCGTGCGCACGATGGCCAACATCATCGAGAACGTTGAGGAGCACGGCGGCGAGCGCATTGCCCCACTGGGCTCCTTCCCGCAGACGCGCGGGGGCGCCCTGACGCGCGCCGCCGCTGAGATGGGCGAGCAGCTCGGCGCTGACTACCTCGTCACGTTCACCCAGTCCGGTGACACGGCCCGCCGCCTGTCCCGCCTGCGCTCACCCATCCCGCTGCTGGCCTTCACGCCGCTGACGACGACGCGCAACCAGCTCTCGGTCTCCTGGGGCGTGCAGACCTTCGAGGTCCCTGAGGTCCAGCACACCGATGAGATGGTGGCGCAGGTGGACAAGATCCTCCAGGACAAGCACCTCGCGCGGGTCGGTGATTCGGTGGTGATCGTCGCTGGCATGCCCCCGGGCACCCCGGGCTCCACGAACTCCATCCGCGTCCACACGGTGGGGGAGACAGCCGACTACCGCGGCTGAGCCGCTCCACGGCGCAGCGCTCCGCCGCGCGCCGACCGGTGCCATCCGCACCCACCGGAACGAAATCCACCCACAGGCGCGTCCTGCCCGCGCCTGTGGGTGGATTTCGCTCCGCTCGGTGCGAGAAGCGCTCCTCAGTGGTACCTCCGGTGGGACTCGAACCCACAACACTCCGATTTTGAGTCGGATGCCTCTGCCAGTTGGGCTACGGAGGCGCGTGACGACCGGGGCCGCCACGCGGTGGAACCGGGCAGTGACCGGCTCGTGTCCACCTGTGTCACTGTGATTGGCCCACCACGTACGGCGATCATACTAGACTTATGCCCGTGAGTACCGAGTCCCGCACTAGCGCCCGCCGGGTTCTCGTCGCAGAGGACGAGACCCTCATCCGTCTCGACATCGTCGAGACCCTCACCGAGGCCGGCTACGAGGTCGTCGCCGAGGCCGCGGATGGCGAGGAGGCTGTCCGCCTCGCGGGCGAGCATGAGCCCGACCTCTGCGTCATGGACGTCAAGATGCCCGTCATGGACGGCATCACCGCCGCGGAGCAGATCATCGAGAAGCACGGCTGTGCCGTCGTCATGCTCACCGCCTTCTCCCAGGCCGAGCTCGTCGAGCGCGCCAGTGCCGCTGGCGCCATGGCGTACGTCGTTAAGCCCTTCACTCCGGCGGACCTCCTGCCAGCCCTCGAGATCGCGTTCTCCCGCCACGAGGAGATCGCCTCCCTCGAATCCGAGATCGCCGACCTCAATGAGCGCTTCGAGACCCGCAAGCGGGTGGATCGCGCCAAGGGCCTGCTCATGGAGCGCATGGGCCTGTCCGAGCCCGAGGCATTCCGCTGGATGCAGAAGACCTCCATGAACCGGCGCCTGACCATGCGCGAGGTCGCCGACGCCGTCATCGAGCAGGTCGGCTCCGCCGCCAAGAGCAGCGGGAAGAGCGCCAAGGCCCCCAGGAGCGCGGACGCCTGAGCCCGGATCGGGGCGCACCAGTACCCCGAGCCTCAGCGTCACGTGCCTCGGAGTTCATGCGCCTCAGCGCCCATGCGGCGCGGGGGCGCTGGCCTCGCCTGAGCGGCCTTTTGGGGCGCCGCGTTAGACGAACATGCTCCGCAGCGTGCCCCGAGCGGTGGTCCTGCCCTCGTCGTCGCTGAGGACCACTTCGTAGACGCAGGTCTTCCTGCCCACGTGAACGGGCTGCGCCACCGCCGTCACCCATCCCTGCCGCACCGGGCGGAGGTGGCTGACCTGAAGTTCCGCGCCCATCGGGAGCATGCCCTCCGGCGCCGCCCGCCGGGCCGCGAAGGACGCCGCCGTCTCGATGAGCGCGGCGCTCGCGCCCCCGTGCAGGACCCCGGAGGCCTGCCGGGCGCCCTCGACGGGCATCCGCATGACCGTGCGCTGGGCGCCGAGCATGATGATCTGCATCCCCAGGGTCGCCATGAGGGTTCCCGCCTCGCGGTCCTCCATCGCGGTTCCCATGGCGGAGGCGGCCGACACGGCCGAGCCGGGGGGCAGTGGCACGGGGAACTGCCTCGTGCGCCGAGGGGGAAACGCCGCCGTCACCTCGGGCGACTCCGCCGACTCCCCGCTGGCGCCCGCCCCGGCGGGCCAGGCGGCCGCATCAGGGCTGATCGGGCTCGGCGCCGTCTCCGCGTCTGAGGGCGCCGGGCGGTCGGTCGGGAGGGCGCTGGGGCTCATGTCGCTCATACACCGTAGGCTGGCACGGTGAGCACCTCCACGACCAGACCCGCATCCTCATCGCAGGCTGGAGCGGCCCGCCGTCTGCTCCTCATCGACGGCCACTCCATGGCCTTCAGGGCCTACTACGCCCTGCCCGTGGAGAATTTCACGACCTCCACCGGCCAGGCCACCAACGCCGTCCACGGCTTCGCCTCCATGCTGCTCTCCCTCATCGAGCAGGAGGCGCCCACACATGTGGCTGTCGCCTTCGACCTGGCCGGCGGCACCTTCCGCACCGAGGAGTACTCCGAGTACAAGGGCACCCGGGATGCCACGCCCGAGCCCTTCATCGGGCAGGTCGAACTCATCCAGGAGGTCCTCGACGCGATGGGCGTGCGCTGGCTCACCAAGGACCGCTATGAGGCCGACGACATCCTCGCCACGCTGGCCTCCGCCGGCCAGGGGGAGGGCATGGAGGTCCTCCTGTGCTCAGGGGACCGCGACTCCTTCCAGACCGTCACCGAGCGATGCACCGTGCTCTACCCGATCAAAGGCGTGTCCACCCTGCGCCGCATGACCCCCGCCGAGGTGGAGGAGCGCTACGGCGTCACCCCCGAGCGCTACCCGCACCTGGCCGCCCTCGTGGGCGAGACGAGCGACAACCTGCCCGGCGTGCCCGGGGTGGGCCCCAAGACCGCCGCCAAGTGGATCGCCCAGTACGACGGCCTCGACGGCATCATCGCCAGCGCCGACCTGATCAAGGGCAAGGCGGGCCAGTCCCTGCGCGACCACCTCGACGACGTGCTGCGCAACCGCCGCCTCAACCGGCTGCTGACCGACCTCGACCTTGGCGTCGACCCCGCCCGCGACCTGGAGTACCGGGGCGCCGACCGCGCCGCGCTCACCCGCGTCATGGAGGCCCTGGAGTTCCGCACCATTCTCCAGCGCGCCCAGCGCGTCCTGCCCTTCGCCGACGCCTCCGACCACGGCCCCCAGGGCGCGGCCGCCCCTCACGGCCCCGCTTCCACCCTCGAGGCCCTCGCGCCGCGGGTCCTGGGCCAAGGCATCGAGCCCGGCCGCTTCGCCGAGGCCCTCCAGGACCTGGCCGAGGGCCCTCTCGGCCTCCATGTCATCGGTGATCCGCGCCCGGGCCTGGGCGACCCGCGCCTCGTGGCCCTCTCCGACGGCGAGAGGGCCGTCGTCGCCGACCCATCCCTGCTCCTGCCCGATGACGAGCGGGCCCTCGGAGCGCTCCTGGCCGATCCCGCCCGGCGCCTCGTCGTCGCCGACGCCAAAGGCGCCGCCCACGCCTTGGCAGCCCGGGGATTCGAGCTGCGTGGCGTGGTCGCGGACCCCTCCCTCGCCGGGTACCTGTGCCGCCCCGAGCAGCGCGGCTACGATGTCGACAGCCTCGTCCAGCGATGGCTCGGCATCGACCTAGCCTCCATGGAGGACGACGCCGGCGCCGACGGCGGCCAGCAGGGCTTCGACCTCGACGCCCTCACCGCGGGCGCCATCCCCGCCGACGCCCTGCGCTGCGCGCGCCGCGCCGCCGCCCTCCTGCCGCTCCAGGAGGCCCTCGACGCCCAGATGGGGGAGCGCGGCGCGCTGGCGCTCTTCACCGGTCTTGAGATGCCCGTCTCGGAGTGCCTGGGCAGGATGGAGGCCCTGGGCATCGCCGTCGACGACGACGTCCTGGCCGCCCGCGAGGCCGAGCTCGACGGGCGCGTCAACCACGCCCAGGCGGCCGCCTTCGAGGCCGCCGGGCACGAGCTCAACCTCTCCAGCCCCAAGCAGCTCCAAGCCGTCCTCTTCGACGAGCTCGGCATGCCCAAGACCCGCAAGACCAAGACCGGCCACACCACGGACGCCAGCGCCCTGGCCGAGCTCTACGCCAAAACCGGGCACCCCTTCCTCGCCCAGCTCCTGGAGCACCGCGACGCCATCAAGCTGCGCCAGACCGTCGAGGGGCTTCGCAAGGCGATCCAGCCCGATGGCCGCATCCGCACCACCTTCCAGCAGACCATCGCCGCCACCGGGCGTCTGTCCTCCATCGACCCCAACCTGCAGAACATCCCCGCCCGCACCGAGGAGGGGCGTCGCATCCGCGAGGCCTTCACCGTCGGCGAGGGCTACGAGTGCCTCATGACGGCGGACTACTCCCAGATCGAGATGCGCATCATGGCGCACCTGTCCGGGGACGGCGCCCTCATCGAGGCCTTCCGCTCCGGGGAGGACCTGCACCGCTACGTGGCCGCCCTCGTGCACCGCATCGACGTCGACGACGTCACCCCCGAGCAGCGCGGCCATGTCAAGGCCATGAGCTACGGGCTGGCCTACGGGCTGTCCACCTACGGCTTGGCCAAGCAGCTGGGCATCGAGACCGCCGAGGCCATGGCGCTGCGCGACGCCTACTTCTCCCGCTTCGGGCGCGTCCACGACTACCTTGAGGCCGTCGTCGACCAGGCGCGCCGCGACGGCTTCACCCAGACCATGCTGGGGCGGCGCCGCTACCTGCCGGACCTGAGCAGCGACAACCGTCAGCGCCGCGAGATGGCCGAGCGCGCCGCCCTCAACGCCCCCATCCAGGGCTCGGCAGCCGACATCGTCAAGCGCGCCATGGTGGACGTCGCGGAGGCGCTGACGGGGCGGGGCCTGGGCAGCCGCGTCCTCCTGCAGATCCATGACGAGCTCCTCCTGGAGATCGCGCCGGGGGAGGCCGACGACGTCGAGGCCCTCGTGAAGGAGCGCATGGGCGGGGCGGTCTCGCTGTCCGTGCCCCTGGACGTGTCCGTGGGGCGCGGCGGCACCTGGCGCGACGCCGCCCACTGAGCCCCGTCGTGTGAGGGATCCCATGATCGGGCGCGCGCCAGGGCTGTGGGAACCTCAGGGTTCCGAAACGCCGACGGCCTGGTAGAGTTCTGCGCGTGCGCCCCTCGGGCAGATCGCCCTCTCATGAGGTCTGATGATCAGCCCGGCCGTGTGGTGATGTCAGTCCGGGCTGTCTCATCGCGCGGGGGACGCATGGCATCTATCGTCCCGACCCTCAAGTCCGTTTCGGAGCAACCCCTACATGACCAACAACACGCCCAGCCCCGCCCCGGTCGCCGTCAACGACATCGGTTCGACCGAGGACATCCTCGCCGCCGTCGACGAGACCATCAAGTACTTCGATGACGGCGACATCGTCGAGGGCACCGTCGTCAAGGTCGACCACGACGAGGTCCTCCTCGACATCGGCTACAAGACCGAGGGCGTGATCCTCGCTCGTGAGCTGTCCATCAAGCACGACGTCGACCCCGACGAGATCGTCTCCGTCGGCGACGAGATCGAGGCCCTCGTGCTCCAGAAGGAGGACAAGGAGGGGCGCCTGCTCCTGAGCAAGAAGCGCGCCCAGTACGAGCGGGCCTGGGGCACCATCGAGCGCGTCAAGGAGGAGGACGGCGTCGTCACCGGCTCCGTCATCGAGGTCGTCAAGGGCGGCCTGATCCTCGACATCGGCCTGCGCGGCTTCCTGCCCGCCTCCCTGGTCGAGATGCGCCGCGTCCGCGACCTCCAGCCCTACGTGGGCCGCGAGCTTGAGGCCAAGATCATCGAGCTGGACAAGAACCGAAACAACGTGGTCCTTTCCCGCCGCGCCTTCCTCGAGCAGACCCAGTCCGAGGTCCGCACCAACTTCCTGCAGACCCTCGGCAAGAGCCAGGTCCGCACCGGCGTGGTCTCCTCCATCGTCAACTTCGGTGCCTTCGTGGACCTGGGCGGCGTCGACGGCCTCGTCCACGTCTCCGAGCTGTCCTGGAAGCACATCGACCACCCCTCGGAGGTCGTCGAGGTGGGCCAGGAGGTCACCGTCGAGGTCCTCGACGTCGACTTCGACCGCGAGCGCGTCTCCCTGTCGCTGAAGTCCACGCAGGAGGACCCGTGGCAGGCCTTCGCCCGCACCCACGCCATCGGCCAGGTCGTCCCCGGCAAGGTCACCAAGCTCGTTCCCTTCGGCGCGTTCGTCCGCGTCGAGGACGGCATCGAGGGCCTCGTCCACATCTCCGAGCTCGCCCAGCGCCACGTCGAGGTGCCCGAGCAGGTCGTCAAGGTCGGTGAGGACGTCTTCGTCAAGGTCATCGACATCGACCTCGAGCGCCGCCGGATCTCGCTGTCCCTCAAGCAGGCCAATGAGGGTGTCGACCCCGCCAGCGAGGACTTCGACCCCTCGCTCTACGGCATGGCCGCCGAGTACGACGAGAACGGCAACTACAAGTACCCCGAGGGCTTCGACCCGGAGACCAACGAGTGGCTCGAGGGCTTCGAGGCCCAGCGGGAGGCCTGGGAGGCCGAGTACGCGGCCGCCCACGCCCGTTGGGAGGCCCACAAGGCCCAGGTCGCCAAGGCCCAGGAGGAGGACCAGGACTCCGGCGAGGCCGTCCCCGCCGGCTCCACCTCCTACTCCTCGGCCCCCGCGGAGGCCACGGGCACCCTCGCCTCCGACGAGGCCCTGGCCGCCCTGCGCGAGAAGCTGACCGGCAACTGAGCGGTCAACGCGCGTAGCACTGCGACGGCGCGCCCCCGGCCCAGCGGCCGGGGGCGCGCCCGCGTCACGAGCGCGTCATGTCCGGCAGCGCTCCCCATCGCGAATGATCTAGTCTCTATGCGAGGCTGAACCAGGGCGGTGACCTGCCGCCGCAGTCAACCCCTGAGAGGCAGGATGATGAGCTGGTCCGACGACGCCGAGGCCCTGCGCGGTATCGGGGAACCGAGGTCCCCCTCCGGGGCGGCAGCGTTCCTCGCCGCTGTGACCTCGGCATTCGACGGCTCCGATCCCACGGATGCCGGCAGCCGGGAGGAGTTGCGCCACTCCGGGCTGGGGGACGCCCTCGCCGCCGTCGACCGCGCGGCGCTCGTGGCGCTCGCCGAGGACCCCCGGCTCAGCAGGGATGAGATCGAGACCGCGATCAGCCATTGCATCGGCATCCGGCGCGTGGCGGGCGCCTCCGAGGCGCCGACGCGCTACGCCCGCATCGAGATGTGCGCGGCGCTCGGCCAGCGCGCCGAGGCGCTTAGCGAGCTCCGCGAGGCCAGGCTCTTCTCCATGGGGGACGTCGATCCGCGAGTCACCCTGGCGGCGGCCACCTTCAACGATGACTTCTCCGGCGTCATCCGCACCGCCTCTTCCGCCACGCTGCGCAAGATCGCCGACCCGTCTGCAGCGGCCGAGGGACTGTCCTCCAGCCTTCTGCCGTATCTCGCGCAGGACCGCCGGGTCGAGGGCGAGGACGCGCTCGCCACCCTTGATGGCTTCCAGATCCCGGGCTGGCAGCGGTTGCGCGTGCTCGGCCGGCGCCTGGAGTACATGGCCCTGGCCGGCCAGTGGGAGCGGGCCATGGCCGTCATGCGGCACACCGACCTCAAGGACGGCTCGCAGTCCACCGCCTGGACCCTGATGAACACCGCCGCCTGCATGGCGCTGGTCCTGCGCGAGGCCGGGCGCGCCGGCTACGGCCAGAACGCGCTGGGTGCCGCCGTGCAGTTGCGCTCCGAGCCCGGGCCCGAGCTCGTGCTGACAGGCTGGGACACCGTCGCCCACGCCTACGACATGGCCACCACCTTCGCCCGAGTCCTGGCCCGAATCTTCGACGAGCGCAATGGCGGCAATGGCGTCTCGGAGCGCATCGAGACGCGCATGGCTGCCGAGGCCTCCAGCCTGCGCAACCGCTCCTACGGCACTATGACCGGTGGCTTCGGCGGGCGGGCCGAGACCGCCGCGAACCGCGCGGCCCTCATCCAGGAGACCCAGGAGCTGCTCGTCCTCGCCCGCGGCTACGGCCTCGGCGCGGTGCGCGAGCGGGCCATGCGCACCGCGGAGATGGTCAGCGACTCCCTTGCCGCGGGCATCGATGAGACCCAGCTCGAGGTCGTCATTGAGCTGCGTGTCGTCTTCGCCCGCCTTCTGCTCGCCCTGGGAGCCTACGAGCGAGCGGAGGGCGAGGCGCTGCGCACGGCGGAGCTGTGCCTGTCCCAGGGATGGCAGGAGATCGCCTGCGCCTCCTATGTGACGGCCGGACGAGCGGCCTCCGAGCGCCACGAGGCCTCCGCCGCCCGCGAGCACGCCGGCCGGGTCGGCGCGATCCTCAATGACTGGGGCACCAGCCGCATGAGCGAGCGCCTGACGGTGCTCGTCGAGGCCATCGGGGACCACGCCAGTTCGGCCCTGCTCCTCACCGATCTTGCCGAGCGCACCTCCCAGGACGTCGAGGAGGACAACACCCTGGCCGCCCCCACCCGCGAGACCTGCCGGAAGGCGCGCTCTGAGCTCGGCAAGGTGGGCCGCGCCCCCGAGGGTGTCGAGGCCCGCCTGAGCGCCGTTGAGGAGAGGATCGCCCCCTACGGCCGCGGCCGGGGAGGCCGGCACCGTGCCGCCGGATTAGCGGCCACCGATGACGCGCCGGCCTGACACGGCGATCAGGCTGTGGGAGGGGCAGATCGCGGCCTCTTTAGTGGGGCGCCTGAGGGCTCATGGGCACCCCTTCGCCCTCGCTGATCCCGCGGCGCCCTCCCAACCGGGCGCCATCCTCGGCCTGCCCGCCCCCGGATCCCTTCCCCCCGGCACGGGCGAGCGAGCCCTGCTCGCCCTCATCAGGGAGCGGGCGGAGCTCCTCGCCCGTGGGCGCGCCTTCGCGGCCGGGATGGGCCGACCGGCCGCCCCCCGCGGTCAGCGCGCCCTGCGCGTGGGCCTGACCGGCGGCATCGGCACCGGCAAGTCCACCGTCGCCCGCCTCCTCGCCGAGCATGGGGCGGGCGTCGTCGACGCCGACGCGATCGCCCGGGAGGTCCTCGCACCCGGTGGCGAGGCCCTGGCGGAAGCGACCACGGCCTTCGGGGGCGGCATCCTCGCCGCGGACGGCTCCCTCAACAGGGCCGTGCTGGCGGGCCGCGTCTTCGCGGACCCCGCCGCCCGGGCGCGCCTGGACGCCATCACCCTGCCTCGCATCGCCGAGTTGGCCGCCTACCGGCTGGAGGCCGTGCCCCCGGGCAGGGTCGCCGTCTACGACGTGCCGCTCCTGGCCGAGAGCGGCATAGCCGACCTGTTCGACTGCGTCATCGTCGTCGAAGCGCCCCTGGAGGCGCGGCTCGCCCGGCTCGCCCGGCGCGGGATGGACGAGGCGGACGCGCTGCGGCGGATCGCCGCCCAGGCCAGTGACGCGCGGCGCCGCTGCCTGGCAGACATCGTGCTGCCCAATGATCGAGGCGAGCAGGACCTTGCCGACGCCGTCACCCGGATGTGGGAGGACCGGGTGGAGCCAGCCCTGTCCTGACCCCCACTGGGCCGCGGGGGCGGCGGCCCGCCGATCGTGCCGACCGCGCGGAAGACTGACCGTCGTCGAGCAGGGGAAGCGCGCAGCAGTAGCCTAAAGCCTATGCGCCCCGTCACCGACCTGCGTCGAACCGACAAGCCCTTCGAGGTGGTCAGCCAGTACACGCCCAGCGGCGACCAGCCCACCGCCATCAATGAGCTCGCCGAGCGCTTGAGCGCGGGGGAGAAGGACATCGTCCTGCTCGGTGCCACCGGCACCGGGAAGTCCGCCACCACCGCCTGGCTCGTGGAGAGGACGCAGCGCCCCACCCTCATCCTGGAGCCGAATAAGACGCTGGCCGCGCAGATGGCCGCGGAGTTCCGCGAGCTCCTGCCGAACAACGCGGTGGAGTACTTCGTCTCCTACTACGACTACTACCAGCCCGAGGCCTACGTCCCCCAGACGGACACCTTCATCGAGAAGGACTCCTCCATCAACGACGAGGTCGAGCGACTGCGCCACAGCGCCACGAACTCCCTGCTCACGCGCCGCGACGTCGTCGTGGTCTCCTCGGTGTCCTGCATCTACGGCCTGGGCACGCCCCAGGAGTACGTCGACCGCATGACTCCCCTGGCGGTGGGCGACCGGATCGACCGCGACGAGCTCCTGCGCCGCTTCGTCGGCATGCAGTACACCCGCAACGACATCGACTTCACCCGCGGGACCTTCCGCGTGCGCGGGGACACCGTCGAGATCATCCCCATGTATGAGGAGCTCGCCATCCGCATCGAGTTCTTCGGCGATGAGATCGAGTCCCTGGCCACCCTCCACCCCGTCACCGGTGACGTCATCGCCCCCGCCGAGCAGGTGTTCGTATTCCCCGCCTCCCACTACGTGGCCGGGCCCGAGCGCATGAGCCGCGCCATCGAGGGCATCGAGGCCGAGCTCGCCGAGCGCCTGGCCGTCCTCGAGCGCGACGGCAAGCTCCTCGAGGCCCAGCGCCTGCGCATGCGCACCACGTACGACCTGGAGATGATGCGCCAGATCGGCATGTGCTCGGGCATCGAGAACTACTCGATGCACATCGACGGGCGCAGCCCCGGCACCCCGCCCAACACGCTGCTCGACTACTTCCCCGAGGACTTCCTCCTCGTCATCGACGAGTCGCACGTGACCGTCCCCCAGATCGGCGCCATGCACGAGGGCGACGCGTCCCGCAAGCGCACCCTCGTCGACCACGGCTTCCGCCTGCCCAGCGCCCTGGACAACCGACCGCTGACCTTCACGGAGTTCGAGAACCGCATCGGCCAGACCGTCTACCTGTCCGCCACCCCCGGTGACTACGAGACACGGCGCTCCGACGGCGTGGTCGAGCAGATCATCCGCCCCACCGGGCTCGTGGACCCCAGGATCGTCGTCAAGCCGACCCAGGGGCAGATCGACGACCTCCTTGAGGAGGTGCGCCAGCGGGTGGACAAGGACGAGCGCGTCCTGGTCACCACGCTCACCAAGCGCATGGCGGAGGACCTGACCACCTATATGGCCGAGCGCGGCGTGCGCGTGGAGTACCTGCACTCCGACGTCGACACCCTGCGGCGTGTCGAGCTCTTGCGCGAGCTCCGGCAGGGCCGCTTCGACGTCCTCGTCGGCATCAACCTCCTGCGCGAGGGCCTGGACCTGCCCGAGGTCTCGCTGGTGTCCATCCTCGATGCCGACAAGGAGGGCTTCCTGCGCTCCACGAGATCCCTCATCCAGACCATCGGCCGCGCGGCGCGCAACGTCTCCGGCGAGGTCCACATGTACGCCGATACCACCACCCCCGCCATGGCGGAGGCCATCGAGGAGACCGAGCGCCGCCGCGCCCTCCAACTCGCCTACAACGAGGCCAACGGCATCGACCCCCAGCCCCTGCGCAAGAGGATCGCGGATGTCACCGACATGCTCGCCCGGGAGGACGTCGACACCGCCGAGCTTCTCGCCGGCGGGTATCGGGGACACGAGGAGGCCTCGGCGCGCAAAGGCCGTAAGAAGGCCGCCGAGGCCACGGTCCGCGAGCGCCTCGCCGGGGCGGCGCAGGGCGATCTCGCCGCTCTCATCACCGAGCTCACTGAGCAGATGCGCGCGGCGGCGGTTGACCTCCAGTTCGAGCTCGCCGCGCGATTGCGAGATGAGATCCAGGACCTGAAGAAGGAGTTGCGCGCCATGCGGGAGACGAGCTGACCCGCTGCCGCCCATGGCGCCGCCGCGGTCCTCAGACCATGAGCGGAGGGCGCGGAAACACGTGTATCACAGAGGATTCACGGGGCAGTAACGAATCGCTCGCCATGTGCGGGGTTGTCCGCTATCATCCCGAGAGGCGGGACCCTGCCCGCTTCCCCATCTCGTTCTGCTGCTCCCTGACGGCATCCCCCTCCAACAGAAGAGCCCGCCCCTCCCATGAGCAGTCCCGGCCTGGCGGCAGCGCGCCCGCCCTCACGCGCCTTCAAGATCCCGCGGCTCGTGCCGCACCTCCTCATCCTCACCATGATCGCGTTGATCGCGATCCTCCTCGTTCCCGGGCCGGCCATCACGGCGGGCGCCCGGATGTGGAGGATCGGCGCCGTGATCCTCGCGCTCGCCCTCGTGATGACGCGCCGCAAGCAGCCCCGCATCGACGACCGGGATCTCGACCGGATCCTCGCCGTCGGCGGCTTCGTGACCGCCGCGTGGATCATCACGCACTGGGACACCGCGACGCATCAGGCCGCCGCGGTGCTCGCCGCCGCCTCGGCGGGCCTGGGCCTGGCGCTGTGGGTCGTGGGGACCCGCGAGACCTCCTGGCTCGCCCCCGCGATCGCGCCCCTGGGCCTGAGCCTGGTCCCCTCTCTCGGCTCGGTGATGCTCGGGATGATCGCGCTGGCGCTGTGCGCGCTGGCGGCCCTGGCCCTCATCGTCGCCAACGGCCCCGCCCCACGGCGGCAGTTCCAGCGGATCGTACCCGCGCGCCTCGTCGTCCCCGCGCTCGCCGCCATTGCGCTGGCCGCGGTGGCCAGGGGGTGGTTCGCGTGAGCAACGTCCGTGTCCTGCCCAGGCGGGACCGCCACGTCATCGACCTGCCCGATCCCGAGGAGCTCGTCGACCAGGGCGAGCGGGCCCTGGACCTCGCCTGCTACGGCCTGTCCGAGGCGGCGCCCGAGTACTCCGCCAGGGGAGTGCTGGTGGCCTGGCAGCGAGTGGCGCTTATTGCCGCCGTCGCGCTGGTCATCCTCGGCCTTGTCTTCGTCCCGAGGGCCACCGGGATCGCCGTCGTCGCCATCGTCACCGCCGTCTACGGCATCGCGCTCGTCTACCGGCTCGCCCTGTTCCACCTGGGAGCCAAGGGCGGGCATGTCGTCACGGTGAGCGATGAGGAGGCGCGCGCCGTGCCCCATGCCGAACTGCCCCGATACACCGTGCTCGTCCCGGTCTTCCACGAGCCCCTTCTCGGCGAGCTCGTGGCGAGGCTGGAGCGCCTGGAGTACCCCCGCCACCTCCTCGACATCCGCCTCCTCCTGGAGGCCGACGACGAGGAGACCAACGCGGCCGCCTCCGGGCTCGCCCTCGGCCGGCACGTCACCGTTGTGCGAGTGCCCGCCCACGAGCCGCGCACGAAGCCGAAGGCCTGCAACTACGGCTTCCTCATCTCCGAGAGCGGCATGTGCACGATCTACGACGCCGAGGACTCGCCCGATCCCCTCCAGTTGCTGCGCGCCGTCGTCGCGATGAGGAGGCTCGGGCCCCGCTACGCCTGCGTGCAGGCCCGACTCGGCTTCTACAACGCCGACCAGAACCTTCTCACCCGCTGGTTCGCGCTCGACTACGGATCATGGTTCGGCAACCTCCTGCCCGGGCTCGTGGCCCTCGGCGCGCCGATCCCGCTGGGCGGCACCTCCAACCACTTCCGCTCCGACGTGCTGCGGCGGGTTGGGGCCTGGGATCCCTGGAACGTCACCGAGGACGCCGACCTGGGGCTGCGCCTGGCCCGGGCCGGCTACCAGGTGGGAGTCCTCGACTCGGACACGGGGGAGGAGGCCAACCCCGACGCCATCAACTGGGTGCGCCAGCGCTCCCGCTGGTACAAGGGCTACTTGCAGACCTTCCTCGTCCACATGCGCAGGCCTGGGCTCGTCAACCGCCAGCTCGGCGCGAGGGGCATGGTCGGCCTCGTCATCTTCATCGCGGGCACGCCGCTGCTCTCAGCGCTCAACGGGTTCTTCTGGGCCCTGACGGTCGTCTGGTTCACCTCCCACGACCCGGCGGTGGCGGCCCTGTTCCCACCAGCCATCTACTACCTGGGCATGGTCAGCCTCATCCTCGGCAACCTCGCGGTGCTGTACATGGGGCTGTTCACCGCCCGGCAGATGGAGCGCCTGGGGCTCCTCATCCCCGCGCTCCTCATGCCGCTGTACTGGATCCTCATGTGGCTGGCGGCGGTCAAGGCGGTGCTGCAACTCATCACGGCGCCCTCCTACTGGGAGAAGACCGCGCACGGCCTCCACAAGGCTGAGGCGCCCCAGGCCGCGCAGACCGCGGGGGTGGCGGCATGACCAGGCATCGCCTTGACCCCGCTCGAAGGAGGCAGCGGAGGATCGGGTGGGGGGTCGTCGCCACGGCGCTCGTCCTCTACCTCGGGGTGGGCTGGTGGCTCAGCGCCCACGACCTCATCTTCCCCGACGCGATGAGCCGCGTCGCCAACGGCTACTACACGATGCGCAGCCGGGATCCGCACCTGGCCGCCATCGGCTTCGTGTGGAACCCGCTGCCCTCGTTGGCCGTCATCCCCCTCCTCCTGCTCACGCCGATCTGGCCGACCCTGGCCTCCAAGGCCGTGGCGGGGTGCCTCGTGTCCGTGGCGTGCGGGGCGGTGACGGTGGGACTCATGCACCGCCTACTGGCGCTTCTGGGCTCCCATGGCCCGGCGCGCATCCTGCTTACCGCCGCCTTCGCCCTCCATCCCCTGGTGCTGCTTGGCGCCACGACGGGAGCCAGCGAGGCTATGCTCCTTCTGACCTGCGCGTTCATGGCCGTGCGGCTCGCGCTGTGGTTGGGAGACCCCAAGCCCTGGCTGCTGGTCCAGGTGGGGGTGGGCGCCGGGGTCGCCTACCTTGTGCGCTACGAGGCGCTGGCGGCGGGCGCGGCCATCGCCGTGCTCGTGGCAGGAGCCTCGTGGTGGCGCTCCCGCGGGCGGAAGGGCGGTGACGGAGCCATCGGCATCGCTTGCCTCGACGTCGCGCTGGTCATCGCGCCCATCGCCGCGGCGTTCGGCCTGTGGGCGCTGGCCAGCAAAATCGTCGTCGGCTCCTGGCTGGAGACCTTCACCTCCCAGTACGGCAACTCGGCGCAGGTCGGGGCCTTTCGGGCCTCCATCGATGGCATCGTCGGGACGGGCGGCGGCGCGCAGCTGGCCTATGTCTCTGAGCAGTTGCTCCGTACGGCGCCGCTGGCGATCCCCCTGACGATCATCGCCCTGGTCGTGGCCTGGCGGCGCCGCGAGCCGGCCCTCCTTGCCCCGGTGTTCGTCTTCGGATCGATCCTGCTGTTCCAGAACCTCGCCTTCCTGCGGGGGATGTCCTTCGGATGGATCCGCTTCCAGATCGCGGCCGTGCCCCTGGCAATACTCACCGCCGGATACCTCGTCGCGGCGGTGGGCAGCGGCGCGCGCGGGCGGCGGGCCCGGCGGGCCCTCGCGGTCGGCCTCGTGGCCGCGGTGGTGCTGGTGCTTCCCCTCGCCTGGGTCACAGAGGCCGACCCCCGCTTCGGGCGTGAAGAGGTCTTGGCGCGTGAGGTCGCCGGCGGCGACCAGTACGGGATGGAGGCCGCTGTCGCCCGGGACATCAAGAGCATGGGGCTGGGCGAGGGGGCGGTCATCACTGATGTCGCCTACTCCTTCCCGATCATCCTCGCCTCCCAGGAGCCTAAGGTCTTCACGATCACGACCGACCGCGACTTCGAGGATCGCCTGGCGGATCCCGGCGGCGCCTCCGTCCTCTACGCGCTCGTCAGCGCCCCGGACAGCGCCCCCGCGGACGCGGTGGACAAGGCGTACCCGGGCATGTGGGAAAACGGCGCCGGCGTGGCCACCCTGGCCAGGGAGTGGAAGGACGGCCGGGGCCTCACCTGGCGCCTCTACCGCTTCAACGACGCCTGAGGGCCGGCGGCGCCCGCGGGCCCGCGCGGCGCCGGGATGGCCCTCGGCGCGGATCACACGACTGAGGAGCGATCGACTCGCGACCCATGGTGGCCGGGCCGCTAGACTGCGAGGCGCAACCGCACATGTCGGAGGGGAGTACTCCCACCAACAGCGGCGTCGTCATCACGGCAGACCAGTGGCCCCGGGCCGCCGGCCCCCGGCGCCGCAGGCCAGTCGCCCCGCGCCGGGAGCGATGCTGGCGGGAGGAGACCTTCGGTACTCGAGTCCGTACCGGAGGTACCCGCGTGGACGTCCACTCCCTCGGATGGCTGGCGCTCGCCGCCGTCATCCTCACCATGATCACCATCGACGTCGTCGGGCACGTGCGCACCCCGCATGAGCCCACGATGAGGGAAGCCGCCTGGTGGTCACTCGCCTACATCGCCGTGGCCGTCGTCTTCGGCGGCATCGTCTGGGCCATCTGGGGCGGCCGCTACGGGGGCGAGTACTTCGCCGGCTACATCGTCGAGAAGTCCCTGAGCGCCGACAACCTCTTCGTCTTCGTCATCATGATCGCCGCCTTCCGGGTGCCCAGGAAGTACCAGCAGGAGGTGCTGCTGGCGGGCATCGTCATCGCGCTCGTGCTGCGCCTCATCTTCATCCTCGTCGGCGCCGCCCTCATCGAGAGCTTCTCCGCGATCTTCTACGTCTTCGGGGCCTGGCTGATCTGGACCGCGATCTCCCAGGCGCGCGAGGGCGTCGAGGACCCCGACGACCACGACGCCGACGACTACGAGCCGTCCCGCTTCGTGCGGCTCGTGGCCCGGGTGGTCCCCATGACCGACGGCTTCGTCGGCGGCAAGGTCCTCCACCGTCATGGCGGGAGGACCATGATCACCCCCATGATGCTGTGCATCATCGCCATCGGCACCGCCGACGTCGTGTTCGCCATCGACTCGATCCCCGCGATCTACTCCCTGACCGCCGAGCCCTTCCTCGTGTTCGCCGCGAACGCCTTCTCCCTGCTGGGCCTGAGGCAGCTCTACTTCCTCATCGACGGCCTCCTCGACCGCCTCGTCTTCCTGCACTACGGCCTGGCCGCCATCCTCGGCTTCATCGGCCTCAAGCTCATCAACCACGCCCTGCATGAGAACGAGCTCGGCCTCATCAACGGCGGCGAGCACTGGGAGGCCATCCCCGAGCCATCCATCCCCATCTCGCTCGGCTTCATCGTCGTCGTCATCCTCATCACCGTTATCGCCTCCGTCATCGCCTCCAAGCGGCAGGCCCGCGAGCAGGCCGAGGCCCCCGCCGAGCGGGCGGTGGTGGGGCGATGAGGGCCACCGCCGCCGAGGGCACCAGCGGCCTGACGAGCCAGGAGGTCGCCGCCCGCGTCCGCGACGGCCTCACCAACGCCTACGAGGAGACCACCTCACGCTCCGCGCTGGACATCCTGCGCGCCAACGTCCTGACGATCTTCAACGCGATCCTCGGCGCCGCGCTCGTCCTCATCCTCCTCATCGGGCACTGGGCCGACGCCCTGTTCGGCTTCGTGCTCATCCTCAACACCTCCACCGGCACGATCGCCGAGATCCGCGCCAAGCGCGCCCTCGACCGCCTCGCCGTCCTGGAGGCGCCCCGCGCCCACGCCATCCGAGACGGCGCCGAGAGCGAGATCGACGTCGCCGATGTCGTCCTCGACGACGTGCTCCGCCTGCGCTCGGGAGAGCAGATCCCCGCCGATGGGACCATCCTGGCCACCGACGGCCTCGAGGTCGACGAGTCCATCCTCACCGGGGAGTCCGACCCCGTCCGGCCCCAGGAGGGCGGGCGGGTCCTATCCGGCACCACCGTGACGGCCGGCGCCGCGCTCATGCGCACCACCGCCGTCGGCGCTCAGGCCTATGCCCACCGGCTCGCCCGCGAGGCCCGCCAGTTCTCCACCGTGCGCTCCGAGCTCCAGGACGGCACCAACCGGGTCCTCACCTGGATCTCCTGGGTTATCGTGCCCGTGGCGCTCCTGCTCATCTGGTCGCAGATGCGCCAGGCCGGGGGGCTGTCCGCAGCAATCGAGTCAGGCGCCTGGCGCCCCGCGATGGTCGCCGGCATCGCCGGTGTCGTCGGCATGGTCCCCCAGGGGCTCGTCCTGCTCACCAGCGTCAACTTCGCCACGGCCTCCCTCAAGCTCGCCCGCCAGAAGGTCCTCGTCCAGGAGCTCCCCGCCGTGGAGGTCCTGGCCCGGGTCGACACGCTCTGCCTGGACAAGACCGGCACGATCACCACCGGCCGCATCGCCCTGCGCGACGTCACCGCCCCCGACGGCGGGCCCGCCGACCCGCCCGCCCTCGCCGCGCTCGACGCCCTCGCCGCCGGCGGCGACGCCAACGCCACCGCCCTGGCCCTGCGCGAAGGCCTGCCCGGCATCGAGCCCGCCCGCGTTGCCGCCCCCGTGAGCGAGGGCCTCGTGCCTTTCTCCTCCCGGCGCAAGTGGTCCGCCGTCGTGATCGACGGGATCACCTGGATCATGGGCGCTCCCGAGATCGTCCTCGGCGCTTGCCCCGACGACGCCCCGCACCGGTGTCTCGCCCTTGAGCGGGTCCGCGAGGCGGCCGCCACCGGCGCCCGCGTCGTCGCCCTGGCCCGCTCCGAGCAGCCCTGCGGCCAGAGCGGCGCTGATTACGCGCTCCCCGGCGGCCTGCGCCCGGCCGCCCTCGTCATGCTCGCCGAGCAGGTCCGCCCCGACGCCCCCGAGACCCTCGCCTACTTCCGGGCCCAGGGCGTCGATGTCAAGGTCATCAGCGGGGACAACCCGGTCACCGTCGCCGCCGTCGCGCGGGCGGCCGGCATCACCCGCTCCGACGGCGAGGGGCTCACCGTCCTCGACGCCCGTGAACTGCCCACCACCGCTGATGACCCCGCCGACCTGGAGCGCCTCGCCGACGCCGTCGCCGACGCCCAAGTGCTCGGCCGCGTCGTCCCCGAGCAGAAGAAGGCCCTCGTCGCCGCCCTCCAGGCGCGCGGGCGCACCGTGGCCATGACCGGCGACGGCGTCAACGACGCCCTGGCCCTCAAGCGCGCCGACCTCGGCATCGCCATGGGCAATGGCGCGCCGGCCACCAAGGCCGTGGCGCGCCTCGTCCTCCTCACCGGCCGGTTCTCTGCCCTGCCCGGGGTCGTCGCCGAGGGGCGGCGCGTCATGGCGAACACCGAGCGCATCGCCTCGCTGTTCCTGTCCAAGACCGTCTATGCCTCCCTCATCGCCGTCGCCGTCGCGATCACGGCGATCCCCTACCCGTTCCTGCCCCGGCAGCTCACCATCGTCTCCTCACTGACCATCGGAGTGCCGGCGTTCGTCCTGGCACTGGCGCCGACCAACCAGCGCTACCGCGCGGGATTCCTCGGGCGCGTGCTCACCCTGGCCGTGCCCGCGGGCGTCGTCGCGGGGGTGGGGACGCTCGCCGCGCGCACCTGGCTGCGGGCCGCGGGGCTCCCGCTTGAGCAGATCACCTCCGGCACCACCCTCGTTCTCGTCGCGGCGGGCCTGGCCCTGCTCACCCTCACCGCGCGCCCGCTCCTGGGGTGGCGGCTCGGGCTCGTGGCTCTCATGGGAGCGCTGGCGGTGCTCGGCGTCGTCATCCCGCCCGTGCGCCGCTTCTTCCTCCTGGCCTGGCCGACCAGCACGACATGGCTGATCGTCGCCGCGATGGCCGCGGCGGTCGTCGCGGGCATGGAGGCGGTCCACGTGATGCGCCGCCGCGCCCGCCCGCGGGGCTGAGGCGCCCGATCAGGCGATCGCCAGCACCCGCAGCCAGCCTCGGCGGGGGTGGAGGTCCCAGTCCACCTTGGTGAAGCCGGCCTGGGAGGCGAGCGCGGACAGTTCCTCGCCGTCGGGAACGCTCATGTCCAAGCGGTCCGCCCAGAAGCCCGCCGCTTCCCTGCTGGCGTAGTCATTGATGATGAGCAGCCTCCCGCCGGGGCGCAGGACGCGATGGACCTCCGCCAGCCCCGCGAGCTGATCGGACCAGAAGTAGAGCGTCTCGAAGGCCGTGGCGGCATCGAAGTAACCGCTGCGCATCGGGATCCGATCGACGGGGGCCTCCAGGACGCGAAGGCGGCCGGTCTCGGCGGCGGCGCGGTTGAGCGCCAGGGACGTCCGGACGGCGTCAGCGGAGTGGTCGATCCCCGCCACCTCCCGGCGGGTCAGACCCAGGAGCCGCTTGAGGATGGCGCCGCCGCCGCATCCGATGTCGATGACGCGCTCATCGGGCTGGACGCCGAGCCCCTCCAGGCCCCACAGGTGCAGGGGGCGATGCCCCTTGTTCATCCCGCGCAGCAGGAGCCTGCCCGTGAGCGACCTGGGCCGCGCGAACTGGGAGTCCTGGGGGGCCTTCGTCATGAGATCGTCCCGATGACGGGGTTCCACTCGCGTGGCGCGCGCTCGGCGATAAGCCCGGCCTTCTGGAAGGGATCATCGTCGAGGAGGGTCAGGGCGCCGGCGGCGTCCTCGGCGCGCACGATGATGAGGGCCTTGTTCGTGCCCGTGTAGGGGCCCGCGGCGATGAGGCGGCCCTGATCGGCGAGGGCCCCGTTGAAGGCGCGGTGGCTCGGGCGGATGGCGGACAGCTCCTCATCCCGGCCGGTGACGTAGGTGTACTCGACGGCGAAGATCTTGCTCATGACGGCAGCCTATCGTCCCGGGGGCGCGCGCGTGAGCCATGGCACAGACCAACCCTGACGTGGCGAGTCGAACACACGTACGACGCCGGCCTGCCCCTAGACTCGCGCCCGTGAACGACACCCTCATCATCCGTGGAGCCCGCGAGCACAATCTCAAGGGCGTCAGCCTCGACCTGCCCCGCGACAAGATGATCGTCTTCACCGGGCTCTCCGGCTCCGGCAAGTCCTCCCTTGCCTTCGACACGATCTTCGCCGAGGGGCAGCGCAGGTACGTGGAGTCCCTGTCCTCCTACGCCCGGCAGTTCCTCGGCCAGATGGACAAGCCCGACGTCGACTTCATCGAGGGACTGTCCCCAGCGGTCTCCATCGACCAGAAGTCCACCTCCCGCAACCCCCGGTCCACCGTCGGTACCGTCACCGAGGTCTACGACTACCTGCGCCTGCTCTACGCGCGCGCTGGCATCCAGCACTGCCCCGTCTGCGACGCCGTCATCTCCTCCCAGACCCCCCAGCAGATCGTCGACCGGGTCCGCTCCCTGCCCGAGGGGACGCGTTTCCAGGTGCTCGCGCCCGTGGTGCGCGGCCGGAAGGGCGAGTACACCGAGCTCTTCGAGGAGCTGCGCTCGCGCGGCTTCAACCGGGTGAGGGTCGACGGCGGCATCCACCGCCTCGATGCCCCGCCCGAGCTGTCCAAGCGCCTCAAGCACGACATCGAGGTCGTCATCGACCGGCTCGTCGTCCGCGAGGG
This sequence comes from Actinomyces sp. zg328, assembly GCF_009829635.1. Lineage (NCBI taxonomy): Bacteria > Bacillati > Actinomycetota > Actinomycetes > Actinomycetales > Actinomycetaceae > Actinomyces > Actinomyces sp. zg328. The sequence goes on from NZ_VWPE01000002.1 coordinate 177,016, forward strand.
CATCCGGGGGCGCCTCACGGACTCCGTGGAGACGGCCCTCGGCCTGGCTGATGGCCTCGTCATCATCGAGGAGGTCGACCGCGACGAGGACGACCCCGCCCGCCTCCACCGCTACTCCGAGAAGCGCGCCTGCCCCAACGAGCACCAGCTCGCCCTGGACGAGATGGAGCCCCGGACCTTCTCCTTCAACGCCCCCTACGGCGCCTGCCCCGAGTGCACCGGAATCGGCGTGCGCCTCGAGGTGGACCCCGACCTCGTCGTCCCCGACGAGGAGCTCACCCTCGCCCAGGGCGCCGTCGCCCCCTGGACCATCCACCAGAAGCACTTCGACCGGACACTGTCCGCGCTCGGCGCCGAGCTCGGCTTCGACATCAACACTCCTTGGCGAGCCCTTCCCGAGCGCGCCAAGGACGCGATCCTGCGCGGCAAGGACTACGAGGTCAAGGTCAGCTACCGCAACCGTTGGGGGCGTGAGCGCGTCTACTCCACCGGCTTCGAGGGCGTCCTCAGCTACGTCATGCGCAAGCATGAGGAGACCGAGTCCGAGTGGTCGAAGGAGCGCTACCAGGGCTACATGCGCGAGGTGCCCTGCCCGGTGTGCTCCGGCACGCGCCTCAAGCCCGAGGTCCTCGCCGTGCGCGTGGGGGGCAAGTCCATCGCTGAGCTCTGCGACCTTCCCGTGGGGGAGTGCCGAGACTTCCTCGCCAGCCTGGAGCTCACCGGCCAGGCCAAGCAGATCGCCTCCTCCGTGCTCACCGAGATCAACGCCCGCCTGGGCTTCCTCGTCGATGTCGGACTGGACTACCTCAGCCTCTCTCGCGGCGCCGCCACCCTCTCTGGCGGCGAGGCCCAGCGCATCCGCCTGGCCACCCAGATCGGCTCCGGGCTGGTCGGCGTCCTCTACGTCCTCGACGAGCCCAGCATCGGGTTGCACCAGAGGGACAACGCCCGTCTCATCGAGACTCTTTCCCGGCTGCGCGACCTGGGCAACACGCTTATCGTCGTCGAGCACGACGAGGACACCATCCGCTCGGCCGACTGGATCGTCGACATCGGGCCCGGGGCAGGGGAGAAGGGCGGCGAGGTCATCCACTCGGGCGAGCTCTCCGGCCTTCTGGAGGCCGAGGACTCCTGCACGGGCGACTACCTCGCCGGGCGCCGCCGCATCACGATCCCACCCGCCCGCCGGCCCGTTGACAAGAAACGTCAGGTGACCGTCGTCGGCGCCCGGGAGAACAACTTGAGGGACGTCACCGTCGCCTTCCCCCTGGGTGTGCTCACCGCCGTCACCGGGGTGTCAGGCTCCGGCAAGTCCTCGCTGGTCAACTCCATCCTCTTCCAGGTGCTCGCCAACCGCCTCAACCGGGCCCATGGCGTGCCCGGGCGCCACAAGACGGTGCGCGGCCTCGACCAGCTCGACAAAGTCGTCCACGTCGACCAGTCGCCCATCGGCCGCACGCCGCGCTCGAACCCCGCCACCTACACCGGCGTGTGGGACCACATCCGCAAGATCTTCGCCGCCGTGCCCGAGTCGAAGGTCCGCGGCTACGGGCCCGGCCGCTTCTCCTTCAACGTCAAGGGCGGGCGCTGCGAGTCCTGCAAGGGCGACGGCACCCTCAAGATTGAGATGAACTTCCTCCCGGACGTCTACGTCCCCTGCGAGGCCTGCCACGGGGCCCGCTACAACCGCGAGACCCTCGAGATCCGCTACAAGGACCACACCGTCGCCGACGTTCTCGACATGACGATCGAGCGCGCCGCCGAGTTCTTCTCCTCCACGCCCATCATCGCCCGGCACCTGAGCACCCTCGTGGAGGTGGGGCTCGGCTACGTGCGCCTGGGGCAGGCCGCCACCACGCTGTCCGGCGGGGAGGCCCAGCGCGTCAAGCTCGCCACCGAGCTGCAGCGCCGCTCGACCGGCCGCACCATCTACGTGCTGGACGAGCCGACGACCGGCCTGCACTTCGAGGACATCCGCAAGCTCCTGGAGGTGCTCCAGGGACTCGTGGACAAGGGCAACACCGTGGTGGTCATCGAGCACAACCTCGACGTCATCGCCAATGCCGACTGGGTCATCGACATGGGCCCCGAGGGGGGCAAGGGCGGTGGCACCGTGGTGGCCACCGGCACCCCCGAGCAGCTCACGAGGGTGGCGGGGTCCCACACGGGCGCGTTCCTCGCCGAGGTGCTTCAGCGGCGCCGCTGCTGACGCGGTGGGGGCGGGCCCCGCCCGCCGCTGGGGGGGGGAGTCCTGGGTGGCCCACCCGCGCGCGGCGCCGCACGGACCCGCCCGGGGCGCTCAGTCGGCGATGTCCCCGGGCCCCAGCGCCTCCCGGAGGGCGTCGAGCAGTTCGCGCAGCCGCTCGGGCGAGCGACTGCCCAGGCCCAGGACGATCCCCGGCCAACCACCCCTTCCCTCCACCGACCAGTACGAGCCCAGGCCCTCAACGCCGAGCCCCGCCGCCCGGGCCCTCGCCACGGCGGCGGCCTCATCGGCGCCCGGGGCTAGCGGCACGACGGCGTGCAGCCCGCCCTCCATGGGGGTGCCGGAGGGGAAGACCTCGAGGAACACCCCGCGCCGCCTCCGGTCGAGGCGGCGGGCCCTGGCCGCGTGGCGGCGCAGGCCGTCCTGGCGGAGGTAGCGGGTCATCGCGTCCTGGACGATCCCAGACACCGGGACGCAGCGCTGGGCGACATCGTCGACGAGCCCCTCGGGGACCACGGCCCAGCCGAGCCCCAGGGCGGGAGTAAGGCTGGGCGAGAACGACCCCAGCAGGGCCACGGGCCCGTCGGTCCCCGAGGCGAGCAGCGGCGCCGGCGCCTCATGGAGCTCGGCGTCGAAGTCGTCCTCGATGAGCAGCGTCCCTCTCGACGACGCCGCGGCCAGGAGCGCGTGGCGCCGCACCGCGGGCATGCGCCCACCGGTGGGGAACTGGTGGTTCGGGGTGAGGAGCGCCGCCTCGACCCCCTCCAGGGACTCGGGCAGCGCGCCGTCGGCGTCCATGGCCAGGGGTCGCGCGCGCCACCCCAGCAGGCCGGGGATGGCGCGAAGGGAGGGGTAGCCGGGGTCCTCGACGCCGATCCTCCCCGCGACGCGCAGGGCGGAGAGGATGAGCCGCAGGCCATCACGGGCCCCCGCGGTGACGAGGATCCGGTGGGGATCGATCGTGACGCGCCTGGTCAGGCGCATGTGCTCAGCCAGGAGCTCGCGCAGTTCCTCCGATCCCCGCGGCGGATGGGGCCGAGGATCGGCCGCGGCGGCGCGCCAGGCCGCCCGCCACAGCGCTGACGTCACATCCGAGGCGTCCGGCGTGCCGGGCTTCAGCGCGGATGGGCCGGGGGCCGCGGCGGTTGACCGGGCCCTGGACGCGGTGGGCGAGGCGGGGCGGGGGAGCGCGGGGTCCACGCGCGTGCCCCCATGTGTCGCCATGAGGTAGCCCTCGCCGATGAGCTGCTCATAGGCGGCCACGACGCTGCCTCGGGAAACTCCCAGCTCGGCGGCCATCCGGCGGGAGGACGGGAGCCGATCGCCCGGCGCGAGGAGGCCGGAGGTGATCCGCTGGTGGATGTCGGCGACGATCCGCTGCGGCACTGACCTCCCCGCGGCCGGCCGCTCCCGCCCCGGCCGCCCGGGGAGCCCCGGGAGTGCCGGGAGCCCCGGGAGCGCCCCGGTGGGCTCCTCCCGCCGCGCCCGGGGCGCCTGTCGATTCGCGGTCATGACCGCAAGGGTAGCGGTGGTCCATGAGAATCGATCAGATGTGGACTCATCAATGGGCCACAAGAGCGGGGAGGATCACGCCATGACCACCATCACAAGCACCTCGCACCCCGCTGACCACTCAGTACCCGCCTCCACCACCGGCTCCCCACTCGTCAAGCGCGGCCTGGCCGACATGCTCAAGGGCGGCGTCATCATGGACGTCGTCACCCCCGAGCAGGCCGTCATCGCCGAGGAGGCCGGCGCCGTGGCCGTCATGGCGCTTGAGCGCGTGCCTGCGGACATCCGCGCCCAGGGGGGAGTGGCCCGCATGTCCGACCCGGACCTCATCGCGGGCATCATCGACGCCGTCTCGATCCCGGTCATGGCCAAGGCCCGCATCGGGCACTTCGTCGAGGCCCAGGTCCTCCAGCACCTCGGCGTGGACTACATCGATGAGTCCGAGGTGCTCTCCCCGGCCGACTACGCGAACCACATCGACAAGCAGCCCTTCACCGTCCCCTTCGTCTGCGGGGCCACCAACCTCGGGGAGGCCCTGCGCCGCATCGCCGAGGGCGCGGCCATGATCCGCTCCAAGGGCGAGGCTGGAACCGGCGACGTCTCCGAGGCCACCCGGCACATCCGCACGATCAACGCCGAGATCGCCCGCTTGCGGGGCCTGCCCGCCGACGAGTTGTACGTCGCCGCCAAGGAGCTGCGCGCCCCCTACGAGCTCGTGGCCGAGGTGGCGCGCACCGGAGCCCTCCCCGTGGTGATGTTCACCGCCGGGGGCATCGCGACCCCGGCCGACGCCGCCATGATGATGCAGCTCGGCGCTGATGGCGTCTTCGTGGGCTCGGGGATCTTCAAGTCCGGGGACCCGGCCGCCCGCGCCGCCGCCATCGTGCGCGCCACCGCCGCCTACGACGACCCCGCCGTCATCGCCGAGGTCTCCCGGGGCCTGGGTGAGGCGATGGTCGGCATCAACGTGGCCGACCTCCCCGCGCCCCACCGCCTGGCGGAGCGCGGCTGGTGAGCCGGCGCGTCGGCGTCCTCGCCCTCCAGGGCGGGGTGGTTGAGCACGCCCGGATGGTGGAGGAGCTCAGGAGCGAGGCGGTCCTCGTGCGCCGCGCTGGCGACCTGGACCGTCTGGACGCGCTCATCCTGCCGGGAGGGGAATCCAGCGCCCTCCTGCGCCTGCTCGCCGCCTTCGACCTCACGCGGGCCCTCGCTGACACCGCTCGGGCAGTGCCGACCCTGGGCACCTGCGCGGGCCTCATCCTGCTCGCGCGCCTGGGCGTGCTGGACGTCGACGTCGAGCGCAACGCCTTCGGTCCTCAGGTGGACTCCGCCGAGGCCGTCCTGCCGTGGCGCGGCGGGCAGGTGCGGGCCGCCCTCATCCGGGCGCCGCGCATCACCCGCATGGGGGAGGGCGTGGAGGCGCTGTCCACGTGGACGGATCCCAAGCGGCCGGATGAGGCGCCCAGCGTCGTCGGCGTCGAGCAGACCGGCGCGGGCGGGCGGATCATCGGGGTCGCCTTCCATCCCGAGCTCACGGGGGACACCACTATCCACCGCGAGCTGCTCGCATGAGGGCGCGCGCCGTCGGGGGAGCCCAACCGGGCGTGAGCGGATCAGGCCCGGGGCGCTGAGCGTCATCGTTCGCATCCGGCGGTCGCGCGGGTAGGCTCTGGCCATGAGCGAGAGCGGATTGCGAGCAGCGCAGGCAAAGATGCGGCGGGGCGAGGTGGCCCCGGAGGCCATCGACGTCTTCACCCACTACTACAAGGAGTTGGAGGCCGGCGCCACCGGCCTCATCCCCGAGAGCACGATCGAGCCACTGACCTCCATCGACTCCATCGACGACGTCGAGATCAGTGACGAGGACGCTCGTGAGGCCCTGTCGCGCACCGTCCTGATCAAGCTCAACGGCGGGCTTGGCACCTCGATGGGGATGAGCCGCGCCAAGAGCCTGCTGCCGGTGCGCGACGGCAAGTCCTTCCTCGACCTCCTCGTGGGGCAGGTGGAGGCCGCCCGCGCCAAGCACGGCGTCACCCTGCCGCTCATCTTTATGGATTCCTTCCGCACCCGTGAGGACACCCTGGCCGCGCTGGGGCGCCACCCGGGGATCGCCGTCGACGGCCTGCCGCTCGACTTCCTCCAGAACCGCATCCCGAAGATCCGGCAGGACGACCTCGAGCCGGTCGAATGGGAAGCCGACCCCTCCCTGGAGTGGTGCCCCCCGGGGCACGGCGACATCTACACCGCCCTCGTGGCCTCCGGCGTGCTCGACGCCCTCATCGAGCGCGGCTACAAGTACGCGATGACGTCGAACGCGGACAACCTGGGCGCGGCGCCCTCGGCCCGCATCGCCGGATGGTTCGCGGCCTCCGGCGCCCCCTACGCCCCGGAGATGTGCCGCCGCACGCCGGCGGACGTCAAGGGCGGGCATCTGGCGGTGCGCAAGTCTGATGGGCGCATCATCCTCAGGGACACCGCGCAGACGCCGGCCGACGAGATGCACTACTTCACCGACCAGTTCCGCCACCCGTTCTTCCACACGAACAACATCTGGTTCGACCTGGAGGTCCTGCGCGCCACGCTCGCCGAGAGGAAGGGCATCCTGGGGCTGCCGCTCATCCGCAATGAGAAGACCGTCAACCCCTCGGACGCCTCCTCAACGCCCGTCTACCAGTTGGAGACGGCGATGGGCGCGGCGGTCGAGGCCTTCGAGGGCGCCACCGCCGTGGAGGTGCCGCGCAGCCGCTTCCTGCCGGTCAAGACGACGAACGACCTCCTTCTCGTGCGCTCGGACGTGTACGAGGTCGATGAGGACGGCCTGCTGCGCATGGTCTCCGAGACCTCCTGCACCGTTGACCTCGACCCGCGCTACTACAAGAGGATCCAGGACTTTGAGGCGCGGTTCCCCGACGGGGTGCCCTCGATCCGGGGGGCGCTAACGCTGACGGTGCGCGGCGACTGGACCTTCGGCAAGGGCGTCGTGGCCTCGGGCGACGCCGTCGTGACGGAGGAGGGCTCACCCGGCTCGATCGCCGATGGGGCGAGGCTCTGAGAAGCGTCCACCATCCCGGCGCGCGGGGCCTCCGGCCGCCGCGCGCCGGCACGCCCGGCACCCGCCGAGAGCGTGAAAAGCACTGGGGCCCGGACTGTGAAGTCCGGGCCCCAACGCGCTGGTGGGCGATACTGGAATCGAACCAGTGACCTCCTCGGTGTGAACGAGGCGCTCTAACCCCTGAGCCAATCGCCCGATGCCCGCACAGACTAGCCAGAACCGGGCGCGCCCGGCAAACGGGAGCCCGGTGAGGTGAGTCACCGCGATGTCATTTGCATAGGCGCGGAGGTGGGGTGATATGGTTGCGCAGCACCGAGCGAACCGGCGTCGAGCCGGGGAGAGCGGCAGCCATGCGGATGTGGCTCAGTTGGTAGAGCATCACCTTGCCAAGGTGAGGGTCGCGGGTTCGAGTCCCGTCATCCGCTCCGAGGAGCCGGGCGGCCACCCAGCCCCCAGCATCTCACTGGTGGGTTGGCCGAGAGGCTAGGCACCGGCCTGCAAAGCCGTTTACACCGGTTCGAATCCGGTACCCACCTCGGGCGATTGGCGCAGCGGTAGCGCGCTTCCCTGACACGGAAGAGGTCACTGGTTCGAACCCAGTATCGCCCACTCGCAGCCCATCCCGCCCGGACCCCACGGTCCGGGTTTTTCTGTCCGTCCCCGGGCTGCGGGAGTGAGGCACCGGCCATGGCAGACCCCTCGACGTACCGGCCCGCCGCGGGCGAGATCCCTACGTCGCCCGGCGTCTACCGCTTCCTCGATCCCGAGGGCCGCGTCATCTACGTCGGCAAGGCCAAGAATCTGCGAGCGCGCCTGAGCAACTACTTCCAGGACCTGGCGGCCCTCCACCCGCGCACGCAGAGAATGGTCACCACCGCCTGCGCCGTCGAGTGGACCGTCGTGGCCACCGAAGTGGAGTCCCTTGCCCTGGAGTACTCCTGGATCAAGGAGTTCCACCCGCGCTTCAACGTCATGTACAAGGACGACAAGTCCTACCCCTACCTCATGGTCTCCCTGAACGAGGAGTTCCCCCGCGCCCAGGTGGTGCGGGGGGCGCGCAAGCGCGGCGCCCGGTACTTCGGCCCCTACGTCCAGGCCTGGTCCATCCGCGACACCCTCGACCAGCTCCTGCGCGTCTTCCCCATCCGCTCCTGCTCCGCCGGCGTCTTCCAGCGCGCCAAGGCCGCCGGTCGCCCCTGCCTGCTGGGGTACATCGACAAATGCTCCGCCCCCTGCGTCGGCCGCGTCTCCGCCCTCGACCACCGGGCCCTCGCTGAGGACCTCTGCTCCTTCCTCGCCGGCCGCACCGGGCCCTACCTGCGCGAGGTCGAGTCCCAGATGCGCGCCGCCGCCGGCGCGCTCGACTTCGAGAAGGCCGCCCGCCTGCGCGACGACGCCGCCGCGCTGCGCAAGGTCATCGAGCGCAACGCCGTCGTCCTGCCCGACGCCACCGACGCCGACGTCTTCGGCCTCGTGCGTGACGAGCTCACCGCCGCCGTCCAGGTCTTCCACGTCCGCGGCGGGCGCATCCGCGGCCAGCGCGGCTGGGTCATCGACACCCCCGACGACGCCACCGACTCAGAGCTCGTTGAGCGCCTCATCCAGCAGGTCTACGCCGATCTTCTCGACCCCGGGGACACCGGCGCCCCCGAGTCGTCGTCGGCCGGCGCGGCGGCCGCCCCCAGCGGGCCCGTCTCCGGTCCCACCACCTCCGTCGGCGTCGGGCGCGCGCCCGCCTGCCCGGCCCCGCGCGCCCGACGCGAGGATGAGCCGACTCCCAGGCGGGCCGAGGCGGCGGCCACCAGCGTCGACGACGTCGCCCACGCCTCCACCACCGCCGTGCCCCGCGAGGTCCTCGTCCCCGTGCTTCCCGATGACGCCCCCGCCGTGCGGGCCTGGCTCGCCGGGCTGCGCGGCGCCGCCGTCGACCTGCGCGTGCCCGCGCGAGGGGACAAGGCGGCCCTCATGGAGACCGTGCGCAAGAATGCCGAGGAGGCCCTGCGCCTCCACAAGACCCGGCGCGCCGGCGATCTCACCCAGCGCTCCGCCGCCCTCGACGAGCTCGCCGAGGCCCTCGACATGCCCGAGGCGCCCCTGCGCATCGAGTGCTACGACATCTCCCACACCCAGGGCACCCACCAGGTCGGCTCCATGGTGGTCTTCGAGGACGGCGCCCCCCGCAAATCCGACTACCGCCGCTTCATCATCCGCGGCGAGGACGGCGGGGGCGCGACCGACGACACTGCCGCCATGAGCGAGGTCCTGACCCGGCGCTTCAAGCGGCTCCTCGCCGAGCAGGGCCGGGGCGCGGCCGGGCTGAGCGCGACCGAGGCCGCCGAGCAGGTTGAGGACGCCGAGGGCGTCGCCGTCGTCTCCGGGCCCATCGATCCCGAAACGGGGCGGGCCAAGCGCTTCTCCTACGCGCCCGGCCTCGTCGTCGTCGACGGCGGGCTGCCGCAGGTCGGGGCCGCCCGCGCCGTCCTCGACGAGCTCGGCATCGACACCCCCATCGTCGGCCTGGCCAAGCGCCTGGAGGAGATCTGGATCCCCGGCGAGGAGTTCCCCGTCATCCTGCCGCGCACCTCGCCCGCGCTCTACCTCCTCCAGCACCTGCGCGACGAGTCCCACCGCTTCGCCATCACCCACCATCGGGCCAAGCGCTCCGCCGGCATGACCCGCTCCGCGCTCGACGGCGTCCCCGGTCTCGGGCCCGCCCGCCAGGCCGCGCTGCTCAAGGCCTTCGGATCGGTCAAGCGCCTGCGCGCCGCCAGCGTGGAGCGGATCGCCGAGGTCAAGGGCATCGGCCCGGCGCTCGCCGCCGCCATCCACGAGCACCTGGGCGACGGAGGTGAGACGGCGGGGTGAGGAGCGTGGCGCGGCGTCGTTCAAGAGGGTCCTCGTGGTGGCTGGGAGGCCCGTGCCCCGCCCGCTTTCGTGTGACGCGCAGCACATGGAGGTGCTCTTGTCGGGTCAGGAGCGCTCCGCCTATCGTCACCCGTGGGCAATAGCCCACCAGGATTGTGACCCACCCGGGGCAAGACCTGAGACGCCTCGCGCCATGCCGCGCGAATCGCGCCTCGGGTCTTTTTTATTGCCCAGGCGCGGATGATGGGAAGGCAAGGAGGCTCTTCATGGCAAAAGTCGACTACGCGGCAATGGCGCCGGACCTGCTCGAGCGGATCGGTGGGGAGGCGAATGTCTCCGCGCTCTCCCACTGCGCCACGCGCATGCGATTCGTCCTCAGGGACGCCTCCAAGGCCGACACCGCCGCCATCAAGGACATGACCGGCGTCGTCACCGTGGTGCAAGCCGGGGGCCAGTACCAGGTGGTCGTCGGCAACGACGTCCCGCTGCTCTTCGGCCAGATGCAGGCGCTCCTGCCGGGTCTCGGATCGGAGGGGAGCGATGGTGGTAAGGGCGGGTCCGCGCGGTCGCGCAACCCGCTGGACGCCTTCATCGGCCTCGTCTCGGCGATCTTCTCCCCGGTGGTGTGGACCCTGGCGGCGACCGGCCTCTTCAAGGCCTTCCTCGCCATGTTCGCCACCTTCAACTGGATCGACCAGGCTTCGGACACCTACACGGTGCTCAACGCCGCGTCCGACGCCTTCATGTACTTCCTCCCCCTCGTCCTCGCGGTGACCGCGGCCCGGCACTTCAAGGCGAACCAGTTCACCGCGATGGCGATCGGAGGGGCGCTGGTCTACCCCTCGATCGTCGCGATGAATGACGGCGGCTCCCACGCCTTCCTCGGCATCCCGCTGGTCATCATGAGTTACACGTCCTCAGTGCTGCCTATCATCGTGGCCGTGTGGGTGCAGAGCCACGTGGAGAGGGCCTGCGACCGGCTCTTCCCCGGCGCCCTGCGCAACTTCATGACCCCCTGGGCCAGCGTGCTCGTCATGGTGCCGCTCACCCTGCTCACGATCGGCCCGCTCACCACGACCATCGCCGATGGCATCGCCTCGGGCGTCCAGTGGCTGTTCATCCACGTCCCGCTGCTCGGCGGCATCGTCATCGGAGGGTTCTGGCAGGTCTTCGTCATGTTCGGCCTCCACTGGGGCCTCGTGCCCATCATGACCCAGGAGATCACCACCAACGGCTACTCCCTCATCTACGGGCCCATCGAGGCCGCCGTCCTCGCGCAGGCCGCCGCCGGCCTGGCCGTCATGCTCCGGACCCGCGACGCCAAGGTCCGCGAGCTCGCCGGCCCCGCCTCCCTGTCCGGCTTCCTCGCCGGAGTGACCGAGCCGATCATCTACGGCATCAACCTGCCCCGGAAGCTCCCCTTCTACTTCGGAATCCTCGGAGGCGCCGTCGGCGGGGCCATCGGGGCGATCGCCGGGGGCCGGGTCTCCCAGGCCGGGGTCTTCCCCTCGCTCATCGCGATTCCCGCCTACCTGGAGACCCCGCGCCTGCTGCTGTGGGCCATCGGCGTCATCGTCGGCGTCGCCATCGCCTTTACCCTCACCTTCATGTTCGGCGTCAAGGACGATGTCGCTGCTGGGCCGGGGGAGCGGGCGGGCGGCCCCGCCGGACCCGACGCGACCACTGGCTCCAGCGCCGTCGCCGACGCCGAGCCCACCCGCGCCCTGGTTGCCCCCGTCGATGGATCCGCCGTCCCGCTGGAGAGGGTCAAGGACCCGGTGTTCTCCTCGGGCGCGCTGGGCAACGGCGTCGGCATCGTCCCGGCCTCCGGCCGCCTCTGCGCACCGGCTGCGGGGACGGTCGTCACCGCCATGGAGACCGGGCACGCCTTCGGCATCAGGACCGACGACGGCGTCGAGATCCTCATCCACGTGGGCATCGACACCGTCAACCTCAAGGGCGCCGGCTTCACGCCGCGCGTGGCCGTGGGGGACCGCGTGATCGCCGGTGACCCGCTCGTGGACGTCGACCTCGAGGCGGTGCGCGCCGCCGGCTACGACACCACCACTATCGTCGTCGTCACCTCCACCGCCGGCCTGAGCGCCGTCGTGCCTATCGTTGACGGCGATGCGCGCGTGGGTGAGACCATCATCGAGATCGACCACTGACGCCCCGGCGGCAGCAGACCACCATCGACCAGGAACGACCCAGGAGACCGCAATGACAGGATCAACCACGTTCACGCCCCGATTCCCCGAGGGATTCCTCTGGGGAGGCGCCACCGCCGCCAACCAGGTCGAGGGCGCCTACGACGCCGACGGCAAGGGGCTGTCCATCCAGGACGTCATGCCCAGGGGCATCATCGCCCCCCGCACCGAGAGGCCGACCCCCGACAACCTCAAGCTCGAGGCGATCGACTTCTACCACCGCTACGCCGAGGACATCGCGCTGTTCGCCGAGATGGGCTTCAAGGTCTACCGCTTCTCCATCGCCTGGTCCCGCATCTTCCCCCTCGGTGATGAGACCGAGCCCAACGAGGCAGGCCTGGCCTTCTACGACCGTGTCCTGGATGAGCTCGAGAAGCACGGCATCGAGCCGCTTGTGACCCTCAGCCACTACGAGACCCCGCTGCACCTCGCGGAAACCTACAACGGCTGGACCGACCGGCGGCTCATCGGCTTCTACGAGCGCTACGCCCGCACGGTGATCGAGCGCTACGGCCACCGCGTCAAGTACTGGCTGACCTTCAACGAGATCAACTCCGTGCTGCACGCGCCCCTCCTGTCAGGGGGCATCAACACGCCCAAGGAGCACCTCGCGCCCAAGGACCTTTACCAGGCGATCCACCACGAGCTCGTGGCCTCGGCCAGCGCCACGAGGATCGCCCACGAGATCAACCCCGACATCAAGGTCGGGTGCATGGTCATCGGCGTGCCGATCTACCCGCTGACCCCCGACCCGCGCGACGTGCTCGCCTGCCTGGAGGCCGACCACGCCAACCTCGCCTTCTCCGACGTCCACGTGCGCGGCGAGTACCCCGGCTACCTCCTGCGAACCCTGGCCGACAAGGGCATTGAGCTCGACATCGCCGAGGGTGACCTGGCCACCCTCAAGGAGCACACGGTGGATTTCGTGTCCTTCTCCTACTACATGTCCGTGTGCGACACCGCCACCGAGGCGGCGGGCCAGGGGCCGGGCAACATCATGGGCGGCGTGCCCAACCCGACCCTCAGCGCCTCGGAGTGGGGCTGGCAGATCGACCCGGTCGGCCTGCGCATCATCCTCAACCAGTTCTGGGACCGCTGGGGCAAGCCGCTGTTCGTCGTCGAGAACGGGCTGGGGGCGAAGGACGAGCTCATCGAGGGGCCTGACGGGCCCACTGTCGAGGATGACTACCGCATCGCCTACATGAACGACCACCTCGTGCAGGTGGCCGAGGCCATCGCCGACGGCGTCGAGGTCATGGGCTACACCTCCTGGGGCTGCATCGACTGCGTCTCGGCCTCCACGGCCCAGATGTCCAAGCGCTACGGCTTCATCTACGTCGATCGCGACGACGACGGCGCGGGCAGCCTGGCGCGCTACCGCAAGAAGTCCTTCGGCTGGTACAAGGAACTCATTGCGTCCAACGGGGCGACGCTCCGGGTCTCCGGCGGCTGACGACCGGGCCCGGGCCGGCGCTGGGGCCGGCCCGGGAACCACGGCCGGGCCCAGCGCCGGTTCGGGAACCACGGCCGGGCCAGGGGAGGGCCCCGGGGCGAGCCCGCCCCTGGCCTGTGGAGAGCGGACCGGTCTCGATCCTGTTTTCGACCGGTCTCGATGGGAGGGGTGGGCGTGGTGTGGCACACTCAGGGAGTGAGAATCCTGCGGGTCTTCAACAATAACGTCGTTCTGGCCCGTGACGCCCTGGGGCGGGAGGTCGTCGCCACGGGCCGGGGACTCGCCTTCGGGCGCAAGGCGGGTCAGGACCTCGATGAGTCCCTCATCGCCCGCCGCTACGTCACCGCGCAGGACGCCGGCCTCGTCGGCCAGATGCTCTCCGAGATCCCGCTCGGGCGCATCACCCTCATCGAGGAGGTCTTCACCCAGGCGGTCAAGGAGCTCGGGGCCACCATCACCTCGGCGGGCCTCATCGCCGTCGTCGACCACGTCCACCAGGCGCTCGAGCGCACCCGGCGCGGCGAGCGGATGGACTACCCCCTGCGGGCCGAGGTCGCCCACCTCCACCCCGAGGAACTGCGCCTGGCCGAGCGGATGGTGGCCGACCTCAACGCCTCCCAGGCCGTGCGCCTGCCCGACGGCGAGGCCTTCGCCCTCGCGCTCCACCTCTTCGCCGCCTCCACCGGGGCCGGCTGCCTCCAGGAGGCCGCGGCGCAGTCACGGATCGTGGCCCGGGCCATCGAGTTGATCGATGGCGCCGCGCCCGGCGGCATCGATCAGGGCTCCATCCACGCTGCCCGGTTCGCCACCCACCTGCGCTATTTCCTCGCGCGCGCCCGCACCGGCGCCCAGATCGACGATGGAACCGCCGACATCATCTCCGCGCCCCTGCGCGGGCGCCATCCTGACGCCTTCAGGCTCGCCGAGGAGGTGGCCTCCCTCCTCGGCGAGTGCATCGGGATTGCGGTCCGGCCGGACGAGATCAGTTACCTGGCCATCCACATCGCGCGGCTTCTCAGCTCCTCCACCCCAGCGGGGCAGTAGCGGGCGATGCCGGGGCCGCCTGGAACCACTGCCCCCGCGCCGGGGCCTTGTCGGCCCGGCTTGTGGAGGGCCGACCGGTTTCGATCTTGTTTTCGACCGGTCTCGCTCCTGATTTCGACCGGTCTCGGTGGAGGGAGTGGGAGCGGGCCACGGGCCCGCTTGGCGTGCCATGCTTGGCCCATGGAGAACCAACGCACGCCACGGCCCCGGTCCTCCGGGCGCGAGGACGGCGCCGACGGCGGCCGGGCCGCTGGGCCCCGCCAGGACACGGTGCCCATCGAGATCCCCCGGATCGACGAGGAGGCGCCGCCCGTGGCCCCCGCCACCAGCCCCCAGATGATCATCGTCACCGGCATGTCGGGGGCCGGCCGCTCCCGGGCCGCCAACGCCCTGGAGGACCTCGACTGGTACGTCGTCGACAACCTCCCGCCCCAGCTGCTGCCCGCGCTGGCGGGCATGATGACCACCGTCGGCGCGGGCGTCCACCGGCTGGCCGCCGTCGTCGACGTGCGCAGCCGGGAGTTCTTCGCCCACTTCATGCGCTACCTCTCCGAGTTGCGCGAGAGCGGGACCAATGTGCGAGTCCTCTTCCTCGACGCCTCCGACGCCGTCCTGGTGCGGCGCTTCGAGTCCTCCCGCCGGCCCCACCCGCTGCAGGGCACCTCCTCCATCCTCGACGGCATCGAGCACGAGCGCACGCTGCTGGGCGGCCTCAAGGGCGCCGCGGACATGGTCATCGACACCTCCGACCTGTCCGTCCACGACCTCGCCCGCCGCGTGCGAGACCTCGTGGCCACCGAGTCCGACCTCGCGCTGCGCGTCAACATCATGAGTTTTGGCTTCAAGTACGGCCTGCCCGTGGACGCCGACCACGTCCTCGACGTCCGCTTCATCCCGAACCCGTACTGGGTCTCCGAGTTGCGCCACCTCACCGGGCGCGACGATCCCGTGGCCGAGTACGTGTTCCGCCAGCCCGGCGCCGCGGCCTTCGTCGACGGGTACGCCGACCTGCTCGCGCACGCGCTACCCCGCTACGTCGACGAGCTCAAGCCCAACGTCACCATCGCCGTGGGCTGCACCGGCGGCAAGCACCGCTCCGTCGCCTCCGCCGAGCGCGTCTCGGCTCGCCTGCGCTCGCGCGGCTTCCGCGTCAACACCCAGCACCGCGACCTCGGACGGGAGTGAGCCATGCCGACCACCATCGACCCCGGGGGCTGGCCCCGGCGCGGGGAGGAGGGCCCCGCCGTCGTGGCCCTGGGCGGGGGTCACGGGCTGTCGGCCACCCTGCGGGCCCTGCGGCACGTGACCAACCGGCTCACGGCGGTCGTCACCGTCGCCGACGACGGCGGCTCCTCGGGCCGCCTGCGCCAGGAGTTCGACTGCCTGCCCCCGGGCGACCTGCGCATGGCCCTGGCCTCCCTGTGCGATGAGTCAGAATGGGGTCTCACCTGGCGCGACGTTCTCCAGCACCGCTTCTCCGGTGAGGGCGAGCTGGACAACCACGCCCTGGGCAACCTCCTCATCCTGGCCCTGTGGCAGTTGCTCGGCGACGAGGTCGAGGGGCTGAACTGGGTGGGCCGCCTGCTGGGGATCCACGGCCGGGTCATCCCGATGAGCGCCTCCCCGCTGGTTATCGAGGCCGATGTCGTCGACGGCGATGAGCGCTCGCGCGTGAGCGGCCAGGTCGCGGTGGCCACGACGCGCGGCCGACTCGAGAACGTCGCCGTCGTCCCCGAGGGCGCCCAGGCCCATCCCGAGGCCATCCGCGCCATCGAGGAGGCCGAGTGGGTGGTGCTCGGCCCGGGCTCCTGGTACACCTCCGTCCTGCCCCACGTCATCCTGCCCTCCCTGCGCGAGGCCCTGGTCACCACCCGCGCCAGGCGGGCCGTCGTCCTCAACCTCACGGCGCAGAGCGGGGAGACCGATGGCATGACGGCGGCCGACCTCCTGAGGGTCCTGCGCGAGCACGCGCCCGCGCTGCGCCTCGACGTGGTCCTCGCCGACCCCTCCACCATCGAGGATCTCGGTGATCTTGAGCGGGTCGCGGGGGCCATGGGCGCGACTGTGATCCTGCGGCAGGTGCGCACCGGGGACTCCATGTGCAACCATGACCCCTTGCGGCTGGCCGCCGCCTTCCGGGACGCCTTCGACGGCGTCGTGGGCGATGTCGGCATCGGCGGCGCCCCGGGGGACTGAGCCCGGGCGGGGCCCAGCCCCTCAGCCAGGCACGAGCGAGGAGAGCGGAAGGTATGTCGCTGACCGTCACCGTCAAGGACGAGTTGGCGCGCGTGAGCGCGGAGAGCGCCGCGCAGCGCCGCGCCCAGGTGGCGTCGATGCTGCGCTTCGGCGGTGGGCTCCACATCGTCTCCGGGCGCATCGTCGTCGAGGCCGATCTCGACCACGGCGGGGCGGTGCGCCGCCTCCATCACGACCTCAAGGAGCTCTTCGGAATGGAGCCCGAGGTCATGGTCGTCCAAGGCGGCTCCCTGCACCGCGGCACCCGCTACGTCCTGCGCGTGAGTGAGCGCGGCAAGGAGCTCGCCCGCCTCATCGGACTGGTCGACGGGCGCGGCCGCCCCGTGCGCGGGATGCCCGTGGCCGTCGTCCACGGCGTGCGCACCTCAGCCGCCGCCGCCTGGAGGGGCGCCTTCCTCGCCCGCGGCTCCCTGACCGAGCCGGGCCGCTCCTCCTCCCTGGAGGTCACCTGCCCGGGCTCCGAGGCGGCCCTGGCGCTTGTGGGCGCCGCCCGCCGCTTCGACGTGACCGCCAAGGCCCGCGAGGTGCGCGGAACCGACCGCGTCGTCGTGCGCGACGGCGAGGCCATCGGCGTCCTGTTGGACCGGATGGGCGCCAAGGAGGCCTTCAAGACCTGGGGCGAGAGGCGCAGCCGCCGCGAGTCGCGCGGAACCGCCAACCGCCTGGCCAACTTCGACGACGCCAACCTGCGCCGCTCCGCCCGGGCCGCCGTCGCCTCCGGGGCGCGGGTGGAGCGGGCCTTCGAGATCCTGGGCGACGACGTCCCCGCCCACCTCGTCGAGGCCGGCCGGCTGCGCATCGCCAACAAGCAGGCCAGCCTCGAGGAGCTCGGGCAGCTCTCCGACCCCCAGCTCACCAAGGACGCCGTGGCCGGGCGCATCCGCCGCCTGCTCGCCATGGCGGACAAGCGCGCCCACGACCTGGGCATCCCCGACACCGAGTCCGTCCTCACCCCGGACATGCTCGACCTGTAGCCGTCGGCGCCCGCTCGGAGCCCGCGCCACGCAGGGTCCTGGGACGTCCGTCCCCCTCACTGAGGCCGTCACGATGAGATCACGCCGGTGGCGCCGGGGGCGTTCGCCGAGGGCGTGGACCCCAGTCGCGCCTCACCGCGCCACGACGGTAGACTCGGCGAGCCGGCTCACGGAACCTCTTGAAAACTCTTCCGGCGGGCCGGGGCGCATCGATGATGCGCTGGAACTACGTAACCGTGCGCCTCACCGGCGCATTAGGAGGACACAAAGTGACCACCCGCGTTGGTATCAACGGCTTCGGCCGCATCGGCCGCAACTTCTTCCGCGCCGCGCTTGAGCAGGGCGCCGACATCGAGATCGTTGCGGTCAACGACCTGACCGACAACAAGACCCTCGCCCACCTCCTCAAGTACGACTCCATCCTCGGTCGCTTCGACGGCGAGGTCTCCTTCGACGACGACGGCATCACCGTCAACGGCAAGCGCATCAAGGTCCTGGCGCAGCGCGACCCTGCCGAGCTCCCCTGGGGCGAGCTCGGCGTCGAGGTCGTCGTGGAGTCCACCGGCTTCTTCACCGATGGCGAGAAGGCCAAGGCCCACATTGACGCCGGCGCCAAGAAGGTCGTCATCTCCGCTCCCGCGAAGAACGTCGACGGCACCTTCGTCGTGGGCGTCAACGAGGCCGACTACGACAACGCCACGATGAACATCGTGTCCAACGCCTCCTGCACCACCAACTGCCTCGCGCCGCTGGCCAAGGTCCTCCACGAGAACTTCGGCATCGTCCAGGGCATCATGACGACCATCCACTCCTACACGGGTGACCAGCGCGTCCTCGACGCCCCGCACGGCGACCTGCGCCGCGCCCGCGCCGCCGCGCTCAACATGATCCCCACCAAGACCGGTGCCGCCCAGGCCGTGGCCCTCGTCCTGCCCGAGCTCAAGGGCAAGTTCGACGGCCTCGCCGTCCGCGTGCCCACCCCGACGGGCTCCCTGACCGACCTGACCTTCCAGGCCGAGAAGGAGGTCTCCGTCGAGTCCGTCAACGCCGCCGTCAAGGCCGCCGCCGAGGGCGGGCTCAAGGGCATCCTCGCCTACACCGAGGACCCGATCGTCTCCACCGACATCGTCGGCGACCCGCACTCCTCGATCTTCGACGCCTCCGAGACCAAGGTCATCGGCAACCTCGTCAAGGTCCTGTCCTGGTACGACAACGAGTGGGGCTACTCCAACCGCCTCGTGCAGCTGACCGCCCTGGTCGGCTCCAAGCTCGCCTGAACCAGCGCACGAGCTGAGCCGGCGATCGGGAGGCGCGGCGTGCTGAGCACCGTGAGCCCCCGATGAGAAGACGCCCGCGCACGCCCAGCGTGCGCGGGCGTCGGCCACCCGTCCTCCATCCACCGTTCACTCGAACGCCACAACACACCTTGAGAGGTTCCATGAAGACCATCGAGTCCCTCGGCGACCTGGCCGGCAAGCGCGTCCTGGTCCGCTCCGACTTCAACGTCCCGCTCGACGCCGACAAGAACATCACCGACGACGGCCGCATCCAGGCCGCCCTGCCCACCCTGCGCGCGCTCCTCGAGGCCGGCGCCAAGGTCATCATCACCGCCCACCTGGGCCGCCCCAAGGGCCAGGCCAACCCGGACTTCTCGCTGGCGCCCGTCGCCAAGCGCCTGGCTGAGGCCACCGGCGTCAAGGTCGTCCTCGCCGAGGACACCGTCGGCGAGTCCGCCAAGGCCGCCGTCGCCGCCATGAGCGCCGGCGAGATCGTCCTGCTGGAGAACGTGCGCTTCAACGCCGCCGAGACCTCCAAGGACGACGCCGAGCGCGAGGCCTTCGCCGCCCAGCTCGCCGAGCTCGCCGACGCCTTCGTCTCCGACGGCTTCGGCGTGGTCCACCGCAAGCAGGCTTCCGTCTACGACATTGCCAAGATCCTCCCGGCCGCCGCGGGCCTGCTCGTGGTCAAGGAGATCGAGTCCCTCGGCCGCGCCGTCAACGACCCCGAGCGCCCCTACACCGTGGTGCTCGGCGGCTCCAAGGTCTCCGACAAGCTCGGCGTCATCGCCAACCTCCTGTCCAAGGCGGACCGGCTCCTCGTCGGCGGCGGCATGGCCTACACCTTCCTCGTCGCCCAGGGCCACGAGGTCGGCGCCTCCCTGCTGGAGAAGGACCAGGTCGAGACCGTCAAGGGCTACCTGGAGACCGCCAAGGCCAACGGCGTTGAGCTCCTGCTGCCCGTCGACACCGTCGTCGCCCCGGAGTTCAAGGCCGACGCCCCCGCGACCGTCGTGGCCGCCGATGCCATCCCGGCCGACCAGATGGGCCTGGACATCGGCCCCAAGACCGCCGAGATCTTCGGCGAGGCCATCGCCTCGTCCAAGACCGTCGTGTGGAACGGCCCCATGGGCGTGTTCGAGTTCGACGCCTTCGCTGGCGGCACCAAGGCCGTGGCGCGGGCCATCTCCGACTCCGAGGCCTTCAGCGTCATCGGCGGCGGTGACTCAGCCGCGGCTGTGCGCACCCTCGGCTTCGACGAGTCGACGTTCTCCCACATCTCCACCGGCGGCGGCGCCTCCCTGGAGCTCCTCGAGGGCAAGACCCTGCCGGGCATCGCCGTCCTCGAGGACTGATCGCGCCAGCCGACCCACACACCGATAGACAACGAAGGACACCACTGAAATGTCGAACCGCACCCCCCTTATGGCGGGCAACTGGAAGATGAACCTGGACCACCTCGAGGCCAACCACCTCGTCCAGGGTCTCGCCATGGAGCTCAAGGACGCCGGGCACGACTTCGCCAAGTGCGAGGCCGTCGTCATTCCGCCCTTCACCGACCTGCGCACCGTGCAGACCGTTGTCGACGCCGACGACCTGGAGATCAAGTACGGCGCCCAGGACGTCTCCATCCACGACAACGGCGCCTACACCGGTGAGATCTCCACCGCCATGCTCACCAAGCTCGGCTGCTCCTACGTGGTCATGGGCCACTCCGAGCGCCGCGAGTACCACAACGAGTCCGACGAGCTCGTCGGCGCCAAGGCCCGCAAGGCCCTCGACGCCGGCATGACGCCGATCCTGTGCTGCGGCGAGGCCCTGGAGATCCGCAAGGCCGGCACGCACGTTGAGTTCGTGCTCGGCCAGATCCGCGCCGCCCTCAAGGGCTGGAGCGCCGAGGACGTCGCCAGGATCGTCATCGCCTACGAGCCCATCTGGGCCATCGGCACCGGCGAGACCGCCACCGCCGCGGACGCCCAGGAGGTCTGCGGGGCCATCCGCGCGGCCCTGCGCGAGGACTTCGGCGAGGCCACCGCCGAGGCCACCCGCGTGCTCTACGGCGGCTCCGCCAAGCCCGACAACATCGTCGAGCTCATGGCCCAGCCCGACATCGACGGGGCCCTCATCGGCGGCGCCTCCCTCAAGGCGGACTCCTTCGCGGCCATGTGCCGCTTCTACGCCGCCTGAGCCCGACCGGGCGCCGCGCCACCCGCCGCCGCATGAGTGGCGCGTGGGCGGGGCGGCGCCCGTGACGCAACCGCGATCGGGGCCAGGGCGCCTCACAGGAGGCGGGCCCTGGCCCCGGCGCGCGATTCGGGTAGAGTCGGCCACGGTCGTGCCGCGCGATCACCCGCCAGCGGCGCATCAGCTCCTCCCGGGCCCCGCGGGCCCCTCAATGAAAGGACGACGGCGTGGACATCCTCCGCATCATCCTCCAGGTGCTCCTCGTTCTGTCGAGCTTCTTCCTCATCATGTCGATCCTCCTGCACAAGGGGAAGGGCGGCGGTCTGTCCGACATGTTCGGCGGCGGCATCTCCTCCTCGGCCGGCTCCTCCGGCGTCGCCGAGCGCAACCTCGACCGGATTACCGTGGGCGTGGGCCTCGTGTGGAGCGTGACGATCATCGGCCTCGGACTCCTGGCGAAGTTCTCCTGACCACCCCGTACAGCCACGTAGCAGACCCGCGTGGGGACGCCCTCGAGCGCTCCCTGCGCGGGTATCTCGCGCATCTGCGGGTCGAGCGGGGCCTGAGCCAGAACACCCTGGCCGCCTATCTGCGGGACCTGTCCCGATACGCGGGGTTCCTTAGGGGACGCGGCATCACCGGGCCCGGCGGAGTCGCCGAGGAGGACGTCTCCGTCTTCTCCCAGGCCATCCGCACCGGCGAGGACGGGGGGCGCCCCCTGGCCGCCTCTTCCGCCGCCCGCGCCGTCACCGCCGTGCGCGGCTGGCACCGGTTCCTCCTCGACGAGGGCACCACGCCGACCGACCCCTCGGCGGCCGTCCGACCCCCGCAGGTTGGGCGCCGCCTGCCCAAGGCCCTCAGCGTCGAGGAGGTGCGCGCGCTCCTGGAGGCGGCCGCCGTCGACGACTCGCCCGTGAGCCTGCGCGACCGAGCCCTCCTGGAGATCCTCTACGCCACGGGGGCCCGCATTTCCGAGGCGGTCGGCCTCGTCGTCGACGACCTCGACGCCGGCTCGGGCGTGCTCCGGCTCTTTGGCAAGGGGCGCAAGGAGAGGATCGTCCCTGTGGGTCAGTACGCCTGGGCGGCCCTCGACGCCTACCTCGTGCGCGGGCGGCCGGCCCTGGCCTCCAAAGGCAGGGGAGTGCCCGAGGTCTTCCTCAACACGCTCGGGCGGCCCCTGTCCCGCCAGACCGCGTGGAGCGTCCTCCAGCGGGCCGCCGCCCGCGCCGGCCTCGGCGGCCAGCCCACCGGGCAGGCCCCGGCCGCTCCCGATGGCGTCATTGGGGGGGACGGCGGCGCGCGAGCCGACCGCCATATCTCGCCCCACACGCTGCGCCACTCCTTCGCCACCCACCTGCTCGCGGGCGGGGCCGACGTGCGGGTCGTCCAGGAGATGCTCGGCCACGCCTCGGTCACCACCACCCAGATCTACACGAAGGTGACCGTCGACCACCTCAGGGAGGTCTACGCCACGAGCCACCCCCGGGCGCACTGATGATGCCTGCTGATGATCCCAGTGCCGTCCGCTACCCTGGCCCTGTGAGTGACTCCAAGCAGCCCGGCCTGATCGACCTTCCCGCCCCTGAGCAGAAGGAGTTCCCCGTCCCCGCGCCCCTGGAGTCCCACGGGCCGGCCCGGATCATTTCCATGTGCAATCAGAAGGGCGGCGTCGGCAAGACGACGACCACGATCAGCCTGGGGGCCTCCCTCGTGGAGTACGGGCGCAAGGTGCTCATCGTCGACTTCGACCCGCAGGGAGCCGCCTCCGCCGGCCTTGGCGTCAACGCCAATGAGCTCGACACCACCATCTACGACCTCCTCGTGGCCGCCCGCCCCGACATCCTGCCCGTCATCCAGCAGACCTCCATGCCGGGCCTGGACCTCGTGCCCGCCAACATCGACCTGTCGGCCGCCGAGGTCCAGCTTGTCAACGAGGTGGCTCGCGAGCAGGCGCTCGCCCGGGTGCTTCGCCCCGTCGTCGATGACTACGACGCCATCATCGTGGACTGCCAGCCCTCCCTCGGCCTGCTCACGGTCAACGCGCTGACCGCCTCCCACGGCGTCATCATCCCGCTGGAGACCGAGTTCTTCGCCCTGCGCGGCGTGGCCCTGCTTGTGGAGACCGTCGAGCGGATCAAGGACCGCCTCAACCCGCGCCTCGACATCGACGGCATCCTCGCCACCATGGTGGACTCCCGCACCCTGCACTCCCGCGAGGTCCTGGAGCGCCTGGATCAGGCTTTCGGCGAGCGCCTCTTCGACACGCGGATCCGCCGCACGGTGAAGTTCCCCGACGCCTCCGTGGCCGCCGAGCCCATCAACACCTACGCCCCCACGCACGTCGGCGCTGAGGCCTACCGGCGCCTGGCACGGGAGATCGTCGCTCGCGGCTGTGTCGCCTGAGCCGGCCGCCGCGCTCGACGCCCGGGCGCGCGCCGGCATCGGCGGGCGCGAGGGCGCCGGGCAGGAGGGGCCCGCCAGGCTCCCGGGCTTCTCCGTCAGCCTTCCCCAGTTCGAGGGGCCCTTCGACCTCCTTCTCAGCCTCATCGCCAGGCGCCGGCTCGATGTCACCGAGCTCGCCCTGGCCGAGGTCACTGACGAGTTCATCGCCCACATGCGCGCCGACTGGGACCTCGGGCACGCCAGCGAGTTCGTCGTGGTGGCATCTACGCTCCTGGCCCTCAAGGCCCACCGCCTCCTGCCCCAAGTCGACGGGGAGGACGACGAGGACCTGGAGTTGCTGGAGGCCCGTGACCTGCTCTTCGCCCGCCTCCTCCAGTACCGCGCCTACAAGCGGGCCGCCTCCGCCCTGTCCGCCATGGCCGCCGAGGCGGCCACCGCGCACCCGCGCGTCGTCGCTCTCGCCCCTGAGTTCGCCACGCTGCTGCCCAGGCTCGTGGCCACTGTCGGCCCCGCTGAGCTGGCCCGCATCGCTCTGGCCGCTTTCAACCGCCCCGACGCCCCGGGCGTGCAGACCGTCCACCTCCATGAGGCGGTCCCGGTCGGCGAGCAGATCACCCTGCTCGCCCAGCGCCTGCGCGCCGCTGGGACGCTCACCTTTTCCGAGCTCACTGGCGACGCCGAGCGCGTCGCCGTCGTCGTGGCCCGCTTCCTGGGCCTGCTCATCCTCCACCGGCAGGGCAGCGTCGACCTTGAGCAGGGTGAGGCCATGGGCGAGATCACGGTGACGTGGTGCGGCGGGCAGGACGGTCCGGCGGGCATGATGGCCCCGGATATGGACGGCTTGGGGGAGGAGTTCTCATGAGCGCGGATGCCGCTGCGGCGCGGGCCGCCGCGGGGGTCGACGGCCAGGGGGCGCCCGCGGCCGGCGTCACCGTGAGCGATGAGCTGCTGGCCGCGGCTGAGGCGGTGCTCGTCGTCTCCGATGAGCCCGTGGCGCCCGCCGCGCTCGGCGGGGCCCTGGGCCTGGGGGCCGAGGAGGCAGAGGCGTTGCTTGAGGCCTTGGCCGCCGAGTACCGGGGCGAGTCCGCGGGCGGGGCGGCCACGCGCCGTCGGGGGTTCATCCTGCGTCGCGTGGCCGGGGGGTGGCGCCTCGCCTCCGCGCCCGAGCACGCCGGGATCGTCGAGGGCTTCGTCGTCGGCGGGGCCTCCGCGCGCCTGTCCCAGGCGGCGCTGGAGACCCTCGCCGTCGTCGCCTACCGCCAGCCCGTCACCCGCGGGCGCATCGCCGCGATCCGCGGGGTCAACGTCGACGGCGTCGTGCGCACCCTCCACGCCCGCGGGCTTATCGAGGAGGCCGGCAATGAGACCTCCGGCGCGATCCTCTACCGTACGACCAACGAGTTCCTCGAGTACCTGGGGATCGACAGCCTCGACGAGCTGCCGCCCCTGGCACCCCACCTCCCGGACGCCTCCCAGTTGGAGGACATCGAGCACGAGACGGAGACGCGATGAGCACCCGCGGTCACAGCACCGGCAATGACGAGGTCCCCCTGGGCGACTTCGGGGCCGAGGAGTTCTACGACGAGGACGACATCGAGGAGCTCGGCGACGCGGGCCTGACCCCCGGCCAGATCGCCGCCTTCGACGACGGCGCCCTGGCCGAGGAAGAGGAGCTCAGGCTCATCGAGGAGCGCCGCAGGGCCTCCCGGGGCGGTGAGGATGACCCGCACGTCGACTCCGGGCAGCGCCTCCAGAAGGTCCTCGCCCACGCGGGCGTGGCCTCCCGCCGGGCCTGCGAGGCGATCATCGCCCAGGGCCGCGTGAGCGTTGACGGCGTCGTCGTCACCGAGGTCGGGGTGCGCGTGGATCCCGCCCGCCAGGAGATCCGGGTCGACGGCTCGCGCATCCTGACCAACCCCGACGTGCTCACCGTCATGCTGCACAAGCCCGCCGGCGTCGTGACCACCATGGAGGACCCCGAGGGGCGGCCCACCGTCGCCGAGCTGGGGGAGCGGTACGTGGCCGAGCGCGCCGAAGAGCTCTCCCAGCGGGGCGGCGCGCGGGGCGCGGATCGCGGGGATGGCGCGGGCGGGCGTATCAGGCTCGTCCACGTGGGGCGCCTCGACACCGACACCGAGGGCCTGCTCCTGCTGTCCAACGACGGCGAGCTCTCCCACCGGCTCATGCACCCCAGTTACGAGATCTCCAAGACCTACGTGGCGATCGTCCAGGGGAGGGTCGAGCCCTGGGTGCCCCGCAAGCTCAAGCGCGGCATCGAGCTCGAAGACGGCTTCATCAGCGCCGACCGCGTGGTCATCAAGGACTCCGGGCCCGCGGGCTCGATCCTAGAGATCACCCTGCACTCCGGGCGCAACCGGATCGTGCGCCGCATGTGCGACGCCGTCGGGCACCCCGTGATCCGGCTGTCCCGCACCAGGCTCGGGCCATTGGCGCTCGGCGGCCTCAAGCCCGGCGCCATGAGGGCTCTCACCGGTGAGGAGATCGCGGCCCTCCAGAGAGAGGTCGGACTATGAGCCGGTTGGAGGGGAATGTCATCCAGGCGGCCCAGCCCGGTCGGGGGACGGGCGAGGCCGCGGAGGGGGCAGGGGAAGGCCTGGCGGCGCGCCCTCCCGCCGCCACGCGCGGCCCCGTGCTCATCATCGGCACCGGACTGCTCGGCACCTCGCTCGCGCTCGTCCTGCGGGCGGCCGACGTTCCCGTTCAGCTCCAGGACACCTCGCCCACCTCGCTCGCCCTCGCTCGGGACATGGGCGCTGGGGCCATCAGGAGGCAGGGGGACCCCGAGCCGGCGCTCGTCGTCGTCGCGACCCCACCCGATGTGGCCGCGCAAGTGGTCGTGGGGGCCCTGGAGGCCCACCCCGGGGCGGTGGTCACCGACGTCGCCTCCGTCAAGGCGCGCGTGGGCGCGGAGGTGAGGGCCCGGGCCGGCGCGGCGGCCTCCCGCTACGTGGGCTCGCACCCCATGGCCGGCCGGGAGCGCTCGGGGGCCGGGGCCGCTGACTCCGACCTCTTCGCGGGCCGCCCCTGGGTGATCGTCGCCGACGGCGCCGAGCCGGCGGCCGAGATCGCCGTGCGCAACCTGGCGATGGACGCTGGGGCGGCACCGCTGCGCCTGGGCGCCACCGAGCACGACGACGCCGTCGCCGCCGTCTCGCACATGCCGCAGCTGGTCTCCTCCCTCGTCGCCGCCCGTCTTGAGGCCCTGCCGGAGGCGGCGCTCGAGCTCGCGGGCCAGGGCATCAGGGATGTGACTCGCATCGCCGCCTCCGATCCCCGGCTGTGGTCCGCGATCGTGGTTGGCAACGCCGGCCCCGTGGCCGGGCTGCTGCGCGAGCTGCGCGATGATCTCGACGCGCTCATCAGTGGGATCGAGCCGGCGGCCGTTGACGTCGCCGGAGAGGAGCGAGCCGCTCCGGGCAGGGCCGAGGAGATCGCGCCCGGCGCCGTCAGCGCCATCTCGGACGTCATGAGGCGAGGCAACGCGGGTCAGGCCCGCATCCCCGGCAAGCACGGCGGGGCCCCCAGGCGCTACGCGGTGGTGCAGGTCCTCGTCCCCGACAAGCCCGGCCGCCTGGGCCGCCTGTTCACAGAGGTCGGCGAGGCGGGGGTAAACATCGAGGACTTCTCCATGGAGCACTCCGCCGGACAGAGCGCCGGCGTGGCCATGATCTCCGTGCTGCCCAGCGCCGCCCAGCCCCTGGAGGCCGCGCTGGATGAGCGGGGCTGGCGGGTAGTCGTCGCCTAAGGCAGGGCGGGGCTCGCCCGTCTCGGCCCGCAAATACCGTCTCAGCCCGCAGGAACCGTCTCAGCCCGCAAATACCGTCTCAGCCCGCAGGAACCGTCTCAGCCCGGATTTGCGCCCTCATTCTCGCAGTTCGAGGGCGCAACGCCGGGCCGAGGCGGTATATCTGGGGTGAGGGCGTATTTGCGGGCCGAGACGGTTTCTGCGGCGTGACAGAGTGCCCGGATCGAGCGCGAGCCCCTTACGGATGACCCCTACCCGGCCCGCTGGTCTCTGCGGCGTGACAGAGCCCCCGGATCGAGCGCCCACCCCCGTCGGACCGGTCTCGGTCCTGTTTTCGACCGGTCTCGGTGAGGGGGAGGGGGCGGACGGGGTGGCTTTGGCGCGAGCGCGGGGGAATATGGGACGCTTGGCCGGTTGAGCGCGCGAGCGCATCGCGAGGAAGGGCCGGGAGCACATGGGAATCGTCGTCGCCATCGATGGGCCGAGCGGGTCGGGAAAGTCCACCGTCGCCAAGCGGGTCGCCGCCGCGCTGGGCCTGGCCTACCTCGACACCGGCGCCATGTACCGGGCCGCCGCCTGGTGGTGCGAGCGCACCGGCATCGACCTGACCGCCGAGGAGGTGGACGCGGGAGCCGTCACCCGCGCAGTCCTCACCATGCCCCTCGACATGGGCCTCGATCCCACGGCCCCGGGGGTGGCCTGCGACGGCGTCGACATCGCCGAGGCCATCCGCGACCCGCATATCGCCTCCGTCGTCTCGAGGGTCGCCACCAACCTGGACGTGCGCGCCGAACTCGCCCGCCTCCAGCGCGAGATCATCGCGGGCGAGTCCCGCGACGCCGTCGGTCCTCACCGCTCCTTCAGCGCGGGGGAGGGGATCGTCGCCGAGGGGCGCGACATCACCACCGTCATCGCCCCCGACGCCGACGTCCGCCTCCTGGTGACTGCCAGTGAGGAGGCCCGCCTGGCCCGCCGCGCGGGGGACCTGGAGGCCGCGGGCAAGAGCGTGGACGCCGCCGCCCTGCGCGACCAGGTGGTGCGCCGCGACCGGGACGACGCCACCGTCTCCCAGTTCCTCACCGCCCCCGAGGGCGTCACCGTCGTGGACTCCTCCGATATGACGCTTGAGGAGACCGTCGAGCACGTCCTGGGCCTCATCGAGGCCGCCCGCGTCGAGGCCGCCGAGCGCGACCAGGATGATGAGCGTCGGGCCGACGCCCTGCGCGCGGGCCTGGAGGAGTACGAGCTCGTTGAGGAGGACGTCGCCCTCCTCAACGGCGAGGAGGAACTCCCCTCCGGCGACGGCGCCTTCGAGGCGGGGCTGCCGGTGCTCGCCGTGGTGGGGCGCCCGAACGTCGGCAAGTCCACCCTCGTCAACCGGGTTCTCGGGCGTCGCGAGGCCGTCGTCCAGGACAGGCCGGGCGTCACCCGCGACCGCGTCTCCTATCCCGCCGAATGGGTCGGCCGGCGCTTCACCATCGTGGACACCGGTGGCTGGGAGGTCGATGTCGAGGGCCTCGAAGCCTCCGTCGCTTCCCAGGCCGAGGTGGCCGTGGAGCTCGCCGACGCCGTCCTGCTCGTCGTTGACGCGCAGGTGGGCATCACCGAGGCCGACGCCCAGGTGGTCCGCCTCCTGCGGCGCAGCGGCAAGCCGGTTGTGCTGGCCGCCAACAAGGTGGACTCCCCGGCCCAGGAGGGCGACGCCGCGGCCCTGTGGAACCTGGGCCTGGGCGAGCCCTACCCCGTCTCGGCCCTCCACGGGCGCGGCAGCGGTGAGGTTCTTGACGCCTGCATGGAGGTGCTACCAGAGGTCTCGGCCGTCGCCCCCGCCGCCCCCGAGGGGCGGATGCACCGCATCGCCCTCGTGGGGCGCCCGAACGTCGGCAAGTCCTCACTGCTGAATTCCATCGCCGGGCAGGACCGCGTCGTCGTCAATGAGTTGGCCGGCACCACCCGGGACCCCGTGGATGAGATCATCGAGCTCGACGGGCGCCAGTGGGTGTTCGTCGACACCGCGGGCATCCGCCGCCGGGTGCGCCAGTCGCGGGGTGCCGACTACTACGCCGTCCTGCGAACCCAGGGGGCCATTGAGAAGGCGGAGGTCGCCGTCGTCCTCCTGGACGCCTCCGAGCCGATCACCGAGCAGGACGTGCGCGTCATCCAGCAGGCGGTTGACGCCGGGCGCGCGCTCGTGCTGGTCAATAACAAGTGGGACCTCGTGGACGAGGACCGCCAGAAGATGCTCCGGTGGGAGATCGAGCACGACCTCGCGCATGTCTCCTGGGCTCCGCACATCAACCTCGCCGCCGCCACCGGCTGGCACACGAACAGGCTCGTGCGCGCTCTCGACGCGGCCCTGGAGGGGTGGGGCACCCGCGTGCCCACCGGCCGCCTCAACTCCTTCCTCGGCGAGCTCCAGGCCGCCAACCCGCACCCGTTGCGAGGCGGCAAGCAGCCCCGCATCCTTTTCGCCACTCAGGCGCAGGTGCGCCCGCCGCGCATCGTCATTTTCACCACCGGTTTCCTTGACGCCGGCTACCGGCGCTTCATCGAGCGCCGCCTGCGCGAGGAGTTCGGCTTCGTCGGCTCGCCCATCCAGATCGGCGTGCGGGTGCGCGAGAAGCGCGAGCGCAGGCGCTGAGACGAAGGCGCTCCCAGACTCGCGGGAAGCGGCGGGCCCAGGGCTGGAATCCCGGACCTCGCGCGGCGGCAGGCCCTACGATGGGCGGATGATTGACCACATCTCGCTGGCCGTCACAGTGCCCGACGTCTCAACCGACTTCTACGCCAAGGCCCTTGCCCCGCTCGGCTACGCCGTCGTCATGGAGATGGGGCCCGTGCGCGCCCTGGGAGCTGCGGGGGAGGAGGGCAGGAAGGCTGCCCCCGAGCTGTGGCTTGTGCCTGAGCAGCATCCCACGACGATCCACCTGGCGCTGGCGGCCGCGAGTCCGCAGCAGGTGGACGCCTTCCACGCGGCAGCACTGGCGGCGGGCGGGCGGGACAACGGCGCCCCTGGGGAGCGCGCCCACTACCACCCTGGCTACTACGCCGCCTTCGTCCTGGACCCCGACGGGCACAACCTTGAGGTCGTCTGCCACAACGGCCCCGTGGAGCCGGTGCCGGCCTGACACTCCTGACGGGCGGCGCCCAACGCTCGTCTTAGGCAGGGGACCGGAGTCCGGGTCCCAAGCGGCTGGGGAGGGCGAGCGACTAGGCTGGGTCCATGCTGAATCCGGTTGACCCCACCACCACGCCCGCCTGGACCCGCCTCACCGAGTTGCGTATCGGGATGCGCCCTGACCTGCGCGCCTGGTTCGCCCAGGACCCCGAGCGCGCCGAGCGCTTCACCTACCAGGTCGGGGACCTGACCATCGACCTGTCCAAGAACCTCCTGACCGACGACGTCCGCGACGCCCTGGCCTCCCTAGCCATCGAGGTGGACGTTCCCGGGCGCCGCGACGCCATGTACGCCGGTGAGCGCATCAACGTCACCGAGGACCGCGCCGTCCTCCACACCGCCCTGCGCCGCCCGGCCGACGACGCGTTCATGGTCGATGGCCAGGACGTCGTCGGCGACGTCCACAAGGTCCTCGACCGCGTCTACGACTTCGCGCGCCGCGTGCGCTCCGGCCAGTGGGTCGGCGTGACCGGCAAGCGCATCGAGACCGTCGTCAACATCGGCATCGGCGGGTCCGACCTCGGCCCCGTCATGGTCTACGAGGCCCTCAAGCCCTACGTCCAGGACGGCCTGGAGTGCCGCTTCATCTCCAATATCGACCCCAACGACTGCGCGGAGAAGGTCAAGGGCCTCAACCCCGAGACCACCTTGTTCATCATCGCCTCCAAGACCTTCACCACCCTGGAGACCCTCACCAACGCGCGCATGGCCCGCGACTGGTTCCTCTCCGCGCTGGCTGAGCGCGGCATCAGTGCCGAGGGCGCCATCGCCAAGCACTTCGTTGCCGTCTCCACCGCCCTGGACAAGGTCGCCGAGTTCGGCATCGACCCCGACAACGCCTTCGGCTTCTGGAACTGGGTCGGCGGGCGCTACTCCGTGGACTCCGCCGTCGGCACCGTGCTCGCCGTCGCCATCGGCCCGGAGAACTTCGCGGACTTCCTGGCCGGTTTCCACGCCGTCGACGAGCACTTCGCCACCAAGGACCCGGCGGAGAACGCGCCCATGCTCATGGGCCTGCTCAACGTCTGGTACGTCAACTTCTTCCACGCCGCCAGCCACGCGGTGCTGCCCTACTCGCAGTATCTGCACCGCTTCCCCGCCTACCTCCAGCAGCTCACCATGGAGTCCAACGGCAAGTCCGTGCGCTGGGACGGATCCTCGGTCACCACCGAGACCGGCGAGATCTTCTGGGGCGAGGCCGGCACCAACGGGCAGCACGCCTTCTACCAGCTTATCCACCAGGGCACCCAGCTCATCCCCGCTGACTTCATCGCCGTGGCCAACCCCGCCCACCCGGTGACCGACGGCGGCGTCGACGTCCACGAGTTGTTCCTGTCCAACTACCTCGCCCAGACGGCCGCGCTCGCCTTCGGCAAGACCGCCGAGGAGGTGCGCGCCGAGGGAACGCCGGAGCCGATCGTCCCCGCCCGGGTCTTCGCCGGCAACAAGCCGACGACGTCGATCCTCGCCCCCGCGCTCACCCCGAGCGTCGTGGGCCAGCTTATCGCCCTGTACGAGCACATCACCTTTACCCAGGGCATCGTGTGGGGCATCGACTCCTTCGACCAGTGGGGCGTCGAGCTCGGCAAAAAGCTCGCCCTGGAGATCGCGCCGGCCGTGCAGGGCGACGCCGACGCGCTGGCCGCGCAGGACTCCTCCACGCAGGCCCTCATCCGCCGCTACCGGGAGCTGCGTCACTGAGCGCCGCCATGACCCCTCAGGACCGCGCCCCGTGGGCGCCCATCATCAGTGACGGGCGCCTGCGGGCCCTGTCCGACGCCGAGCGCGCCCGGTACTCGCGCAACATGCTCGTCCCCGAGGTTGGCGTGACGGGACAGCGGCGCATCCGGGCCGCCCGTGTGCTGCTCATCGGGGCGGGCGGCCTCGGCGCGCCCGCCGCGCTTTACCTCGCCGCCGCCGGAGTGGGGACGCTCGGGATCGTCGAGTTCGACGTCGTCGACGCCTCCAACCTCCAGCGGCAGATCATCCACACGACGGCGGGAGTTGGCGCCTCGAAGGCGCGCTCGGCGGCGTCGGCGATCAACGCCCTCAACCCCGATGTCGAGGTCATCCTCCACGAGGAGCGGCTCGATGCCGCCAACGCGCTCGACCTTCTGGAGGGCTGGGACGTGGTGGTGGACGGCACCGACAACTTCCCGACCCGCTACCTCGTGGGCGACGCCTGCGCCATGCTCGGCATCCCGCTCGTCCACGGCGCGGTCCTGCACTCGGCGGGCCAGGTGGGGGTCTTCGACGCCGCCCGGGGGCCCTGCCACCGATGCCTCCACCCAGAGCCGCCGCCACCGGGCTCCGTGCCCTCCTGCGCCGAGGCCGGCGTGCTCGGCGTCCTGCCGGGCATCATCGGCACCATGCAGGCCGCCGAGGCCCTCAAGCTCATCGTCGGGGGAGGCGAGCCGCTTATCGGCCGCCTCCTGCTCCTGGACGCCTGGGGCGCCGACGTGCGCGAGGTGCCCGTGGCCAAGCGACCGGGCTGCGCCCTGTGCGGGGCGAGCCCGACCATCACGAGTCTTGAGACGGCGCAGGACGCCTGCGCCGCGCCTGAACCAGCACAACCGAACGAGGAGACCATGAGCACCATCACCGTATCTGAGCTGCGCGCCCGTATCGCGGCGGGGGAGAGGCCCGGTGAGGCCTACACCATCCTGGACGTGCGTGAGGCCGACGAGGTCGCCGCCATGCCCGTGGAAGGGGCGGTCCACATCCCGCTGGGGGAGGTGGTCGAGCGAGCCGGGGAGTTGGACACCGGCAAGGAGACGGTGGTGACCTGCCAGGGCGGCACCCGCTCCAAGAGGGCCATCGAGGCCCTTCAGGCCGCAGGGTACGCGGGAGCGCTGACTAACCTTGAGGGCGGCGCCCGCGCCTGGTACGAGAGCGCCTGAGGTGCCCGCGCGGGCCGGTCACGGCGGGATCGTGACGCGGCGGGATCAGTTGACTCCGCCGTCGCCCCTGCCGTGACCGGCGTCACCGCGCTCCGGTTTCGCCTGCGGGGCCGTGGTGGGCTAAGGTTCTACACGTTCCAAGCGGAGCCGAGCGGTGGAGGGGACTCCAGTCGCAGGGCCGTGAGGCAACGGGCTGTGGCGCAGTTTGGTAGCGCACTTGACTGGGGGTCAAGGGGTCGTGGGTTCAAATCCCGCCAGCCCGACCATCAACTTCATACATTTATCCGCGTCATGGTTCCCATGGCGCGGGTTTTTGCTTGTCTCGGGCTGCTTGATGGGTCTTCTGGGCGGGGTCGGGCTTGGTCTGGTGGATCGGATGGGGGCTCATGAGGCCGACTCCCAGGCCTGATCCGTTCTGGTGACTCCCTGCTTCTGGGCCTGGAGCGCCCACCTTCTCTGCTTCCTCTCGCTCTTCAGGCTCCTCCTGTGCTCCCAGGGTGTCTGTGTTCTCTCCAATCCAGGCCAGGATGCTGTTGAAAAGTGGTTGACTGCTTGCCTTATCTCGGTGACCAGGTTCTTGGATTTGAAGTCGGTGATGTAGGCCATGATGCCGTGCAGGAGTAGACCGCCGGGGCTGGTCGATGTTCTCGCTGATGGGGACCAGGCGGGTTCCCTAGTCGTCGAGGCTCTGCCCCAGGGCGGTTTCGTTGTAGCAGTCGCGCACCAGGCGGTCGAGTTTGTGCACGATGACGTAGTCGGTGCCCCGCCGTGCCACTGCCTCCTCTCATTGAGAAAGCGCAGCATGTCCTGGAGGGCGGGTCGTCGGGTAGTAGCAGCGGACAGGCCGCCTTCGATGAGCTCCTTGACGATGATCGCCCTGAGGCTCATCGCCTTGCGCGTGTAGGCGGCCCGTTGGGCGGGGATGGAGAAGCCCTGCTCCCAACCACCGCGTCTGGCCTGTTCACGGGAGGAGACCGGTAAGTAGGCCACGACTCGTCCTGGTGTCAGGTCGGCTGCCATGGCGGCCAACGGATCCTGGCGCGAGGGGCAGGCCAGCCCGTGGGCGTGGCGTTCCGGTTCCCGGCCACAGTGTCTCTTGACGGGCGTGGCCTTCACTTGGGTATTGATCGCCCGAGCAAGGACTTAGGCGGTAAGTTGAGCTACGACCCTCAAGTGGTGGGTCAAGTTTCTCTGATGGACTTTGCCCCCGTGATGACGGAGGCAAAGTATTGGATGAGCCGGACGCCTCCACCTTGCGCTACCGCTACGACGGCTGGCTGTTCCCGAGAGTTGGCCCGGTCTTCGTCTGGACGCTCCCCTCCGAGGAACTTCCAGCACAGCCGAAATCTCCGGAGGACTCAGACGCCACGCACCCCGCGCCTCACACCCCACCAGTACCTCTCCGCCCCACAAGACAACGTCCACCGCACAGGAGCCGTCTGACGGCGCCGCCACAGCCGGAACGTCCACTACGCCAAGTTGCATGAACCAAGAGTCACAGGCTCCGTCTCATAGCACTCATCCCTCAGTCTGTCGGCAGAGCACAGAGCACCCGCGGGACTCATTGTCTCTGGATCAGGGGTCGTGAGACCTATCGGATGTGCTGGTGGTTAGCTCCACCTCCAAGTCATCGCTCTCCGCCATGACTGGTAAGGTCGGTAGACGGGTGAGCCGGGGTCGTGAAGAGCCGAATCTGTCCCAAGATAAACTGGCCGAGCGCCGCACCTGTCACCCGATCGTTGCTATGGCCACTGATATCGTGACCGCCATCAGCCTGAGCACTGAACCGGCCATTATATCCAATATACGACGTGCGCATAGAATTGATGTGATGCATCATAGTCCTATATCCCACGCCGCCGAATCGGCCAGATAAACTCGTTCGCAACTCCATGGCAGAGTTTCTTATATTCACCGTCAAAGAAGGTGGCGATTCAATTCAGGTGCGCTATGAAGATGAGATGCCCTGGTTGACCAAGCAGCTCATGGCGGAACTGTTCGGCACGACTCAAGCTAACATCTCTATCCACCTTCGCAACATCTACGAGTCCGGGGAGGTGACGCAAGCAGCAACCTGTAAATAATTTTACAGGTTCGAACCGAAGGATCGCGTCAACTCAGTTAGAGCCACCCAGTTCCGCCAGTGGGCGACACGGGTGTTGCACGACTTCGCCATCCGCGGCTACGTCATTGACAGAGAGCGCATGGCCAATGGTGCCTTCCTGGGCTCGGATTACTTCGAGCGCCTTCTCGAGGAGATACGTGAAATCCGGCTGCCTGAACGACGCTTCTACCAGAAAGTCACTGACGTCTACGGCACCAGTGTCGACTATAACCGCCACGCTCAGCGGGCCTCAGGCGACCTCGGCGATCGCGGCCAGCACGGCGTCGGGGACTCCCACGGCGCGCAGGCCGCCGAGCAGCGCCCCGCCGGTCGCCCCCGACCGGACGACGTCCCAGGCGCGATCCTTCACCACGTAGTCGATCTCCACCGGCTCAAGGATCGAGAACACCTCATCGGCCAGAGCCGGCGGCGCCGCCCGCAGCCCCTCCAACTCCACCACCACGCCGTCGGCCGGGCGAACCTCTCCCAGCGCGATATCGAGCCCCGCGCCCAGCGTGAAACCATCGGCCAACCGGCCACGCACCTCCAGCGCCCGCCCATCCAAGGACGCCCGCACATCGCCACCGGTCGACAGGAGGCGCACGGTGATCTCCCGCGCCTCGGGCACCACGCCCCGCGGGCCCTCCTGGCCGATCTCCAAGCGCGCGCGCCCGGCACTCTCATCCCAGGTCAGGGTCAAGCGCGTGCGCACCACGGCATCCGGGCCGGGCTCGGGAGAGCCATCGTCCTCCTCCAGGACGAACACGCCGTCGGCCCCCGGCACCACCACGACGTCGAGGCGCCGGGGATTGGCGCCCGCGGCCTCGGCCAGGTCGCCTGCGAGCACGAGGAGGCTGCCCGCGCGCGCCAGCACCGGCACCTGCTCCAGGCGCCGCGAGAGCACGAGCTCGGCGCCACCCTCGACACCGGCCGTGTAGCGACGGCCGGTCGGCAGGTCGAACCAGGTCCCCTCGGGGAGCCAGGCGCTCTCCTGGGCGAGCCCGGTGGCGGCATCGGAGCGGTGAACCATGGGCACCACCAGGAGGTCGCCGAACAGGAATTCCGCGTGGTGGGAGTAAGCCCCCGCACGCCACGGATGGTCGTGGTAGAGCGGGCGGATCGGGGCGAGGCCGTCGGCCGCGGCGCGCCGGGCCCACGTGTACAGGCTCGGAACCAGCCGGTGGCGCAGGCGCAGGTAGGCGCTCATCGTGGCGCGGGCATCACGGGAGTAGCGCCACGGCTCCTTGGAATTGAAGACCGACGCCGTGGAATGGAGGCGATTGATGGGGGAGAAGCAGCCCAGCTGCGCCCAGCGCGCCATCATCTCGGAGTCCTTGACGCCGAGCATGTGACCGCCGATGTCATTCGACCACCAGAAGTACCCGATATTCGCGGCCCTCGCCGTGAACTCCGGCTGGAAAGCCAAGGAGTTCCAGCTGGTGACCGTGTCACCGGAGAAGCCGATGGGCGTGCGGTGGCTGGAAGCGTCCGCGAAGCGGGAGAAAGTGATGGGGCGGCGCCGTCCACCCGGGCGCTCCCTACCGGAATCCAAGTAGTGGATGTGGTTGAGCATCCACAGGGGGTCGAGGCCCGGGATATCGGTGACGCCTCCCTGCTGCCAGTCGAGCCACCAGAAATCGACGCCGTCCTCCTCCAGCACGTGGTGGGCGCGCTCCAGGTAGGCGGCCACGAAGGCCTTGTCCGTGATGTTGAAGGGGATCTCCTCGCCGGAGTCGGGATCACGGCCCAGATCCCGCATCATCGGGGCATAGGCGTCCTCGTGGCGCCGGATACCGGCCGCCGGATGCAGGTTGAGGGTCACCATCATGCCCCGCTCATGAAGCGCGGCGAGGAAACGCGAGGGGGAGGGGAAGAGCTCGGTGTTCCAGGAGTATCCGGTCCAGCCGTTGCCGATGGCCGGGTCGATGTCCACCCAATGCCAGTCCATGTCGAGCACTGCCACGGAGAAGGGCAGGCCCTCCGCGGCAAAGCGGTCGATGAGCGCGAGGTACTCCTCCTCAGAGTACGGGTGGTAGCGGCTCCACCAGTTGCCCAGGAGCGCCCGGGGCACCAGCGGCGTCGGGCCCGTCAAGGCGAAGAAGGCGCGCAGGGCGCCGCGGTAGTCCTGGCCGTAGCCGAAGAGGTAGAGGTCTTCCCCGCCCGGGGCTCCGTCCACCGGGCTGGCGCCCGGGCGCGGCCGCACCCACTGGTCCTCCTGGAGCAGCAGGGATCCGGAGTCGTCGACGACGGCAATGCCGTCCGTGGACAGCAGCCCCGGCCCCAGGTCCACCCGGCCGTCGGCCTCGTCCAGGGTACGGCGGGTGCCGCCGAGGTTCGTCGGGTAGTTCTCGTGGGGGTCCCACGCATCGCCGTGGTGCCAGGTGCCCCCGTGGAGGTTGAGGACCGCGGTGCGCAGGCTGACGCTCAGCCCGGACCGGGAGAATCCCCGCGAGGGCTGGTAGGCCAGGTGGAGGTGCTCGGTGAGTATCTCTAGGCGGTCATCGCCCCGCACCACCTTAAAGGCCGGCGTGGGGCCCAGGTTCCGGGACAGGACGAGCTGGGTGGCGGCGTCGGTGAAGACCCCGTCAGGGGAGTGCTCCATGCGGATGAGCCGATCGGTGAGCACGGTGAAGCGGGCCGATCCCGCCATCACGACGGCGTCGGGGCGGGCGGGGGCCATCCGGGGCTGGCTGGAGGCGGAGGACAGGGGAGAGGGCATGATCGGTCTTCGACTACGGCGGTGGCGGCGCCCGCCAGGGGGCGCTTATGGACGACGGGGCGGATGAGGAGCACCGGCCTGACCCCATCATCCATCACGGGGCGCCACCTGGGGTAGCCCTCCCGGGCCAGCCCGGGTGGGGGAGCGGCGCGGCGGCGCCATCCATCGATCGTTCTGACGCCGTGTGCTCATAAGCACACGTTTTGCACTTGGTGCAAGGCTGCACCGAGTGCAACGCTCATGCCATGACTCATCCACCCGCGAACGGCGCCGCTCCCCAGGCGGGCCTGCGCGCTACCAACACGCGCCGCACCCGCGAGGCCATCCAGGCCAGCGCCCTGCGCCTGGCCGCCGAGCGCGGCTACGAGGCCACCACCGTCGAGGACGTCGCCGCTGACGCGGGAGTGTCCCGCCGCACGGTCTTCAATTACTTCCCGACGAAGGCCGATCTCATCCTCCGCGCCCCCCAGGTGCCCACCCAGGCCGAGGTCGAGGTTTTCGTCGCCTCCGACGGCGAGCTCCTGCCCGATCTCCTCGGGCTGATCACTCACGCCGTCGCCCCCATGGCCAGCGATGCCGAGGACTTCCAGCGGCTGCGCCGCGTCCTGCGCGACGCCCCGGGCATCTTCCCCGAGCTCCAGTCGCGCGTGCGCCTCGTCCAATCAGTCATCCGCGCCGCCCTCGCCCGGCGCTTGGGGGCGGACCTCGACTCCCCGCGGGTCATCACGGCCGCCGCGCTGGCCACCACGTTGCACAGGGCGGCCTTCGAACTCTGGGCCGGCGACGGCGGCGATCCCGGTGCCGATGCGCCCTGCGACGGGGCGGCCCCGTCCTCCCGCGCATCGGCCGCGCCCGAAACCCTCGCGGAGGCGCTCGACCTCGTCACCGCCAGCCTCCACGACATCCTCGACAACCCCACGGCGCCCGCCGCCACGAGAAAGGACCACGCGTGACCAAGCGCGACACTGACTCACTCACCGCGCGCGCCGGGGCGTCAGGCACCGTCACGGCGGCGGACGTGTTCAAGCCCGACCGCCGCTTCTGGGCCGTTTACGCCTCCCTGCTGGTCGTCATGTTCCTGTCCGCCCTCGACCAGATGATCGTCGGCACCGCGCTGCCCACCATCGTCGGCGACCTCGGCGGCGCCAGCCACATGGCGTGGATCATCACCGCCTACACCCTCGCCATCACCGTGGCCATGCCGGTCTACGGCAAGCTCGGCGACCTCGTGGGCCGCAAGACCCTCTTCCTGATCGCCATCGCCCTCTTCCTGGTCGGGTCCGCGCTGTGCGGCACCGCCGACTCCATGACGGC
Source organism: Actinomyces sp. zg328 (assembly GCF_009829635.1). Lineage (NCBI taxonomy): Bacteria > Bacillati > Actinomycetota > Actinomycetes > Actinomycetales > Actinomycetaceae > Actinomyces > Actinomyces sp. zg328. The sequence goes on from NZ_VWPE01000002.1 coordinate 216,430, forward strand.
GCTCATCGCCTGGCGGGCCCTCCAGGGATTGGGCGGCGGCGGCCTCATGATCTCCTCCCAGGCGATCACCGGTGACCTCATCCCGCCGCGCGTGCGCGGCACCTACATGGCCCCCATGGGCGCCATGTTCGGCATCGCCTCCGTCCTCGGCCCCATCATCGGCGGCTGGCTGACCGACTCCGTCTCCTGGCACTGGGTCTTCTGGGTGAACCTGCCGCTGGGCATCATCGCCTGGATCGCCGTGTGGGCGGTCCTCAAGCTTCCGGCCCACAGGCTCCAGGCCAGGATCGACTGGGCCGGGCTGGGCCTGATGAACCTCGGGGCCGTGCTCATCGTCCTCGTGGCCACGTTCGGCGGCAACCAGCTCGACTGGACCAGCCCCGCGCTTATCGCCATGGCCGTCGTCGGCGCGCTGGCCTGGCTCCTCCTGCCCCTGGTCGAGAATCGCGCGGCTGAGCCGATCCTGCCCATGACGGTCCTGATGAACCGCACTTTCGTCCTCTCCACCGTCCAGGGGATGCTGGCCATGGGCGGCATGATCGGCGCCAGCCTCTACCTGCCGACCTTCCTCCAGATGAGCTACGGCTACTCCGCGACCGCCTCCGGCATCCTCCTGGTCCCCATGACAGTGGGGATGCTGGTCGCCGGGATCGGCTCGGGCATCCTCGTCACCCGCACCGGGCGCTACCGGGTGTACCTCATCATCGGGCCGGTCATCGCCGGCGCGGCACTGCTGTGGATGGGCACGTTCAGCGCCTCCACCCCCGTGGGGATCATCTCCACCGCCGTCTTCGTCCTCGGCGCGGGGATCGGGCTGTTCTTCCAACTGCTGATCACGGTGGTGCAGAACGACGTCGAGCCGCGCCACCTCGGCACGGCCACCAGCGGCAACAACTTCTTCCGCGAGGTCGCCGTCTCCCTGGGCGCCTCCCTCATCGGCGTGGCCTTCTCCAACAACCTGACCGACCAACTCGGCTCCAAACTCATGGCCCTGGCCATGAGCGAGGACCCGCGGATCCAGGAGGCGCTGCGGGGCTTCCACGGCGCCGAGGCCGGCTCCTCGCTCACGCCGGCCCTCGTCAACCAACTCCCGGACGCCCTCCACACGGCAATCACCAACGCCTACGCCGACGCGCTCACCCCGATCTTCCTGATCATGGTGCCCGTCTTCGGCCTGGCCACGCTCATCGGGTTCCTTTACAAGGACGTCCCGCTGTCTCGCCAGTCCGCTCTTAAGCAGGTCGCGCAGGCCGAGGGCGTCAGTGCCCGCAACGCTGACAACGACGGCGAGCCCGGCGATGCTGGTGCCGCGGCCAAAGCGGGGCTCGACCGATGAGGCCGAATCACGGGGCCCTGTTCCTCTCATGGTGAGGAGGCTCTGACATGATGAGCGCCGTGAAACGTGAACCGCTCGACGCCCGCCTGTCCGCCTCCCTGCCCGAGACCGTCGACCTGAGACTGGTGGTCACCGACATGGACGGCACGCTCGTCGACGGCGAGGAGCGCCTCCCTGAGGGGCTCGAGGCCGCCGTCGCCGAGATGCGCGAGCGCGGCGTCCTCTTCGCCCCGGCCTCGGGGCGGCAGATGGCCAACCTCCGCCACGTGCTGGGCGGGGCCGTGGAGGACTCCCCCCTCATCGCGGAGAACGGGGCCCTCGTCGTGCATGACGGCGCGGAGATCCACTCCGTGACCATCAGCCCCGATGAGGCCCGCGCCGCCATCACCGCCGTTCACCGCCTCGCCTCCGAGGGGCGCGATCTGGGAGCGGTCGTGGCTTGCAAGGAGCGCGCCTACACCGAGAGGGATGACGCCCCCTTCGCCGCTCGGATCAGCACCTACTACACCGCCCACCGCCGCGTCGACGACCTCCTGGCCCTCCCGCTGGACACCGTCATCAAGGTCGCCGTGTTCGACTTCGACGACGTCGAGGACGGCACTGCTGAGGCGATGCGCGCGGCCGTTCCCACCGTCCAGGCCGTTGTCTCGGGCAAGCACTGGGTGGACCTCATGTCCCCCGGCGCAGACAAGGGGCGCGCCGTCGGCGCCATCCAGGAGCGCCTGGGCATCACCCCCGCCCAGACCGCCGTCTTCGGCGACTACCTTAACGACCTCAGCCTCTACGACTACTCCGAGCTCTCCTTCGCGATGGCCAACGCCCATCCCAGCATCCTGGCGGCCGCCAACCACATGGCTCCGGCCAACACCGAGGACGGAGTGCTGCGCGCCGTGGCCGCCCTTATGGAGCGGCTGCCGGCCGACCGCGGCTGAGGTCCCGCCCGTCATCGGGTCGGGGGCCGAGCCCCTCAGGCGCGGCGCAGCGCCCGCCCGAGCGCGTCGATGGACTCTGCCCGGAAGTCCCGCATCGAGCGGGCCCACTGGCAGATATCCGCCCCGTGGTACATGCCAGGCTCCACGCGCAGCCGCGCGGGCACGCCACTGGCCCCCAGCCGACCCGCGTAGTCGACGCACTCGTCGACGAACAGGTCGAGGTCTCCCACCCCGATCCACGCCGGGGCGAGGCCGGTCAGGTCCTCACAACGGGCCGCGACCGCCCAGGGGCGGTCCTCGGGCTCCCCCGGGGGATGCGAGAGATAGGCCTGCCAGCACTCCGCGTTCTGCCGGGCCGTCCATACGAAGTCGCCCCTGCCCGGGATGCCGACTCCGCCGACGCCGGTGCGGTCATCGAGCATGGGGTAGATGAGCATCTGGAAGACCAGGCCGACCCCCTCATCGCGGCAGCGCTGGGCCAGCGCCGCCGCCAGGCCCCCGCCGGCGCTCGCCCCTCCCACCGCCACGCGCGAGGTGTCCACATCCAGGGCCGGGGCGCTCATGCGCAGCCACCGCAGCGCGCTCCGCGCGTCGTCGATCGCCGCGGGGTAGGGGTGCTCGGGGGCGAGGCGGTAGTCCACCGAGACCACGAGGATGCCGAGCTCGCGGGCGATGCGCGAGCACAAGGCGTGATCCTGGGCGGGGCTGCCGGCGATGAGGCCGCCGCCGTGGATCCAGATCAGAGCGCCGCTCGGCCCGCCCTCGCGCCGGGCGGCCGTCTCGTAGAGCCACAGGCGCAGGCTCCGCCCGCCCGAGTCGATGACCTGCTCGCGGCCCAGTCGGCGGGGGAAGATCCTTCCCTGGGTGGCCAGCCGCGGCATTCCGCGGAAAGTCTCGGGGGTAATCGGCTGGGGCTCCCCCGTGGGCCCGTGGCCGTGGACCAGGAGGGGAGCGCGCAACTCAGGGGCGACGTCGTGGAACGCCGGGCCCAGGTCACGGCGCCGGGTGCCCACCGCCCTCGCCGTGACGCCGAGCGCGGCGAGGCCGGCCAATGCCGCGGCGCCCATGGACGGGCGCCCTCCGAATCCCGGCATCTCAATCCTCCTCATCAAACGCCCTGGCGAGCTTGGCGTCCAGTTCATCGACGATCACCCGCTCGCCGTGATCCGCCGCGGCGCCTCCCATAAGCGCGTCGAGCCGGCGGCGCTCCCGTTTCGTGGGGCGGCCCGCCCCACGGTCCCGGATGATCGCCGCCGGGGAATCCAGGGGGGAGGGCCTGGGCGCGGAGAAGTCCTTGTAGGCGGCGCGGGCGATAGGGGCGCCGACCCGCTTGACGAGGATGCGCGTGACCAGCAGCAGGCGGTCGAAGCCATCCACCCGGTAGCGGATCTCGTCACCGACCTTGACCTGCTGGGCGGGCTTCGCCGACTCCCCGTTGACGCGCACGTGCCCGGCCTTGCAGGCGGCGGTGGCCGCCGACCGGGACTTGATCTGGCGCGTGCTCCACAGCCACACGTCCACGCGCGCGCTGGTGGGCCCGCCCGCTCCCGCGGCGTCCTCGATCGCGCGTCGGCGCGCCTGATCGAGGGACTCCCGCCTCCCGGAGCCGTCGTCGGTTCTCACAGGGGCATCCTAGCCTTGGAGGGGCTCAGCCTCGACGCCGACGGCCGGGCGCCCGCCGGAGGCAACGGCGCGCCCGCGCCACGATCCCTGCGCCCAGCAAGAGCATCCCCGCGGTGAGGAGCGCCCGGTGGTAGCCATCGCCCAGGAGTGCCCCGGGCAGGCGGGCGACGGCGTCCCTCGTAGTCCCGATGATGCTGGGGGCGCCATCCCCGCCGGCCGCGCAGTCGGCGAGCGTGGACCGCAGGGCCTGGCGATCCGCGTCCGGCAGGCCGAGCCGGTAAGCGGCGGCCACGCTCACGAAGCGCTGCGCGTACTCGCACCGGAACGAGTCATTGGGGGGCCACCAGCCGGGGGAGGCAGCCGTGGACCACGTGCCGGTCTCGGTGGAGCCGATAGGGCAGGTGGCCGGACCGCAGGCCCCCTTGGACTGGTTGGCCTGGCCCTCAACGGCCACGAGGTTAAGCGGGTCGTTGGCCACCAGCAGGCGGGTGCGGGCGTCCCACGCCCAGGCTCCATGGGCGTAGAGGTAGTTGAGCGGGATGACGTGGTCGATCTGGACGGCGTCGGAGGTTGAGCGCCCGCGCTGGAAGCTCACCGAGGCGCCGGTGTACGGGTCGTGGAGGACCCCGCTCCACACCGTGGCGTCGGGGCAGACCGCCGCGCCCTGGCCCCTGCCGTCCTCACGGCCCTGCTGCCCGTCGGCGCGGGAGAAGTCCGCGTGGGACAGGTCCCGGGCCAGGATCTCGTTGCGCGTGTCGCAGCCATCGCCGTCGACGTCTTCCCAGGCCTTGCCGAACCAGCCGGTGCGGCTGCCGCCGGCGCTCCAGGACTCGGCGGCGGGCTGATCGGCGGGGAGCGCGTCGAGCGCCGCGATCGCGGCGGCCGGATCGAGGACGGCGCTGGCCCGATCGTCCCAGGCCACACCGTCGAGCCATGCCTGGGTGGCGGGGGCACCGACGGGCATGGCGGGAGGCGACGGCTCCGACTCGGCGGGCGCGGCGATCGGGGCGGTGGCCAGGGCGAGGGCGCACGCCGCCATGCCGAGGGGCAGGGCGTGGATGGGACGGCACATGGACCGACCGTACGTCGCCGCGCCGACCCGTGAGTGCAGGCCTGTGGACAGCGCGCCTTACCGGCCTGGATCCACAGGCCCGGGGCGCGATGCGCCCGGAGGGTCGGAACAGGTCACCGAAGAAGGGCCCCTCCCAGCCGGGCTAGCCGTGCCCAGCGCCACCTGGATCCGGGCCGGGCGGCGCTCGGGCCGACGGCGCTCATGCCCCGGGCCCACGAGCGCGAGAAGACCCGCGCCACAGGGAGGACTACCGGTCTCGGGGATCGGCCGCGTCGTCGAGGAACCACAGGGTCCGCTCGCCCCGGGCGCAGGAGATCGGGGCGAGCGCGGCGTCGGGGGAGCCCAGGCCGGCGCGGGCGGCGTCGCGCTTGTCCTGCCCGAAGGCCAGGAGCACCACGAGCCGGGAGCGGTGGAGCGCGGGGAAGGTGAGGGTGGCGCGCTGAGGCGGGGGCTTGGGGGAGTCCTCGACAGCGGCCATGTCCCGTCCCGTGGTCAGCGCCACGGGGTGGCCGGGGAAGAGGGAGCAGACGTGCCCGTCGGGGCCCATGCCCAGGTGGATCGCATCGAAGCGCCCACCGGCGGGACCCGCGATGGCCAGATCGCGCTCAAGCGCCTCCGTGGCGAGGCGGACATTGGCGGCGGCCTCCGGCCCGGCCAGGCGGTGGATGTTCTCCCCGGGCACGCCGGCCTCCGCCAGGGGGGCGGCGAACAGGTCGTTGCGCTCGGCGTCGCCCGCGGGCACGAAGCGCTCATCGCCGAACCAGATGTGCAGCCCCCGCAGGTCCTGGGGCGAGATCCCGGCTTCGGCGAGAGCGGTCGGCAGCGCGTGGGCGATGGCCTTGCCACCGGAGCCCCCGGTCAACGCGAGATGAGCGGCGCCCCTGGCGGACAGGCCCTCGGCGATGGCCGCGGCGATCGCGGCGCTGGCGCGCCCGGCGGCCGCCTCGCGGGTGGGCGCGATATCGACCACCGGGGCGGGCAGGCCCGCCGCCCGGGACTCGATGTCGTGGCGCGCGCCGGGGCGCGCGGAGGTGGGCTCGGTCATCGCGTGGCCTCCTGTGAGGGATGTGGCCCCTGGGTCCGGGGGCCCTCGGCGAGGAAGGCCGCGAGGACCTCCCCATAGAGCGGGTCGGGGGACAGCCGGCGCAGCTCCTCGTCGAGGGTCATCACGTCGCTTCGGCGGGTCATGGTGGCGATCTGCGGCTCACGCCCGTCGGGGCGGCAGACGCGTACGCGGTCTGTGTCGACGCGGGTGATCGTGATCTCGCCGTCCGGGGTGCGGGCCTGCACGGAGGCGATGCCCTTGAACCCCTCGACATCGCGGCGCTCCACGGGCACGCCTAGGCGGAGCCTCAGCCAGGAGGTCATAAGCGCCACGGAGGCGTTGCAGTGCTCTCCCTCGATGACCATCGAGGTCACGCCCGCGCCGCGCAGGGCGGGGGCCAGGGCGGAGGCCACCATGGCGCGCCACAGGGTGATGCGCGTCCACGCCAGGTCGATGTCCCCGCGCCGCGAGCACGGCGCCAGGCCGCGCAGGGCGGTCTCGGGCCGCTCGAGGGCCGGGGTGTTGGTGATCCTCGCCGTGGCGAGGCGCCCCAGGGGATCGTCGGCGGGCACGGGCGGGCACTCATGGGGCCACCACACGACCACGGGCGTGTCGGGCAGAAGGAAGGGGACGACGAGCGTGTCGATGTGGTCGGCGGCCTCGCCCCAGGGGCGCAGGACGATCGTCTCGCCCGCCCCGGCGTCATGGCCGGTGCGGATCTCGGCGTCGAGGTGCCCCCCGATGCCGGAGGCGACGTGGCCGTCGCGGCTGCGGGGCCCCGAGGGCTCCTGGGCCTCCTCGCGCTCGGGGACCACCGCGATGATGCGGCTGGGGTGGTCCCGGCTGGCGCCGTGAGCGGCCTCAAGAGAGGCCTCAAGGCGCTCGGCGTCGCAGGCGATAAGCAGGGTCAGGACGTGGGAGCGCCCATGGGCGCCCTCGTCGGCCAGGATCGCCGAGGTGATCCTGGCGGTGGTGGTGGCGGTGAGCGTGGTGATCATGAGCGCCTCCAGGCACGGCCCTCGCGGGCGAGCAGATCGTGTGCATCCCCGGGCCCCCAGGACCCGGGGCGGTAGTCCTCGGGCGACCCGGAGGCCGCCCAGTGCTCGATGACCGGGTCGAGGATCCTCCAAGACAGGTCCACCTCCCGCTGGTGGGGGAACAGCGGGGCGTCCCCGAGGAGCGCGTCGAGGATGAGGCGCTCGTAGGCCTCGGGGGACTCCTCATTGAAGGTGGCGCCGTAGCCGAAGTCCATCGTCACGTCGCGCAACTCCATCTGCGTGCCGGGCACCTTGGAGGCCACTCGCAGGGTCACGCCCTCGTCGGGCTGGATGCGCAGCACGATGGTGTTGGCGCCGATACCGGCGGTCGCGGCGTCGTCGAAGGGCAGGAAGGGCGGCTGGCGGAAGACGATGGCGACCTCGGTGACCCTGCGGGCCAGGCGCTTGCCCGCGCGCAGGTAGAAGGGCACGCCCGCCCAGCGGCGGTTGGCGATCTCCAGGCGAAGCGCCGCGAAGGTCTCCGTGCGCGAGTCCGGCGCCACGCCGTCCTCCTCCAGGTAGCCCTTGACCGCAATGCCGCCCTGGTAGCCGGGGGCGTAGCGGCCCCGGGAGGTCGTGGCGTCCAGGTCGAGGACGCCGTCGCGCTCCAGGCGCACCGAGGCCAGGACCTTCTCCTTCTCGGCCCGCACGGCCGCGGCGTCCATCGAGGTCGGCTCCTCCATGGCCACCAGGGCCAGGAGCTGAAGGAGGTGGTTCTGAATGACGTCGCGCGCCGAGCCGATGGTGTCGTAGTAGCCGGCCCGCGTGCCGATGCCGATGTCCTCGGCCATGGTGATCTGCACGTGGTCCACGTAGCGCTGGTTCCACAGGGGCTCGAACATCGTGTTGGCGAAGCGCAGCGCCAGGATGCTCTGGACCGTCTCCTTGCCCAGGTAGTGATCGACCCTGAAGACGTCATCGGGCCGCACGATACGGCCGATGAGCTCGTCGAGCTCGCGCGCGGAGGCGCGGTCGTGACCGAAAGGCTTCTCGACGACGACGCGCCTCCAGGCCCGCTCATCGCGCTCCACCAGGCCGGAGCGGGCGATGCGCTCGGTGACGGCGGGGAACCAGCCCGGGGGGATCGACAGGTAGAAGGCCCGGTTGCCGGCCGTGCCGCGCGAGGCGTCAAGGTCCTCGACCACGCCGGTCAGGCGCTGGTAGGCGTCATCGTCCTCGAAGGAGGAAAAGGTGACGAAGCGCATCCCGGCCGCCAACTGCTCCCAGGTGGTGTCGCGCCACGGGGTGCGGGCGCCCGCGCGCGCCCACTTCTCGACGTAGTTGCGCATAGCGTCATCGTCCCATTCGCGCCTCCCCACGCCCACCAGGGAGAAGCTGGGGGAGAGCAGGCCGCGGTTGGCCAAGTCGTAGATGGCCGGCAGCAGTTTGTTGCGCGCCAGATCGCCGGTGATGCCGAACATCACCAGGACGCAGGGGTCGGCGATCCTTGGGAGTCGCAGGTCACGGCTGTCGAGCAGCGCCGTCGCCGAGGGGGGACGGGAGTGGGCCGGTGCTGTGGATGCTGGCACGGGTGCCTTCCTGGGGTGGCGTTGGCCGCGGGGCTCCGCGGCCGGCCTCACTCTAGGCGCCCGGCGCGCTGGGCCCTGACGCGTTTCACGTCGAGAGTAAGGGGCGTGGGCCGGTGGGGCCGCGGGCCCCCGCGGGGGCTACTGTTGGCAGCGGCCCACGCGAGTATCCCCGCGCGCAGCGGGGCTGAAGGCGCCAGCCGCATCGGCTGCTCGGGCCGTGATCCACCGAAAGGCAACGCGATGACCAGTTTCACCCCTGCCCGCTCAACCGCAGACCTCGGCGTCGTCGGCCTGGGGGTGATGGGGGCCAACCTCGCCCGAAACCTGGCCCGCCACGGCCACGAGGTGGCCGTCTTCAACCGGACCCTGGCCCGCACCGAGAGGCTCATGGACCGCTACGCGGACGAGGGGACCTTCGTGCCCGCCGCCGAACTCGCGGACTTCGTCGCCTCCCTGCGCCGCCCCCGCGTGGCCATCATCATGGTGCAGGCGGGGCCCGCCACCGAGGCGGTCATCGACGCGCTCGCCGATCTCATGGAGCCCGGCGACATCATCGTTGACGCCGGCAACACCCTCTACACCGACACCCGCCGCCGCGAGGAGGCACTGCGCGATCGCGGGCTGCACTTCGTGGGCATGGGCGTCTCCGGTGGGGAGGAGGGCGCGCTGCTGGGCCCCTCCATCATGCCCGGTGGGACGGCGGAGTCCTACAACCGCCTCGGCCCCATGCTCGAGTCCATTTCCGCCCAGGTCGACGGCGCCCCCTGCTGCACCCATGTGGGCCCCGATGGCGCGGGCCACTTCGTCAAGATGGTCCACAACGGCATCGAGTACGCCGACATGCAACTCATCGCCGAGGCCTACGACCTCCTGCGCGGCGTGGCGGGCATGAGCGTCGCCGAGATCGCTGAGGTCTTCCGCACCTGGAAGGACTCCGAGCTCGACTCCTACCTCATCGACGTCACCACCGAGGTCCTGTCCCGCACGGACCCCGCCACGGGCGGGCCCTTCGTCGACGCCGTCGTCGACGCCGCGGGCCAGAAGGGCACCGGCGTGTGGACCACTCAGACGGCCCTGGAACTCGGCGTGGCCGTGCCCGCCATCGCCGAGGCGACCTTCGCGCGCGCCGCCTCCTCCTCGGCCGGCGCGCGCCTGGCCGTGCGCAACGCCTCCCTCGACGCGGGCGCCCAGCCCCCGGCGCTGGACGAGCCTAAGGCGCGCGAGGAGTTCGTGGCGGCGGTCAAGGACGCGCTCTACGGCTCGAAGATCGCCGCCTACGCGCAGGGCTTCGACGAGATCGCCACAGCCTCTCAACTCTACGGCTGGCAAGTCGACCTGGGCGCCATGGCCCGCATCTGGCGCGGCGGCTGCATCATCCGCGCCCGCTTCCTGGATGACATCACCCGCGCCTACGACGAGGAGCCGGCGCTCGGCAGCCTCCTGACCGCTCCGGTCTTCGCCTCAGCGCTGGAGGCGGTCCTGCCCGCCTGGCGCCGCATCGTCGCCACGGCGGCCCTGGCCGGCGTCCCAGCGCCCGCCTTCGCCTCCTCGCTGGCCTACGTGGACCAACTGAGGGCAGAGCGCCTGCCCGCGGCCCTCATCCAGGGCCAGCGGGACTTCTTCGGCTCGCACACCTACCACCGCGTGGACGACCCGGAGGGCACCTACCACGTCACCTGGTCCGCGCCCGAGCGCGTCGAGGAGAAGTGGGCCTGAGGCCCGAGCGGGGCGCGGGCGCCGCGGGGGCTCGCGGCGCCCGCGCCCGTTCCCCTCGCCGGCGCCTTATTCCCGCGTTCGATGAGGGAGTGAGAGCCACAACGGCGCGACGACGGCGCGCGGTGACCGGTATTGTGGGCCCATCGCGGCGCGACGAGCGCCGCCCTACCAGAGGGGGCCACGATGACGAGCATTCCATCGGATTCGGACACCACGTCGACCCAGACCCTCGGCGCGATCGACTTCTCCGCCGATATCGACGTCCAGGTCACCGGCCTCTCGGCTCAGGACCGGGCTGCGATCGCCGCCCTGCCTGCGGGCACGGCGCTTCTCATCGTCCAGCACGGCCCGGTGACCGGGGCGCGATTCCTCCTGGACGCCCAGCAGACGACAGTGGGCCGCCATCCCCGCGCGGACATCTTCCTCGATGACGTGACGGTGTCCCGCAAGCACGCGATCTTCTCCGCCGTCGACGGCGGGTACGCCGTGCGCGACTCGGGGTCGCTCAACGGCACTTACGTCAATAGGGAGCGCGTGGAGCAGGCGGCACTGCGAGCCGGCGACGAGGTCCAGATCGGCAAGTTCCGGATGACCTACCACCCCGGCCCCGCCGCGGCCGCCCAGTGAGCCAGCCCAGTCGATCCCGCGAGCAGGGCCCCGCCGCCGGGCAGGGGGCTCCGGGGCCGTGGCCTCGCGGTGCCTCCCGCGAGGCCACGATGAAGATCAGCGAGGTCGTCGAGGCGCTGAGGGCCGAGTTTCCCGCGCTGTCGGTGTCCAAGTTGCGCTACTTGGAGACTGAGGGGCTTATCTCGCCGCACCGGATCGGCAACGGCTACCGGCGCTACTCGCAGGCCGACGTCGCCAGGCTGCGCTTCGCCCTGACGGCCCAGCGCGATGAGTACCTGCCGCTGGGCGTCATCCGCGAGAGGCTGGAGGACATGGACGCCTCCGCCTCGGCGCCGGATCCGGCCCCCGTTGCCCGGGTGGTGGCCTCGCGGGGGCGCGCCGTCGAGGGAGCCGACATGAGCCTGGAGGACCTCAGGGCCCTCACGGGGGCCTCCGAGGCGGATGTCAACGAACTCATCTCAGCAGGCCTCATCGCCGCGGATGCCCGCGGGCGCTTCGCGCCCCAGGCCCTGCGCATCACGCGCCTGGCCCTGGAGGCCGCGCGCCTGGGGCTGCCCCTACGCAACCTGCGGTCGGTGCGCACCAGCGCGGAGCGGACGGCTGACTCCATCGATCAGGCCACACGGCCCGCCCGGCGCCGCTCGGCCACGGCGGCCGAGGACTCGGCCACCCGGCTCGCCGGCCTCATCGGCGAGCTGCACGGGGAGCTGCTGCACCTGGCCGTGCGCGCCCTGTCCTGAGCCGGGAGGCCTCCCGGCGGGCCCGGCAACGGCGAGGGCCAGAGTCGCTGATGAGTCGGTGCGCCCATTCGCCGGACGCGGCGCCCGACTGACCCGTAGCCTTGTGGTGTGCGCCCCATGCATCTCGTGGGCATCCGATCCACCCAAGCCTCCACCGGCCTCGTCGCGATCCTCGTCGAGGCCGGTGGCCCCGGCATGATCGCCGTCCCCGTGACCGCGCGCGAGGGGCTCGTGCTCTCCGAGCCGGCTCCCTCCACGCGACCCGACTGGGTGAGCCTGCTGGCGCGCAGCGTCCAGGTGCTGGGCGGCTCCCTGCTCCAGATACGGCTCGGGGTCGACGCCGATGCCCGCCTCGTCTGCGGCCTGGCCATCGCCGGAAGGGACGAGCGCGGAGAGGTAGGGGAGGTCCCCTGCGCCCCGGGCGACGCCCTCGTCCTGGCGAGCGCCCTGGACCGGCCGATCCTCGCCTCCGAGACGCTGCTGAGGCTGCGCGGGGTGGACCTGGGCGAGCAGACGACGCACGAGCGGATGGCGCGCTGGCGCCGGAGCCTGGCCACCGCCATCCCGGAGGAACCCCCGACCCGATGAGGGCGGGATCCGGGGCCACCCGGGGCCACCCGGCGCGACACGCGGGACACGTGTGACAGATGTGAATATTGAGGTGATGGCGATCACGCCCACACTGTTTAGTGTGCCGATGAAGCCCTCGAATACCAGCGAAAAACCGGCCTTCCGCCGTCATCCCTTGAGTTGAGGTTGAGATTGACATCCAATGGAGGGGCCCCGCCCGGCGCGCCCTTCGTTGAGTGGGAGCGGATCGCCCTCTATCGTGGGGCATGCGGTCGTTGACGGCAGCCCGTCGCGATCCAAGAGCCAGTAACCGATCCGTGAGGAGCAGCCCTGTGAGCGCCAACGAAGCGAGTCGCCACGCACCCGCACCGCAACTCGTCCAGGGCATGCTCTTCGGTGACACCCTTCCGGACCTCGACACCTCCTCGGGGTACCGCGGGCCGGTCGCCTGCCGCGCCGCCGGCATCACCTACCGCCAGCTCGACTACTGGGCCCGCACCGGGCTGGTCGAGCCGACGGTGCGCGGCGCCAAAGGCTCGGGCACGCAGCGCCTCTACGCCTTCCGCGACATCCTCCTGCTCAAGATCGTCAAGCGCCTGCTCGACACCGGCGTCTCCCTCCAGCAGATCCGCACGGCGGTGGACGCCCTCCACGAGCGCGGGGTCGAGGACCTCACCTCCATGACCCTCATGAGCGATGGCGCCTCCGTCTACGAGTGCACCTCCGCCGACGAGGTCATCGACCTCGTCCAGGGCGGGCAGGGCGTCTTCGGGATCGCCGTCGGCCGGGTCTGGCATGAGATCGAGGGATCGCTCGCCGAACTCCCGGTGGACCACGCTGAGGCGCCCGTCGTCGAGGATGAGCTCGCCAAGCGCCGGGCCGCCAAGCGCCAGGCCGGCTGATCCACTCCCCGCGATCGCGCGCCTCCAGCCCCTGGGGGTGATGGGGGAGGGATCCCACTGGATGGCCCCCACTCCGCGCCGCCCATCGCGGCCTAATGAGGCGCCCCGCCGCCCCGTTCCAGGGGGCCAGCGGGGCGCCGACGCGCCTCCAAGGGCCTCAGGCGGTCTGGCGGCCCAGGACGTAGTGGCGTGAGAAGCCGTCCTCGAGGTCGGTGATCGTCACCCGGACGAGGCCCGCGGAGTCGATCTCGTAGCGCTCCTGAACGCGGCGCCCCGCGCCCGTGCGCTCGACAGGGCGCCCGGAGAGGTCCTCATCGCGCAGGGCGGGGTCGAAGGGGAAGATGATCTCCTGGTACGGGGCGAGTTCGCCGCGGGGCTCGCCGTCGGCGTCCACGCCCGCGCACTCGACGAACCGGAAGCGACCGATGTTGTGGACGGCCGTGTACTGGCGGGTGATGACCGTGCCCTCGCGGGTGGCGCCGGCCTGGATCGCGTCCTCACCCAGGATGGCGTCGAAGGTCGTGCGCTGGCCGCCATCGGCCTCGCGGAACACACCAAAGCCGCGCGAGAGGCGGTCGATGAGGTCATAGCCGGAATCGCGGTCCGAGGCGATGGCGAGGCCGATCGCGGTGGAGGCCCCGGGGTAGGGGGAGCGGTGGACCCTCGCGCCGAAGCGCTCGCGCAGCATCCTGGGCACGAGGGGCAGAGCGGAGCCCCCGCCGACCAGGTGGACGCCCGCGACCTCGGTGAGATCCGGGTCGCCGTCGGCGAGGCGGCCGATGAGGGGTTCCATGACGTCCAGCGAGCGCTCCATGAGGGGCTTGCATGCGTCATAGAGCTCGGCCGTCGGGATGATGACGTCCTTGCCCCGCACGTCCAGCGCGATGCGCCGGGTCTGGGGGGAGAGCGCCTCCTTGGCGTCGCGGCACTGGTCGAGCAGATCGGAGACCTCGCGATCATCGAGGTCCTCCTCCCGCGCGCCCGCGCGCTCGAGCGCGAGCTGGGCGAGGAGGAGGTCGACGTCGTCGCCGCCGAGGTCCCCCAGGCCGCGCGAAGCCAGCACCTCGTGAGCGACACCGCGCACGTCCACGAGCGAGGTGTCGAAGGTGCCGCCGCCCAGGTCGTAAACCAGCACGCGGGTGCGCTTGGAGGAGACGGTGCGGGCCTTGCGGTGCGTGTACTCGAATCCGGCCGCGCTGGGCTCGTTGAGCATGGCGATGACGTTGAAGCCGGCATCGCCAAAGGCCTCGAGGGTCAGGAGGCGCTGGGCGCCGAAGGCATGGGCCGGCACGGCGACGGCGACCGAGACGCTCGATCCTCGCGCGCCGGGGTCGGCGTCGTCCATGCCGGGGGCCGCCTTGAGCTGGGATCGCAGGTGGCGCAGGTAGTCGGTGAGGATCTCCAGGACGGTGAAACGCTGGCCGCCGAGCTCGACCTCGGTGGCCGGGGTGATGCGCGGGCTCGCCAGGCGCCGCTTGAGACTGCGCAGCAGCGGGGCGCCGTCGCGGGCGGCGGCGCGCGCGGCGAAGCCGTGGAGCAGGCCGTCCGGGGTCAGGGCTGTGAGCGAGGGAAGGTACTCCTGGGCGTCGCCGTGCTCATCGGTGAAGGGCACGACCGGGTAGTTCCCGCGGTCGGCGCGGGCCACCACCGTGCGCGTGGTGCCCAAGTCGATGCCGAGCGAGGGGCCGGGCCAGCCGGCGCCGGAGGCCGGAGCCCCGGCTTGGCGGCGGCCGCGTGAGGAGGAGGCGGGCAGGGTCCCTGAGGTGCGCGGGCGCTCGGCTGTCATGATGCTGAGCCTAGCGTGACCCGGGCGAATAGGGCCGAGCCCCACCGAGGCGTGGGCGCGTCGGGCGGGGCCCGGTGGGCGGGCGCGGGCGGTCCATGAGAGCGCCGACGGCGACCTCGGCCCTCGCACCGCCCAGCAGGCAGAACGGCCTTGCCCGGGTGGGCGCGCAACGGTACTGTGACTCACGTTTGACACAGGTTCTGCCAGGGGGTCATCGATGATCCCGTGGCGCCCCATCCCATCCCCAGGATCCCGATCTCGCGGCCCGCCGCGCCCGGTGACTGGGAGGATGGCGCCTGGCAGTGCCGACCACTGAGAGGAGGCACCGGGTGGCAATGGATCACGCCCGGGTGGCGACCGACGTCCTGACCTACGTCGGCGGCGCGGAGAACATCACGGCGGCCGCGCACTGCGCGACGCGCCTGCGACTTGTCCTGGCGGACTTGGACAAGGTCGATCAGAAGGCCCTCGACAAGGACCCCGATATCAAGGGAACCTTTATCGCCGGCGGCATGTACCAGATCATCGTCGGCCCCGGCGATGTGGACCACGTCTTCGATCGAATGATCGCGACCGGCGGGGTCAAGGAGGTCTCGAAGGATGAGGCCAAGCAGGTGGCAGCCCAGTCCGGCAACCTCGCCTCGCGGTTCATCAAGATGATCGCGGACATCTTCGTCCCGATCCTGCCCGCCCTGATCGCCGGCGGTCTCATGATGGCGATCAACAACGTCCTGACAGCCGAGGGCCTCTTCGGCGAAATGTCGCTCCAGGCCCGGTGGACCTGGCTGGCCGACTACGCCGGCCTCATCAACCTCATCTCCTCGGCGGCCTTCGCGTTCCTCCCCGTGCTCGTGGGCTTCTCCGCCGCTAAGCGCTTCGGTGGCAATGTCTACCTGGGCGGGGCCATGGGCGCCGCCATGGTCTCCAGTTCCCTGCTGAGCGCCTACGACATGAGCAACCCCGAGGCGGCCGCGAAGTTCTGGGAGTTCACGGGGGCCGCGCCCAGCTGGCAACTGTTCGGCCTGGAGGTCCAGAAGATCGGCTACCAGGCGATGGTTATCCCGATCATCTGCGTGGCCTACCTCCTGTCGGTCATCGAGAAGCAGTTGCACAAGCGGCTGTCCGGCACGGCCGATTTCCTCCTCACCCCGCTTATCACGCTGCTCGGCACCGGCTTCCTCACCTTCGTCGTCGTCGGTCCGATCACGCGCCAGCTGTCCATCTGGATCACCGACGGCCTGGACTGGACGTACAACACGCTGGGCCCCCTGGGCGGCGCGCTGTTCGGCCTCGTCTACTCGCCGATCGTCGTCACCGGCCTGCACCAGTCCTTCCCGGCGGTGGAGATCCCGCTGATCTCGGACATCGCCAACACCGGCGGCTCCTTCATCTTCCCGATCGCCTCCATGGCCAACGTCGCCCAGGGCGCCGTCGCCATCGCGGTCTTCCTGCGCACCAAGGACGCCAAGATGAAGGGCCTGGCCGGCGCCGGTGGCGTCTCCGCGCTCCTGGGCATCACCGAGCCCGCGATCTTCGGCGTCAACCTGCGCCTGCGCTGGCCGTTCTTCATCGGCGTGGGCTCGGCGGCCATCGGCGCCGCCCTGGTGTCCTTGTTCGATGTGCGCAGCCAGGCGCTCGGCGCCGCGGGATTCGTGGGCTTCGTCTCCCTGGTCCCCAAGCACATCCCGGCCTACCTCGCCCTCGAGGCCCTCGTCGCGGTGCTCGCCTTCAGTGGGACCTACCTGTACTCGCGCACCGCCAAGGGAGCCGCCTCCCTGGCCGACGGCGACGTCGAGGATGAGGCCGTGCTCGAGGCCCAGGCGGAGGCCATCCACGAGCGCACCGCCGAAGGCCAGCCCCATGAGGCGGTCAAGGCCGAGCTCCCCGCCGAGGCCGCTGCGGATTTCTCCGTCACCTCGCCCATCGAGGGGCGCGTGGTCCCGCTGTCCGAGGTGGAGGACGCCGTCTTCTCCCAGGGGCTGCTCGGCCCGGGCCTGGCGGTCATCCCGTCGGCGGGCCCGGTGGTCTCCCCGGTCGATGGCGAGGTCATCGTGGCCTTCCCGTCCGGCCACGCCTACGGCATCCGCGCCGCCAGCGGCGTGGAGGTGCTCATCCACGTCGGCATGGACACCGTCCAGCTCGACGGCAAGCACTTCAGCCCGAAGGTCCACCAGGGCGACGTCATCCGCCGCGGCACGCCGCTGGTGGAGGTCGACTGGGAGGCGGTCAAGGCGGCCGGGTACAAGATCGTCACGCCGATCGTCGTGTCCAACGGTGACAGGTTCTCCGGCATCTCCGAGGCCGGGACCCGTGATGCCTCGCGCGGAGACGCGCTGTTCAGCGTCAACCACGGCTGAGCGAGCCTGCCGCCGGCCCACGACCATCGGGGAGCCGGGCCCATCGCGGGAATGCGACGGGCCCGGCTCCCCGCGCGAGACCGGTCGAAAACAAGAGCGAGACCGGTCGAAAACAAGAGCGAGACCGGTCCGCGGCGCTGATGAGGCCGCGCGGCTCAGGTGGTCCGGCCGACGACGAGCTCGACGGGGAGCTCGATCGGGGCGATCTCCAGCGCGCGCAGCTCAACGCCGTCGTGGATCGCCTCGATCTGGGCCAGCAACTCGGCGACAGCACGGCGCGAGAGCTCGGCGATGGGCTGTCGGATGGTGGTCAGCCCCGGCACTGCCTGGCGGATCGCCCGCGTGCCGTCGAATCCGATGACTCGCAGGTCCTCGGGGATGCCCAGGCCTACTGATCGGGCCCACTCCACGACGCCGGCCGCGGTGAGGTCATCGGTGGCGAAGACGGCGTCGAAACCGCCAAGCCGGCTGGTCAGTTCGTCGTTGATGCGCTGGGTTCGCTCCGGCTCGGGAGTGTTGAAGTCGACGGCCACGACCTGGGCCTCGATGCCGGCCAGGGCCAGCGCGGACCGATAGCCCGCCTCACGGCCGTTGCGCCTGCCCGCGCGCGAGGTGAGCAGCAGCGGGTGGCGCGAGCCTCGCTGGAGGAGGTGCTCGGTGGCGAGGGAGCCTCCCCGGACGTTGTCGCAGCGGATGTTGGGGATGGCGGGGGAGAGGTCGCGGTCGATCATGACCAACGGCATGCGGACGGTGCCGTAATCAGCGAGGTCCTCGTTGTGGGCCGACGAGATGATGCCGTCCACACGATGCGAGACGAGCAGGTCGAGGTACTCTCGCTCGCGCTCGGCGCGGCCCTGGGAGTTGCACACCAGGATGCGGTAGCCGTGCTCCGCCAAGGCGATCTCCAACTGCGCGGCGAGCTCGCCGAAGAAGGGAAGGGCCACCGTCGGGACGATGACGCCGATGCTCCGGGTGGCCATGCCGTGCAGGACGCGGGCAGCCTGGTTCGGCCGGTAGTTGAGCTCCGCGATCGCGGCGCCGACCCGCTCCTTGGTCGCCTCGCTGAGGTAACCGCGGTTGTTGATCACTCGCGACACCGTGGTCAGCGAGACGCCCGCGAGCTCGGCGACATCGGCGAGCGTGGGCTCTCGGCGCTGAGGCACAGCAACTCCTTTGTCTTGACGTCTGGACGGAAACCGCGGGCAAGCCTATGCCCGCGCGCGCCGGAGTGCTACAGCGGGGCGCCGCGCGACGGCGCGCCGGAGGGCGGGGGAGTGGGGACCAGGTTGGGGACCATCTCGCGGTAGATGGCAATCATGGCGCGGGCGATGGCCGCGTGACCGGCGTCGTTGGGGTGGATCCCGTCGATCGCGAGCTTGTTCTCGTCGCCGTCGATCGCGGTGCTCATTGCGTCGGTCGAGGCCAGGCCGAGGCGGGTGGCGTGGTCGTGGACGAGCCGGTGGACGATGCCGAAGCGCGGGCCGATGCCGAGGGCGGGAAAGTAGGGGGCGGCGATCGTGGGAACGCCCGGAAGGCGCTCAGCCAGGAAGGCGAAGTCGTGCTCGATGGCCTCCTCCACGAGGTCCCTCTGGGAGGGCAGGAGCGCGGCGTCGTTGAGCCCGAGGCAGATGGTGACGACATCGGGCTCGGCGCGCAGGACCGTCTCCAACCAAGTGGTGTCCCGGCACGAGGGGGAGCGGCCGCCCCCGGGCAACTTCCCACCGCGCCGGCAAAAGAAGCCGATGCCGTCGGCCGCCAGGCTGACCTCGCGCCAGCGCAGGTGCTCGCAGACCAGCGACGAGAAGCGGTTGCGGGGGTGGCTGACCGAGTCCCAGCCCGTGACCACGGAGTCCCCGAGGAAGACGGCGGTGGGGTGGGGCGCCAGCCGGGGGACCGTGGGGCCGTCGGGTCCTGCGGGCGGGTCTAGTGACGACGTCATGGCAAGAGCGTAGGCCGATGACCGCGACCGCGCGGGTCGACGGGGCTGCGCGCGCAGGCCCGCCACCGAGCGAGACCGGGCCGGCGTGTGAGCGCCACGAGAACGGGGCGCGGACGGGCCCGAAGGCTCTCACTTATGTCATTCCCGTGTCGGCGCGGGTCACTACCAGCCTCCTCACAGGTTGCTCAGGGCTTCGACGAAGGTCGCAACTCTAACGTCCGAATCATGGCCGAAAGTAGTAGGTCCGCCGAGACTGGGACGGGGACGATGGAGACGATCTACATCGACGAGTCGGGGGCGCCGATCCAGGCGCCTCGCGACCGGTTCGCCGGCCGCCCGGACGCGTTTGCCGAGGGCGTCCCGGACCCGCTGGGCCGCGACCTCCTGGCGCCCGTGTGGCGCACGGGCATCGGCGCGGGAGCCGTCCTGGCGTGCGTCGGGCTGCTCGCGATCATTCTCGGGCGCGGAGCGGCCGCGCTCGTGCTGTGGCCACTGGGGGCCTTCGGCGTCGTCGTGGGGACGACGATCATGATGGCGGCCATCCGGGCCCGTCGGCTGGTGCTCGCCATGGCGACGGCGGGAGAGCGCGTCTGAGGCGGCGGGACCAGAAGGCCTGCCCGCCGGCTAGGGGATTCCCTCGTCGACACGAAATGACATAATGTCCATTATCGGTGAACGATGAGAGGGCTGCGCGCGGCTAGCCCCGCGCGACGACCCTGGCGGCCAAATCGAGGACGCGCGAGGTGATGCGGTTCTGGATCCGCATGGAGCGCTGCCAGTCGCCCGCGATAAGCAGGGAGTGATCCGCCTGGGGGAACTCCAGGACCTCCAGGTCCATCCGTGGGCGGGGACCGCCGCGCCACACCGGGTCCGCGGTTCCGCCGGCGACGAGCGCGGGCGCCTTGCCGAGCTCAAGGGTGGTCAGGACCGCCTCGTCGTCGAGCACGGGGGTCAGCCAGGCCGCTGGGATCGCCTCGCGTTCCGCCCAGGGGGCCAGTCGAGTGCCCAATGACTTGCCGACGATCAGCATCGGGGACTCCCGGCCGGTCATGCGCTTGGACGCGGACCGCGTCCAGTGGGCCTGACTCTCCAGCTCCTCCAGGCTGCTCGGCGGCTCGTCCCATTCCAGGGCCACCACCGCCCACCCGGCCTCGGTGAGGGCGGTGGCCGGCCAGAACAGCAGCGGCATGGAGGCCGTGTAACCCAGGCCGGGGACCACGAGGCACAGGCCCACTGGCTCGGCGCGCCGCCCGGGCCAGAGCCTCAGGCGCGCCCGCGAGCCGCGCGCCGTGGGCCGCAGAACTGTCATGGCGTCGGACATCAGGGCCTCCTCCAGCCATTCATTCAGGGTATGACCGCAGCATCTCACGTGATGGGGCCGCGCGCCCGCGAACGCTATGATGTGGGCTGGCCCGACGCGGTCCGGGAACACTCCCGGCCCTCACCGTGTTGAGGTCCACGGCGTCGGCCGCCCCTTGGCCCCTCACCCGCGCGGTGATCGGGCGGGACGGCGCCCCGATTCACCGTACCCAGGAGGCACAGGCATGGCAGACCGCGCACTGCGAGGCATGACCATCGGCGCTAAGTCGATGGAGTCCGAGGAGGGCGTCGAGTTCGTTCAGCGGCAGGAGATCACCTACGAGTGCCCTGAGGCGCATGTCACGGTGGTCCCCATGGCGATGGAGGCGGAGGTCCCCCAGACCTGGGAGTGCCCCGAGTGCGGTCTTCCCGCGGTGCGCCTCGGCGAGGAGGACGAGCCGGAGTCCGATGAGCCCAAGAAGGCTCCCCGCACGCACTGGGACATGCTCCTGGAGCGCCGGGAGATGGACGAGCTCAAGGTCCTCCTCGACGAGCGCCTGGAGATGCTGCGCACCGGCGAGATCTATCGCGAGCGTTTCTGAGCGCCCTCAAAGCCAGGCCCCGAAGAGACGGGCGCGGCCGGGCGGCTCCCATGAGGAGCCGGCCCGGCCGCCCTTGTGCTCGCAGGTGCTTCCGGGGCCGCGCTGCCGCGCCCCGGCCGTTCCGCGGCGCCGGAGCGCCCGCTGGGCCGTCAGGGCCGCGCTCACCTGCCGCGCAGGCGGTGGGCGGCGGTGGAGACGAGGCCGGCGAGTTGGGCGCCCCGCTTGGCGGCGCCCCAGCGGGTCACGAGGGCGAGCTCCTCGGTGAAGATGCCGCCGCTGAGTTTGGATTGGCCGGCCTCGCGCTCCATGAAGGTGATGGGCATCTCGACGATCCGCCCGCCGGCTTCGTCGACGAGCTTGGTCATGTTGACCTGGAAGCCGTAGCCGAGGGCCTCGATCGCCGAGAGGTCCATGCGGCGCAGCAAGTCGGCCCGGTAGACGCGGAAGCCGGCGGTGGCGTCCTTGACGCGCAGGCCGAGCATGGCGTTGATGTAGAAGTTGCCCGCACGGGACAGGGCCACGCGCTTGGCGTCCCATCCCTCGGTGGCTCCCCCGGCCACCCAGCGCGAGCCGATGACGAGATCCGGGGCGTCGGCCATCTCGGCGCGCTGGATGAGCAGGGCGAGGTCCTCGGCGCGGTGGGAGCCATCGGCATCCATCTCGACGAGCAACTCGTAACCAGCGCCTAGTCCCCAGGAGAATCCGGCGAGGTAGGCGGGGCCGAGGCCGTTCTTCTCGGCGCGGTGCAGAACGTGGATCCGCTCGTCCGCGGCGGCGCGGCCATCGGCGAGGTCGCCGGTGCCGTCCGGGGAGTTGTCGTCCACGACGAGGATGTCGGCGGCCGGGGCGTGCTCGCGAACCCTGTCCAGGGCCACGGGCAGTGACTCGATCTCGTTGTAGGTGGGGATGACGACGAGTGCCTTCACGTCCGCTTCCTCCGTGTGGTCGTTGATCGCCCGCTGCTGGGAGCCGAGCCTGAGGCGCGACGGCGCTGCCGGGATCCGCCCCGCGGGGCGCGGACGGCCCAGCGCCGTCGTCCAGCGGACACCATACCGGTGATGGCGAGCAGCGCCCCGGCGATCAGCGTCAGACGCGCGGGCCAGTACCCGAGCCGGTCGGCGATGGTCAGAGTAGTCCGCAGCGGGAGATCGGCCACGAGCGAGGACTGCTCATTGCCGGGGAGCTCCTGCTCGATGGTCCCCCGGGGGCTGATGACGGCGGTGATGCCGGTGGTGGAGACTTGGAGGACGGCACGGCCGTGGACGACGGCCTGCACCCGGCCCTGGGCGATCTGCTGGCCGGTCTCCGAGGTGCCGATGAAGTTGGCGTTGTTCGTGGGGATGATGATCGCCTCGCCTCCCCGCCGGACGCCGTCGCGCAGGAGATCGTCGTAGGCGACCTCGAAGCAGATGCCGACGGCCAGTGCCACGTCCCGCCCCTGGGAGGCCGATGGCACGGCGAGAGTGGTCGGGCCGGTCCCGGGGAGCATGTCGACGCCGATGCGGTCCACCTGGGTGGTCACCCTCCTGATCCAGGAGCGCAGGGGGACGTACTCGGCGAAGGGCACGGGGCGGTGCTTGCGGTAGTACGGGCCCGCTCCCGTGATCGGGGACCACATGAGGAGGTCGTTGTAGCGCGCATCGTCCTCGTACTTGACCGCTCCGACGAGGATCGGGGCGCCGATAGCCCGGGCGGCCTGGTCAATGCGCCGCGCGGACGCGTAGTGGTCGCGCGGGTCGAGGTCGGCGGCGTTCTCCGGCCAGACGACGGCGTCGACGGCCCCCGGGCCGATCTCGCCCGCGAGGCGGGTGGTCTCATCGGCGTGCTTGCCGGTGACCTCAAGGGCGCGGTCGTAGGAGTCCCGCGCGTCGGCGACGCTGCCCTGGACGGCGGCCAGGCGCAGGGTGCCGGACTCGGCCCGGGAGGGCATGGGGATGGCTAGCGGCGCGACGGCGGCGGCTCCCGCGGCGATGAGGGCGGTCAGCGCCCCCAGACCCGGGCCGTGGCGCAGGGCGCGGGCGGCCTCGGCCAGGAGGGCGCCGATGAGCGCGACGAGCAGGCCGAGCCCGGTGACGCCTCCGATGGAGGCCAGGGGCAGGAGTGGGGAGTCGGCCATGGCGAAGGCGAGGCGCCCGAAGGGGAAGCCTCCCCAGGGCCAGGAGGATCTCAGCTCCTCGACGGCGGCCCATAGCACCGCGAGGGCGGTCACCCGGGCGGCGGCGCCGCGCCAGCCCGACCCGCTGCCCTCCCCGCGCCCGTCGTCGAGCGGACCGAGCCTGCTCACCCAGGACCAGGCGGCGCCGAGAAGCGCAAGGTAGGCGGCCTCGGTGATCGTCAGCGCCACCCAGCCCAGGGCGTTGCCCATGGCGGGCACCGTGAAGTGGAGCAGGGGGGCGAAGAAGGCCAGCCCGACGACGAAGCCGAGCCAGGCGCTCCTCCCCCACGTCCGCCCGCGCGCGATGATGCCGAGCCCGGCCACTCCCACCGGCGCCGCCCACCACCAGTCCAGCGGGGCGAAGGCGGAGGTCAGGGCCAAGCCCGAGGCGGTCGCCCAGGCGGTGGGCAGGATCATCCTCCGCGTAGCGCGGGCCAGGCGCTCCCCCAGGTCCCGGCCAGCGCCCGCGCTCACACCCCGGACCATGCGACCACTCCCCTGCCGACGTCGAGGCTCGCCTCCGCGGCGGTGAGCGCCAGCGCGGTGAGCGCCTCCGCGTCACGCGGGTCCGCGCCCGGCTCGGGGACGAGTCCGGCGAGCTGGCTCAGGACGTCGAGGAGCTGCTTGGCCCAGCGCACGAAGTCCCCGGCGGTCATATCCGTGGCGTCGAGGACCTCGGCCAGCTCGGCTCCCCGCGCCCAGGCGGCGACGGCCCCGGCCAGGGCCGGCTCGGCACCCGGGGAGTGGGCGATGCGCCCCAGGCCCTCCAGGTCGTTGATCGACCGGGAGACCCGCAGCTCGCCGCGCAGGACCCGCCCCAGCCTGCTGCCCGGGGAGACGGGCAGGCCCAGGGACTGCGCGCTCAAGCGCGGCTCGTACACGCAGGCCGAAACCGCCCCGGCGAGCTCGGCCGGCCCCAGGGCGTCCCAGAGCCCGGAGCGCAGGCACTCGGTGATCAGCAGGTCCCTCTCGGCGTACACGCGGGCGAGGAGGCGCCCGGCGCTCGTGACCCGCAGCTCGGCCTCAGGGCGCCCCTCCTCAACGGGCTCGAGGTAGCCCAGTTGCAGGAGCACCTCGCAGACGGCATCGAAGAGCCGAGCGATCGTGCCGGTGCGGGTCTCGATGCGGGACATGATCCGGGCGGCCTCGGCACGGGCCTTGGCCCACTTGCGCCCCACGCGGGCGTGCTCCTCGCGGTCCGGGCAGCCGTGACACGGGTGGGCGCGCGCCTGGCGCCGCAGGTCCTCGATGCGCTCGGCGGTGGTCACCTGGGAGCGGCTGTCCGCCTCGCCGCGCCGCTGGGCGGGGCCAGTGCGGCGGCGCTTGCGCACGGGCGCCTCGGAGAGCGTGCCTGAGCGGATGGCGTCGACGAGGCGCCCGACGAGCCGGTCGCGGTGCTCCCGGCGGCGAATGTCCACGCTGCTGGCCACGCGCAGACAGCCGAGCCTCATGACGCCGTCGGGCGAGGTGTCCGGGCTGAGAGTGACCACGCGCCCGTCCTCCCCCAGGACGGTCAGCGCCGGGGCCCCGGTGCGGTCCTCCCCGCCTGAGAGCACCACCGCGTGCCGGGAGCGCCGCCCCTTGCGGTAGACGACGACGTCGCCGCGCCGCAGCGAGGCCATGGATCGCCCGGCCTCGACGCGCCGGGCTGAGCGGCGCTCGGAGGACAGGTCTGCCTCCGCCTCGGCGATCTCCTGGCGCAGGGCGGCGTACTCGCGGAAGTCCCCGAGGTGGCAGGTCATCCGGGCCTCGAGTTCCTCCAGGCCGCGGCGCTCGCGGCGGGCCTGCGCGGCGAGCTCGACGACGCCCCGATCGGCCTGGAACTGGGCGAAGGAGGACTCTAGGACCTCCCGCGCCCGCTCGCGGCTGGTGCGGCCCAGCAGGTTGACCGCCATGTTGTAGGTGGGTCTGAAGGCGGAGACGAGCGGATAGGTGCGCCGCGAGGCCAGTGAGGAGACCAGGGAGGGCTCGACGTCGTCGGCGGCGAGGACGATTGCGTGGCCCTCGGTGTCGATGCCGCGACGCCCCGCGCGGCCGGTGAGCTGCGTGTACTCGCCGGGGCTGAGGGTGACATGCGCGGAGCCGTTCCACTTGCGCAGCGACTCCAGGACGACCGTGCGCGCGGGCATGTTGATGCCCAGCGCCAGGGTCTCGGTGGCGTAGACGACCTTGACGAGGCCGGCGCTGAAGAGCTCCTCAACGGTCTCCTTGAACACCGGGAGCAGGCCCGCGTGGTGCGCGGCCACGCCCCGCTCCAGCGCCGAGGCCCATGAGTGGAAGCCGAGGACGCCCCGGTCCGTGGTGGGGATGCCGGCCGTGCGGCGGTCGATGACTTCGCGGATGCGCTCGGCCTCCTCCCGGGTGGTCAGGTCCACTCCCCCGGCCATCGCCTGGCTGACGGCGGACTCGCAGCCCGCGCGGGAGAACACGAAGACGATCGCGGGCAGGAGGTCGGCCGCCTCGAGGGCGCTGATGACGGTCAGGCGCGAGGGCGGGCGGAGGCGCCCCAGCCGGGCACCGCCCGCGCCGCGCCGGGGGGCCCGGCCGCCGCGCCTCCAGGGCTGGGGGCCATCCCCGCCGCGGCTCTTGGAGGCGGCGCCCTCGGCCGCGGCGGCCCGCTGGGCGGCGCGCACCGCCTTGACGAGATCGGGGTTGAGGGGCGGAGCGGGCTCCGACGGCGGGGCGCCGTTATCGCCTCCGGCACTGCCCGGGGCGGCCTCGGGGGCTCCCCCGCCGTGGGAGTACAGGGGCAGGAGCCTGTGTCCCACGATCATGTGCTGGGTCAGCGGCACGGGCCGGTGCTCGGAGACGACGACGGTGGTGCTCCCCCGCACCTCGCCGAGCCACTGCCCGAACTCCTCCGCGTTGGAGACGGTGGCGGACAGGGACACGACCCGCACCTCGGGGGCGAGGTGGATGATGACCTCCTCCCACACCGGGCCGCGGAAGCGGTCAGCGAGGTAGTGGACCTCGTCCATGACGACGTAGCCGAGGCGGTCGAGGTCGCGCGAGCCCGAGTAGAGCATGTTGCGCAGGACCTCGGTGGTCATGACGATGACGTCGGCGTGGGGGTTGATCGAGGTGTCACCGGTGAGCAGGCCGACGCGCTCGGCGCCGTGGCGGCGCGTCAGGTCGAGGTACTTCTGGTTGGACAGGGCCTTGATGGGCGTGGTGTAGAAGGTCTTGAGGCCCTTGGCCAGCCCCAGGTGGACGGCAAACTCCCCGACGACGGTCTTGCCGGCGCCGGTGGGGGCGGCGATGAGGACGCCCTCGTCGCGCTCGAGCGCTTGGCAGCCGGCGACCTGGAAGTCATCGAGTTCGAAGCCGAGCCCTGAGGCGAAAGCCGCGAGCTCGGTGCGAGAGGCGGCCTGGCGGCGGCGGGCTGCGGCGTATCGCTCCGCGGGCGGGGCGGGGGCGTCTGAGTGGCGGGACGGCGTCATCGGCATCGGGGAGCGCGCGGCTCAGGAGGCCGATCCCGGCCCGGCTTCGATCGCGGATCGTGAGGGGCGGGCGAGGGCCGCGTCGAGCTCGGCGTCGAGGGCCGCGCGGCGCTTGGCGAGGCGCTTGTCGTGTTGGATGGCGATCCCGCAGGCCCCGAAGTACAGGCCGATGATCGGGATGGACATGAAGATCATGGACCAGGGGTCCGGCAGGGGGTTGGCCACGGCCATGAGCGCCACGATGCCCACCACCGCCCACCGCCAGCCGCGCAGGAGGGTGCGGCCTTTGACCAGCCCCAACTGATTGATCGCCACGAGGACCTCGGGGAGCAGGAAGGTGAGGCCGAAGACCAGGATGATCCGGGTGACGAAGGACAGGTAGGGACTGGCGTCGATGAACCCGGTGGTCGCCCCGGCCGGGATGAAGCCGGTCAGGATGTCGATGGCGTGCGGGAGAATCCAGACCCCCAGGGCGACGCCGGCGAGGAACAGGAGGGCGCCGATGCCGCAGTACAGCCAGGCGTAGCGCTTCTCCTTGCGCGTCATGCCCGGGCCGACGAACGCCCAGAACTGGAACATCCAGATGGGCGAGGAGAGGATGAAGCCGAGCCAGATGGACACGCGCAGGCGGATGTCGAAGGAGGACAGCACCGTGCCGAAGTTGAGCGACAGGTTGGCGCCCTTGGCGTTCGCCTGCGAGATGGGGCGCGTGATGAGGGCGAAGGCGGGCTCGTAGAGGAAGTAGCCCACGATCGAGCCGACGACGATCGCGATCGCCGAGATGACGATGCGGTTGCGCAACTCGCGCAAGTGATCCCCGATGGACATGCGTGCCTCGGGGTTGTCCTTGCGGCGGGCCTTGGAGGCCTTGGGCACGGTGACCATGGGCTGCTTCCTGCGACGGCGGGTGTGTCTGGCCGCTCAACTGCGGCGTTGATCCGGGTGGATCCGTGGGGGCGCTGCGTGGCGCCAGGCTCTCACTGCTGGTTGGTGCCCTCGGCGCTCTGCTGGGGGGCGGCCTGGCCCGGCTG
This sequence comes from Actinomyces sp. zg328, assembly GCF_009829635.1. Classification (NCBI taxonomy): domain Bacteria; kingdom Bacillati; phylum Actinomycetota; class Actinomycetes; order Actinomycetales; family Actinomycetaceae; genus Actinomyces; species Actinomyces sp. zg328. The sequence goes on from NZ_VWPE01000002.1 coordinate 244,168, forward strand.
GGTGGGCTGGGTGTAGTAGGTGCCCTGCTGGGGCTGCTGGAGCTGCGCGGGGGCGTCGTCCTCGCGGAGCTCCTTGACCTCCTTCTTGAAGACCTTCATCGACTGGCCGAGGCTCGAGGCGATCTCGGGCAGCTTGCCGGCCCCGAAGACGAGGAGGATGACGACGAGCAGCACGATCCAGTGCCAGGGCTTGAGTGCTCCCATGATGATTCCTGCTTCCGCTTGACGATGCGCGACGTGATCGCACCTGAGTGTAGCGGGCCCCGATGAGGGCCCCGCTCACCGCTCCGCCCCGGCCGGGGGGTTTCCACCGTCGGCGTAAGCATCGAGCGCGGCGAGAGCGGCCTCGCGCGCGCTCCGGGCCAGACGCGCGGGAGCGACAAAGCGCAGGTGGCGCCCGGCCGACAGGACGAGGCCGCGCAGCCAGTCCCAGTCCCGCCCCTCGACGACGGCGCGGATGGCCCCGTCGTCGAGGATCTCGGCGCGGGTGCGCGGCAGCTGCTCGATGAGCCAGCGGCCGGTGGGCTCGAGGATGAGTTCTGCCGTGGGGGCCCCGGTCGGGTCCTGCTCGTGGCCGGGGCCGCGTCGCCTCCGGTGGGTGGTGCCCGGGGCGCTGAGGACGTTCGCGGCCAGGATGCGATCGAGGCGGAAGCTCCGCTCGGCCCTGGCGGTTAGGCACCAGGCGGTCAGGGTGAGCGTGGAGCCATCGGAGCGCAGGGCGATGGGGTCGACGTCGCGCTCGGAGGGGGCGTCGGTGGCCGAGACGTAGGAGAGGTGGAGCCTGCGCCCCTCATCGAGGGCGCGGCGTACCTGGGCGAGGACCGTCGCGGGGGCCGCCTGTGGGACCGGACCGGCAGGACCGGGCTCGTCGGGGGCGGCCGGCCCGCTGGGCGCCTCGGGAGCGCCGAGGGCGTCGTCGTCGGGCGGGGGCGCCGCTGGGCCGAGCAGGCAGGCCAGCGCCCTCTCGGCGCCGCCCAGGGCGGTGGCGGCCCCGGCATCGGCGCCGAGCACGCCGCGCAGGACCCTCACGGAAAGCAGGAGGGAGACTGCCTCCTCGTGGGAGAGGCGCACGGGGCGGTCGAGGCCCTGGGCCTGGCTGAGACTGAGACGGCCCGCCTCCCAGGCGGTCGCGGAGAAGTCGACGAGGTCGTCGTGCAGGCCGCCGGGCAGGCCGGAGACCCACAGGGTGCCCACATCACGACGGATCGTGTCCTCGTCGACCTCGAAATGGGCGGCGGCCTCGGCGATGGTGGCGCCGTCGTTCTCCGCGACCCATGCTGGCAGGGCCAGGAGGCGGACGAGGCGCGCGGCGGCGGGTGTGCGGGCCATGTCAGTCCTCCCCCTCGGTCACGGTCTCGGCCGTGAGCCCGGCCGCCCCGCGCAGATGCGCCAGGACAGCCTCGCGCAGGTCAGTGGGCCCGAGGACGACGACGGCTTCGCCGAGCGCGGCCAGGGCGCCCGCGAAGCTGAAGGGGTCGGCGTAGGGGACGCGGATGACATCGCGCCCCCGCCACCGCTCGTCGGGAGCGTCATCGGGCGGGGCGCCTTGGGCTCGGGCCCGTAGGCCGAGGGCCCTTCCGGGCATGACGGCGAGCCGCGCGGTCCTGGGCCCGGGGGCGGCGGGGGGCGGTGGCTCGAAGGCGCCCGCGGGGCCGATGGGGGTGATGGGGCCGAGGATGCGGGCGAGGCGGAACCTGCGGGGCTGGTCGGCGTCCCGGTCCCTGGCGTCGAGGTACCAGGCGCCTTCAAGACGGGTGATCCGGTGGGGATCGACCCGACGGGCCCGCGTGGCCCCGGAGCTGCCGGGCGAGGAGGAGGCGTAGTCGAAGGCGACGGCGCGGCGCTCCTCGATGGCGGTCAGCAGCGCCAGGGGGATCTCGTGGCCGGCGAGGTCGACGGTGAGGTCCGGCAGGGCGCTGCCGCCAGTGTCGGCGACGGCGCGCAGCTTGGTGAGTGCCCGGCGGGCCGCGGCGGGCAGGGCGCCGTCGGACCAGGCGGAGGCGGCCAGGGCCAGGGCGCTGGCCTGGGCGGAATCGAGGTGGATGGCGGGCAGGGCGTAGTCGGCGTCGTCGACGCGGTAGCGGACGGCGTCGGAGGGGCCCTCGGTGAGGATGGCGATGCCGAGCTCGCGCAGGGCGTCCTTGTCCCGCTCGAACATGCGGGCCGCGGCGGCGCCGCCGGCCGGGTCGTAGCCGGACACGTCCCGGATGATCTGCGCGGCGGTCAGGCCCGCTCGGGTAGCGCGCAGGGCGAGCAGGAGGTTGATCTGCCGTTCCTCGGCGGGGATGGCGGTCGTGGGCACGCCTCCAAGCGTAGGCCCCGCCGCCGCTGGCGGCCCGCGGTTCATCTATGGTGGCGCCATGATGCTGCGCGATGCCGAGATCGCCTCCCTACGACGGGCCTGGGGCGCGCCGGGCCGGCGCTGCGCCGAGTTTGAGGCGCGGATCACCGCCGCCCCCGAGGGCGCCGCCGCGCTCGTGGCGGGCGAGTTCTGCCGGGCGGTCGCCTATGAGGCGCTCGGCGGCCTGCCGGGGCCCGGTGAGCGCGTCCGCCTGGAGGTCTCCGCGCTGGCGCGCCGCCTGGGCACCGGAGGGCACGCCATGGTGACGGCTCGGCTCGACGTCCTGCCCGCCGACCCCGCGCCCGGCGGCCACCTCGTCAAGGCCCGCTACATGCCGGACCAGGTCATGGTCACCGGCGTCGACGAGCAGGCCACGGAGCACCACCACGTCCTGGCGGCGCCCATCGGCGAGCGGGCGCTGGACGGCGCGCCCGTCGTCGTCGCGGACCTCCACTCCAGCCTGCCCGCGATCCTCGCGGGCCTGCGCTCCCCCGGCGCCGCTCCCGGGCCCGGCCCGCGGGCCGCCTACGTCATGACCGACGGCGGGGCCCTGCCCCTGCCCTACTCGCGGGCGGTCTCCGCGCTCGTCGACGCCGGATGGCTGGCCGGCACGGTCACCGCCGGTCAGGCCTGGGGCGGAGACCTTGAGGCGGTGTCCGTCCACAACGCCCTGCTCGCAGCTCGCCATGTGCTGGGCGCGGAGGTCATCGTCGTCATCCAGGGCCCGGGGAACCTGGGCACGGGCACCCCCTGGGGCTTCTCAGGGGTGGCCTGCGGGGAGGCCATCAACGCGGCCGCCGCCCTCGGCGGGCACCCGGTGGCCTGCCTGCGCATGTCCCAGGCGGACGCCCGGCCCCGGCACCTGGGGGTCTCCCACCACTCGATCACCGCCTACGGGCGGGTCGCCCTGGCCGGCGCCGACGTGGTCGTGCCGGTGGGCGCGCCCGACCCCGCCGGCATGGAGGGCTTCTGGGCCCGGGCCCGCGAGCAGGCGGCCCGTGTCTGCGGCAAGCGCGAGCGCGGCCAGCAGCACCGGCTCGTCGAGGCGCGGGCCGAGGGGCTGCGCGAGACGCTGGAGGCCATGGAGGCGGCCACCGGCATCCGCCTGTCCACCATGGGACGGCACCTGGACGCCGACGAGGCCGCCTTCATCGCGGCGGCCGCGGCGGGCAGGCACGCAGCGTCCCTCGTCACCCGGTAGATCGGGCCGCCCGGCGCGGCGGGGCCCGGATCGCTCCCCCGACCACCGGCCCGCGCGTCCCCGCGCCGGTGAGACCGGTGCGGAGATGCGCGCCCGCGTGGACTAACCTGGGCAGATGACACGCTTCGACGATCTTTTCGCGCAGTTGCAGGAGCGGGCCGCCACACGGCCCGAGGGATCGGGCACCGTGACCGAGCTCGACCGCGGCGTCCACTTCATCGGCAAGAAGCTCGTGGAGGAGGCCGCAGAGGCCTGGATGGCCTGCGAGCACGAATCCGATGAGGCCGCCTGCGAGGAGCTGTCCCAACTGCTCTACCACACCCAGGTCATGATGATCGCCAAGGGCTACACGCTCGACGACGTCTACAAGTACTTGTGACCCTAAGGACCACCACCATGCTGCGCATCGCCGTCCCCAACAAGGGCTCCCTGTCCGACCCGGCCATCTCGCTACTCAAGGAGGCGGGCTACCGCGCGCGCCGCACCGGGCGCGAGCTGGTCCTCCGCGATGAGGCCAACGACGTCGAGCTCTTCTTCCTGCGCCCCCGCGACATCGCCGTGTATGTTGGCCAGGGCACGGTCCATGCCGGCATCACCGGCCGCGACCTCCTCCTGGACTCCGGCGTCCAGGCCATCGAGCACCTGGCCCTCGGCTTCGCCCGCTCCACCTTCCGCTTCGCCGCCCCCGCCGGAGCCATGAGCGATCTCTCCGACATCGCGGGCAAGCGGATCGCGACCTCCTACGACGTGCTCGTGCGCGCGTTCCTCGCCGAGCGGGGCATCGAGGCCGCCACCGTCCACCTCGACGGCGCCGTGGAGTCCTCCGTCCACCTCGGCGTCGCCGACCTCATCGCCGACGTCGTCGAGACCGGCACCACCCTGCGCGCCGCTGGGCTGGAGGTCTTCGGCGAGCCGATCCTCACCAGCGAGGCGGTCCTCATCACCACCGAGGCTTTCGCGGGTGAGCCGGGACTGGCCACGCTCGTGCGGCGCCTCGAAGGCGTCATGCGGGCGCGATCCTACGTGCTCATGGACTACGACGTGCCCATCAACCGCCTGCGCCAGGCCACCGAGATCACACCTGGCATCCAGTCCCCCACGGTGTCACCGCTGCAGAACCCGGAGTGGGTGGCGGTGCGCTCCATGGTGCCGCGCGCGGATATGAACCGCCTCATGGATGAACTCCACGAGGTGGGCGCCCGCGCGATCCTCGTCTCCGAGCTGCTGGCCTGCCGGCTCTGACCGTGCCCCGGGGCGCTTCCTCTAAGCCCTGGGGCGCGCCCGTCAGGCGGCGAGCAGCGGCTGGCAGACGGCGTCGGCGGTGACCTCCGTCGGGCCGAGGATGCCCTGAGTGCCCAGGAACTCGATCATGGTGGCCGCCTTGGCCCGCTCGAGCGCCCCGATGGTGGTGTCGGAGCCCTGAGGGGCGATGAGTTCTGCCGTGGCCACGGCGACGGCGCGGGCCTGCGCGGCCTGCGCGTCGTCCACCAGGTCGGGCACGTACTGGCGGGTCGCGGTCACTGCGGCATCGGGGTCGGCCACGAAGGCGGCCATGCCACGCGAGGAGGCCATGACGGCGTCGGCGAGCTCGGCGCGGCGCGCCTCCAGGACCGCCCGCGTGGTGACCAGGGAGGCGCCGATGAGGGGGACGTCATCACCGATGGGGATGGTGCGCACGGCCACTCCCGCCTCCTTGAGCCCGACGGCGTCGTTGTTCGAGAAGCCGATGATCGCGTCGGGCCTGGAGGCGTCCCCCGCGCTGGGCTTGGGCTGGGCCAGGGCGGCCTGCTGGGTGAAGCCGATCTCGAGGATCGTCAGGTCGGATTCGCTCAATCCGGCGCTCCGCAACGCCACCTGGAGGGCGTACCAGTTCTCCCCCGTGCGCCCGGGCAGACCCACGACCCGGCCCTTGAGGTCGGCCAGCGAGGCGACGGCGGAGTCCTCGCGGGCGATGACGCATCCCGGGTGGCGCTGGTAGTAGCCGCCGATGACCACCAGCGGCGAGCCGTTGGAGGCCGCGACCACCGCCTCATCGGCCCCGGCGATGACCATCTGCTCGGTGCCGGCCAGCAGCGCGTCGAAGAGCCCCTCGGAGCCGCCGTGGTGGCGCAACTTGACGGCCGGCTCGTAGTCCTTGTTGGCCAGGGCCATGTAGAAGGGCGCGAACTGGATGTTCGGCGTGTAGGTCAACCCGATGGTCAGCGGGCCGCCCGTCGCCGCGCCGCCGGGCCGGAGGGCCTGGGAGGCAGTGCCCGACGAGCAGGCGGCCAGGGCGCCGCCCCCGGTCAGGGCCAGGGCGGAGGCGATGAGGCCCCTGCGGGTGAGACGGGGGCGGGAGGACTGTCTGGTCACGGTGTTCTCCTTGAGTAGTACGGGTCGCGGGGCAGTTCGGTCAGCGGTCGGGGCTCAGGTGGCGCGCCTCCCGCGCAGGGCGGCGACGGTCCGGCTGCGGTGCTCGGCGACCAGCAGCAGCCAGTGGACGGTGGTGGCCATGACGCACAGCAGGGTGATGGTGGCGAACAGGCCGGTGGTGTCGACGGCGTCGCGCTGGATGGACAGCAGCTGCCCCATGCCGTCGCCACCCATGACCATCTCGCCGATGACGGCGCCGGTGATGGACAGGGTGAAAGCCGTGCGCACGCCGGCGAGGATCGCCGGCAGGACCATGGGCGCCTCCATGTGGATGATCATCGTCCAGCCGTGCGCGCCGTCGAGCCGGGCCGCGTCGAGCACGTCGGCGTCCAGTCCGCGCAGGCCCAGCAGGACGGTGACAGTGATCGGGAAGAAGACCATGAAGGCGCACAGGACGACGATCGGCACGGTGCCGTAGCCGATCCACAGGACGAGCAGGGGGGCGATGGCGATCGCGGGGACCGCCTGGCTGGCCGCCACGTAGGGCAGCACCGCGCGGCGGAAGAGCTCCCAGTGGTGCAGCATCCAGGCCAGGGGGATCGCGAAGGCGGCCGCGCTGGCGCAGCCCAGGACCGCCTCGCGGAGCGTCACCCAGGCGTAGTCCAGCAGGCCGGCTCTCGTGGTGGCCAGCCACAGGCGCTCCAGGACCCGCAGCGGGTCCGGCAGAAGGATCTGCGGGATGGCGCCGCCGCGGGAGAGGGCGAGCCAGAGCAGCAGAACGACGGCGCCCACCAGTAGCGCGGGCAGGGGCCCGCCGCGCTCGTCGCTCCGGCGCCTGCCACGCCACGAGGGTCGTTCCGCGCTCGTGGCGCTGGGACTGCTGCCGCCTCGCACCTCGGTTCTCCTCCGGGCTCTCCCCCGGTGGCCCCGGGGGCGCTCTCCGGGGTGGTGGGCCAGCGGCGCTCAGGGCGCGGCTCCCGTGGCGGCTGGCGCTGATGGCGCCTACACGTGGCCTATCCGGCCCACGCGGCCGCCCCGTGCTTCCTCCCATCCGGACTCTCACCGTCGGTGCCGGAATTCCACCGGCTCAGCCGAGCCGTCCCGCCCGGCGGGCGAAGGGCTCGGGTCGCGGACTCTCACCGCCGGCTCGGATTTCCACCGACCCCGGAGCACGTTGCTGGGGTGACTCTACCCCGAGGAGGCCCGCACCGCCCAACGGCGCGACGGGGGCGAGACATCCACGCATCGGCCCCGTGACGAGGCCGGCCAGGCGCGCCGGGGCGCCGTGGGATCGGCGAGGGCGGGGTTCCGGATCTACCATCGGGAGGAGTGAGCCGTTCCCTCTTTCGCCCCGGAGGTCGTCATGCCGCCCAGCGCTGAGACGGCGTCGTCCCACGCGGCGGGACCGGCGCTCCTTTCCTCACTCCTCCCCACGGCCTGCCTGCTCCTGGTCACCGCGATCTGGGGATCGACCTTCTTCATGCTCAAGGACGCCCTCGACCACGTGGGGGCAGCAGACTTCCTGGCGGTGCGCTTCGCGATCGCGGGCGGCGCGGCCTGCGCACTGTCGGGGCGGCGACTGCGGGCGCTGAGCCGCGCTCAGGCGCTCACGGGAATCGGCGTGGGCGCGGTCTACGGGCTGGCGCAGATCGCGCAGACGGTGGGGCTGCGCTATGCGCCGGCCTCGACGGCGGGCTTCATCACCGCCCTGTACGTGGTCATCACGCCGATGCTCGCGCTGGTCCTGCTGCGCGCGCGCGTGTCCCGGGCAACGTGGGTGGCGGCCGTTCTGGCGCTTGGCGGGGTCGGCGCGCTGAGCCTCGACGGCCTCGCCCTGGACGCGGGCATCCCACTGCTCCTGGCCTCGGCGTTCCTCTACGCGCTGCATATCGTGCTCCTGGGCCGCCTCGTTAAGGGGCGGGACCCCCTGAGCCTGACCGCGCTGCAGATGCTCGGGATCTGCGCCGTCCTGTGGCCGGCGGCGCTGCCGGGAGGGGTACGGGTGCCGATGACGTGGAGCGTGTGGGGCCCGCTGCTGTGGATGGCGCTGGCCTCGGGCCTGTTGGCCCTGCTGGTCCAGACCTGGGCGCAGGCGCGGATGAGCGCGGTCCGCGCCGTGGTGGTCATGACCTTCGAGCCGGTCTTCGCCTCGCTGTTCGCCATCCTCGCCGGTCAGGAACCCATGACCTGGCGCCTGCTGGTGGGCGGCGGCCTGGCGCTGACAGCGATGCTGCTCTCCGAGCTCGGGCCCGTGGTCCGCGCCGAGGGCCTGGCCCGGCGGGGCGGTCGGGCGGCCTCAGAGATCCGCTCCGCCTGAGTCCAGCGCCTCCACTCCAGCGAGGGCGAGCTCGGCGAGGACCGCCGGCGCGCTGCCCTCGCTCACGGGCGCGGTGAGATCGGTGAGAACCCGGGTGGTGTATCCCAGGGCCGCTGCCTGGAGGGCGGTGGCGCGCACGCAGTAGTCGAGGGCGAGCCCGGCGACGTCGACCGCGCCGATGCCGCGCTCGCGCAGCCACGGGTCGAGGTAGGTCCCGGCGGTCGGCGCGTCAAGGCCCTCGAAACCCGAGTAGGCCGCGGAGTACTGGCCCTTGTAGAAGGCGGTGGCCCCCGGCGCGGCGGAGGTGATCTCGGGCCGCAGGGCGGCGTCGTCGGTGCCGGCGGCGGCATGGACGGGCCAGGTGTCCACGAAATCGGGGTGGGCGGAGAAGTGGTCGCCCGGCTGGATGTGCCAGTCCTGGGTGGTGACGATCACGGCGTAGTGGGCGCCCGCCCCGCCGTTGAGCCAGGCGGCGATGCGCCTGGCGACGGCGGTGCCACCCGTGACGGCCAGGTGGCCGCCCTCGCAGAAGGTGTTCTGCACATCGACGATGATGAGCGCGCGTTTCATCATCGTGCTCCCCTCTCCGACGGCGCATCGCCGTCATGCCTAACGTATCGGCCTTGGCGTGGAGGCGGTAGCCTCCCGGCGGGCACAAAGCGCGTGATCAGGCACCGGCCCACAGGACGATGGCGGCGGCCCAGTCCCCGTCATGGGTCAGGGACACCGGCCAGTGCCCCGGGGAGGCCGCCCCGGGCCCGAGACTGGACTCGACGGCGTCGGCGATGGCGCCGGTCAGGCTCAGCGACGGGCGCCCCCAGCGGTCGGAGACGATCTCGATCTCGCGCCAGTCCACGGACTCCGGGGCGATGACCGGCGCGGTGCCGCCGCCCCCCCGGCCGTCCCGGGCCCTGGCAACGAGCGCCTGGCTCCAGGCCTTAATGAAGGACTCCTTGGCGGCCCACCTGGCGGCCAGGGGCTCGGCGACCAGCGCGCCGGTGCGATCAGCGCGGCGCTGGGCCTCACGCAGCTCACGAGCGGTGAAGGCCCGCTCGGCGAAGACGGTCCCGGGGATCGTCAGCTGGTGCGCCAGGCCCGGCACGTGGACGAGGTCCATGCCCACCGCGCCCGCGATGCCCGTGGGAGCGTCTGGGCCCCCGGGGCCGCCGTCACCGGGAAGCCGGGGCAGGCGGGGCGCCTCAGGCACGGGAGGCGGCGACGGCGCGGGAGAACTCCTCGGCGACGTCGGGGTGCGGGGTGCCCAGGCGGGAGACGCCCCAGGCCACGGCCAGATTCGTCAGGAAGCCGGGGATGATCTCGTACAGGTCGAAGATCCCGCCGGGGCCGCCGTCGACGTTGCCCCAGATGATGACCATGAGGGCGCCCGCGGCCATGCCCGCCACGGCTCCGACGGAGGTCAGGCCGCGCCAGTAGAGGCTCAGCAGAACGGTCGGGCCGAAGGAGGCCCCGAAGCCGGCCCAGGCGAAGGCGACGAGGGCAAGGATCGTGTCGTTCTGCTCCCAGGCCATCACCGCCGCGACGAGGGCGACGGCGAGCACCGCGCTGCGCGACATGATGATGAGGTGCCCGCCCGAGGGGGGGTTCCTGCGCAGCGCCCGGTAGAGGTCCTCCACGAGGGCCGAGGAGGTGACGAGCAGTTGGGAGGAGACCGTGGACATGATGGCCGCCAGGATCGCGGCGAGCATGAAGCCGGCGACGAGCGGGTGGAACATGAGCTGGCCGAGTTCGATGAAGACGGCCTCCGGGTCCGCCAGGCGCGAGGGGTCGCGCCCGTACTCGGCTACGCCGACCACGGCGGTGCCGGCGGCGCCGGCCACGGCGAAGAGCATCCAGCCGATCCCGATGCGCCGGCCTTGGACGGCCTCGCGCGGGGTGCGGATCGCCATGAAGCGCACGATGATATGGGGCTGGCCGAAGTAGCCCAGGCCCCAGGCCAGCGCTGAGATGACGCCAATGGTGGACACCGAGGGGCCCCACAGGGCCCAGTAGCTGGGATCGACCTCGCTGACCCGCTCAACCAACTGGGAGGTGCCTCCGGCGCGCGCGATCCCCACGATGGGCACGGCCAGGAGCGCGGCGACCATCATGAGGCCCTGGACGAGGTCCGTCCAGGACACCGCGAGGAAGCCCCCCACGAGCGTGTAGAGCACGGTGATCGCGGCGACGAGCGTCATGCCGAGCCGGTAGTCCATTCCGAAGGAGGACTGGAAGAAGACGCCTCCGGCCACCATGCCGGAGGACACGTACAGGGTGAAGAAGACCAGGATGATGAGCCCGGAGGCCCAGCGCAGCATGCGCCTGGGGTCGTGCAGGCGGTTGTCGAGGAAGCTCGGGATCGTGATGGCGTCCCCGGCGACCTCCGTGTAGGCGCGCAGCCGTGGCGCGGTCACCTTCCAGTTGACCCAGGCGCCGATGGTCAGACCGACGGCGATCCAGGCCTCCACGAAGCCCGAGGCGTACAGGGCGCCGGGAAGGCCCATAAGCAGCCAGCCGGACATGTCCGCCGCGCCCGCCGACAGGGCGGCGACGAAGGGGTTGAGGTCGCGCCCGCCGAGCATGTAGTCATCGATGTCGTTGGTGCGGGTATAGGCCCACAGGCCGATCATGATCATCGCGACGAAGTAGATGATCATGGCGATCGCCTGATAGGTGGTCTCGCTCACGGGGGCCTCCAGGAGGGTGGTCGGTGCTGGGCGATTCTCGGGCGCTCGTCATCAGCGACGGCGCAGCATCCCAGCACGTGAGAAGAGTAGGACCGAAGTCCCTGGATGTCCAGGGGTGGGTACGGGCGCGGGCCCGGCGGTCCCCTGAGGGGATCGCCGGGCCCGCGCCGAGCGGGGTCACTCCCCCGCGTGGTAGACGCCGTCGGCGCCCAGTCGCGCCTCGGGGTCCAGGAGCATGGCGGCCTCGACCTCATGCGGGTCGCGGTTCTTGCTGGCCTCTCCGAGGCGGCGTCCCTGGACCTGCTCGAAGAGCTCGACACGGCCGATCATGCCGGCGCGGCGGCGGCGCGTGCCCGCGGCGAGGCGGGCGTTGGCCGAGGCGAGCCAGGCGTCAACGGCCTCCTGGCCGCCGGCCTTGCGCAGGGCGGCCTCGAAGGCGCCGGGGTGGACCAGGGCGATGAGCCCGGAGACGTGCCCGAAGCCGAGGGAGGTCAGCAGGCCGGCGCGCACCGGGCCGGCGCCGGGCACGCGCCCCGACTCCCCTCCGCGGCCGGCGAGCCGCATCGGGGTGCGCGGCCACACCCAGAAGGCGTCCTTGGCCAGCGGGGCGTCGACGACGTCGAGGGAGGCGTTGCCGGGAGCGACGCCGGTGGCCAGGATCTCGGTGAGGCCAGCGACCTGGAAGACCGCGGCGCCGCCCTTGGCGTGGCCGGTGATGGTCTTCTGGGAGACCGCCACGAGCGGGTTGCCCTCGGAGCGTCCCAGCGCCCGCGCCAGGCGGGTGTGGAGCTCGGACTCGTTGGGGTCGTTGGCGCTCGTGGAGGTGTCGTGCTTGGAGACCAGGGCGATGTCGTCGGCCTCCACCCCGAGCGAGCGCAGGGCGCGCGCCAGGCGCGAGTCGGTGCCGCCGCGGCCGGCTCCCAGCGCCCCCAGGCCCGGGGCCGGGATGGAGGTGTGAGCGCCGTCGGCGTAGGAGGAGACGAAGCCGACCACGCCGGCCACGGGCAGGCCCAGGCGCGCCGCCACGGAGGCGCGGGCCAGGATGACCGTCCCGCCGCCCTCGGCCTCGACGAAGCCGCCGCGGCGGCGGTCGTTGGCCCGCGAGAAGTGGCGGTCAGAGATGCCCTTGGCGCGCATGGCGGCCGCCTCCGCGGTGGCATTCATGTTGCCGAAGCCGACGACCGACTCGATCGAGATGTCGTCGATGGCGCCGGCGATGACGACGTCGGCCTTGCCCAGGGTGATCTTGTCCCAGCCGTCCTCGATGGACACGGCCGCGGTGGCGCAGGCGCTCACCGGCTGGACCATGGAGCCGTAGCCGCCGATGTAGGACTGCATGACATGCGCGGCGACGACGTTGGGCAGGGCCTCCTGGAGGATGTCGCTGGGGCGCTCCTCGCCCAGCAGGCGGCCAACGAACATCTTGCGCATGGACTCCATGCCTCCGAAGCCCGTGCCCTGCGTGGAGGCCACGTCGGAGGGGTGGACGGCGGTGAGCAGCTCGGCCGGGGTGAAGCCGGCGGCGAGGAAGGCCTCGACGGCAGTCACCAGGTTCCAGGAGGCAATGGTGTCCATGCCCTGGACCATGGCCGCCGGGATGCCCCAGCGCTCGGGGTTGAAGTCCACCGGGAACTGGCCGCCCACGGTGCGCGACAGAGCCGCGCGGCGCGGGACGCGGGCCAGCGACCCGGCCAGGCGGGTGACGGTCCACTCGCCGGTCTCGGCGTCGGGGGCCACGAGGGTGTGCTCGGGGTCGGAGGCCTCGATGGTGCGGGCCGTGGCCTCGTCGGGCACGCTCAGCGTGATGTCGTGGTCGAGGTAGACGGCGACCTCCTCGTCGGCGATGGTGGCGATGACGCCGTCGTCGACGAACTCGCGGATGCCGCAGCGGGCCACGACCTCGTCACGGTAGCGGGTCCAGATGTCCTCCTCGGGGACGCGCTCGCCGTCAGTGTCGTACCAGCCGGCCTTCGGCGAGTCGTACCAGGTGAGCAGGCCCATGCCCCAGGCGAGCTCGAGGACGCCCGCGGCGGTGAGCTCGACGTCCTCCCCGCCGCTCATGCCCAGCTCCGCCTCGCGGCGGGTGCGGCCCGAACCCCAGGTGGAGATCTCACCGGTGGAGACGATGACGACCATGTCGTCCAGGTCGGCCTCCACGTCGCCCCACTGGGGGGCCGTGGGCTGGGTGGGCACCACCGGCGAGGGCAGGGCGCGGATCTCGGCGCGCTGCTCGGCGGGGGCGGCCTTGGCGGCCGCCAGGGAGGCGGCGGCGGACTCGCGCAGGGCGACGAGGTCAAGGCCGTCGCCCAGGCCCCCGGTCAGGTCGGCCTCGACAGGGCGCTCGGCGGCCCTGGCGCGGGCGGCGTGGTCGCACAGGCTCATGAGCTCGGCGGCCATCTCCTCGGTGGACCAGGTGCGCACCCCGGCGGCCTCGACGGCCTCGACCAGCGGGTCGTTGCCGCCCATGAGGCCGGTGCCGCGGACCCAGCCGATGCGCGGGTGGGCCAGGGTGACCCGCCCGGACCAGGCAGACTCGGAGGACCAGCGGTTGACGATGGCGTCGAGCGCGGCCTTGACCTCACCGTAGGCGCCGTCACCGCCGAAGGTGCCGCGGTTCGGGGAGCCGGGCAGGACGACGTGCAGGCGGTGGTCCACATGCGTGTCGGTGCCGATGGCGCTCAGCGCGGCGATGCTCCGCTCGACGCTCCACAGCAGGAGGCGGGTCTGGGACTCGGCGGCGGGGCCGGCGTCGGCGAGGGTCCCCATGACCCGGGGGGCCGCGAAGGGGAACAGGAGGGTCGGGACGAGGGCCTCCTTGACGATGGTGGTCTTGCCCCCCTCGGTGACGGCCTGCTCGTTGCCGATCCAGTCGGCCAGAGCGTCGACGTCACGGTAGGAGGCGAGGTTGGCGGGCACGATCCACAGGCGGGCGCCGGCGGAGGCGTGCTCGCGGTACAGGCGCGTGGCGAAGGCCAGGCGCTCGTGGCTCAGCCGCGAGGAGGTGGCCACGACCGTCGCGCCGCCCGCCAGCAGCTCACCGGTGACGGCGGCGGCGATGGAGCCGGGGGCCACGCCGGTGACCACGGCGACGTCGTCGGCCCAGCGGATGGCCGCGTCGCCCTGGGCGGCGGTGGCGCGGGCGGCGGAGGCCAGGGAGACGGCCAGGGCCGCGCGCTCCTCGCGGTCGGCGAGCCCGCCGGCGCGCAGGGTGCGAGCCCACCAGTCGGCCTGATCGGCGACGGCCTGGCCCAGGCCCGTGAAGGCTTCGGGGCGCAGGAGGCGGTGGGCCTCGTCGAGGTCGAGCTCGCCGTTGCCCAGGCGGGCCAGGTCCTCCCGGGCGCTCGCCCAGCGGTCGTCGATGAGGACGGCGCGGGCGGGCTCGAAGGCCGGGGTGACGGACTTGACCCAGCCGGAGCCGAGCTCGGCATCGATCGCGGCCAGGGCGGCGCGGGTGGCGACGGCCTCGTCGTCGGCGTCCGCGGGGATCGTCACCCTCTCGGACAGCCCCAGGGCGTCGAGGATGGTGCGGGCGGTGGCGGCCAGCACGCCGGAGGAGCCGGTGACGGTGGCGGCGAAGGCGTCCAAGGCGGCGGAGTCGACCACCGCTCCCCCGGCACCACCGGCGGCGGAGGGCTTGGCGACACTGACCCCGTGGGCGCCAGCGACCGCCTGGACGGCGGAGTCGATGAGGGCGTCGACGGCGCCGGCGCTGGTCAGCGGCGCGGAGGAGCCGAGGCTGGCCAGGTCGTCGCCGCGCATGGAGGCTCCCTCACGGGTTCCCAGCATGAGCTCGGCGGTGACATGGGAGACCCATCCGTCGCCCAGGCCCCAGGTGCCCTTGACCCGCTCGCCCACGCGCGCCGCGCGCACACCCGAGGGGCCGAGGATGCGGCCCAGGCTCGTGCGGATGGCGTCGGACAGGACCGGCCCGAAGGCCTTGTACCCGGGGGCGCCCTTGGCGACCGTGGCGGCCAGGGCCGTCATGTCGGCGTCGGCGGCGCCGTCGATGCTGGCTAGTTGGAGTTCGGTGCCCAGGTCCATGAGGAGCTGGTTGCGCCGGGAGGAGACACCGTTGGTGAGGGTCTCGGTGGTGTCCGTGGCTCCGATCTGCTCGGGGCGGATCCGCGAGGCGTGGGCCAGCAGGACCGTCAGGGCGTCGGTGGCTCCGAAGGTCAGGTCGTCCACGGGGCCACTGGCGGCGGGCGCCGCGGCGGCGGGCTCGGCGGCCGGGGCGGGGGCCGCCTCGACTGGCGCCGTCTCAGCAGCCGTCTCGGGCGCCGGGGCGGGGGCCGCCTCGGGGGCCTCCTCGACCGGCTCGGCGAGCTCAACGGCCGGGTCGGTGTCGGTGGCGAGCACGCGGGCCTCGTCGCGGCGGGCGTTGTGGACGGTCACGTGGCGCCCGGCGTGGGCCGGGAGCTTGAGGGTGTTGCTGGCCAGGTTCGCCAGGGTCGGGGAGGCCGCCAGGCCCACCTCGACGACGCGCTCGATGCCGAGCCCGCCCTCGGCGGGCGAGCGCAGCAGCACGTCCTGCGTCTCAATCCAGCGCACCGGGGAGGCGAACTGCCAGGCCAAGAGCTCGATGAGCAGAAGGCGGCCGAGCTCGGTGCGGCGCGCCGACCAGCCGTCCCAGTCATCCAGGGCGGCGCGGACCGGCTCGGAGGGCACGACCTCGAGGATCGAGGCGGCGAACTCGCGGGTCAGCGCGAAGGGGCGGGCCACGAGGTTGGGCACGTAGCAGTTCTCGAGGCGGTCGACGTCGAGGTCGGCCGGGACGAGCTGCTCAAGGCGGGCGCGGAACTCGGCCACGCCGGGGCGCAGGACCTCGGAGTGGAAGGGCACGTCGATACCGGGCACGAGCATGAAGGGGTTCTTGCCGCCGCGGGCCTTGGCCTTGGCGCGCGCGTCGGCGGCCAGGGCGTCCAGGCCCTTGATGGTCCCGGCGATGGCGTACTGCACGCCGGCCAGGTTGTAGTTGACGATCTGCAGGAACTCGCCGGTCGCCTCGGAGATGGAGGCGACGTAGGACTCGACGTCCTCGGCGCGGATGCCGGCCTGGTTGGGGCGCAGCGCCCCCATCCGGTAGTTGGAGGCCCCGGTCTCGTCACGCGGGACGAGAGAATGCATCGTGGAGCCGCGCTGGAAGACGATGGAGATGGTGGTCTCCACCGGCATGACTCGCCCGTAGGAGGACAGGGCCGTGTACTCGCCCAGGGAGTGCCCGGCGAAGGCGGCGCCCTCGACGAGCGCCCCGGCCTCGGCCAGGCGAGCCGTGGAGGCCATGGCGACGGTGGCCAGGGCGACCTGCGTGAACTGGGTGAGGTTGAGCAGGCCCTCGGGGTGGCGGTAGGTCACGCCCCGGGCGGTCATCTCGGTGGGGTTGTCGCGCACGAGGGCGATGACGGAGAAGCCGAGCTCGGCGCGGGTGTGGGCGTCGGCCCGCTCCCAGACCTCGCGGGCGGCCCTGGATGAGGCGCGCTCATCGAGTCCCATGCCGGCACTCTGAATGCCCTGGCCAGGGTAGATGTAGGCGGTGGGCTCGGGCAGGGTGACGGCGGTGCCGCGCGAAACGACCTCGCCGTTGACTCGGCATACGGCCTCCAGGACGTAGCCTCCGCCGCGCACGAGCCCGGTGCGCTCCACGCTGATCTCGACGTCGTCGTTCAGCTCGACGGGGCCGGTCATGACGTAGGTCCAACCGGCGAGCTCGTGGTGGGTGCCGTCGGCCGCGGCCGCGGCGGCGACCTGCTGGGCGGTGGCGGATAGCCACATGCCGTGGACGAGCGGGGCGTCCATGCCGGCGACCCTCGCGGCGTGGTAACTGGTGTGGATGGGGTTGAAGTCGCCGGTGACGCGCGCGAAGGCCGTCATGTCGGCGGGCGCGGTGGCGGTGACGCGGCGCAGGAGGCGGCGGGCGGCCGGCGCGGTGGCGCGGCCGGTCCCGCCGGCGGGCTCGGGGGCCGAGGGGACGGCTGAGCCGGAGGCGCGGCCGCGGATGGCGAAGCGCTCGCGCAGCAGGGCGATGAGCTCGCCGTCGTCATCGCCGCCGGAGCAGTCGGTCATCTGCAGGCGCACGTCGACCACGCGACCGGCGCTGGACTCCTCCAGCGCGGCGACCCAGCCGTCGACCTGCACGCGGGCGCCGGCACCCGCCCAGGCCTCGAGTTCGGCCAGCGGGCGGCGCAGGTCGATCGTGTGGTCGAGGTGGACGGCGCCGAGCAGCCCCTCGATGAGCGGCATGCCGTCCTCGATGACGCTGCCCAGGGCCGCGTAGACGACGGGCCAGGCCGGGCCGAGGAGGGCATCGGGCACCAGCGGCGCGGCGGACAGGTCCGTGGGCAGCGCGTCGGCGGTCACCGCGGCGTGGTCGTGACCGAGGGTCTCCGCCAGCGTGAACTGGGCGTGGACGGTGCCGAAGGGCTGGGTGACCGGGCGGCCCAGGGCGTCGGTGGCGCCGTCGGCGGCGGGGCGCACCTCGGGGAGCCGCTCGACGAAGTCGCCGGTGATGGAGGTGGCGCCCACGCCGGCGGTGACCCGCAGGAGGTCGTTCATGGTCTCGCTGATGCGGCCGGGGTCCACCAGGGGGACGGCGCCGTCGGCGGCGCGGGCCAGGCGCAGCGGGATGACGAGGCGGCGCACGGCGTGGATGGCGTCCCCGCCGGGGGTGGAGTCCCAATGCGTGTCGAGGTGGATGTCGAGGTCGTAGGCGTCGGCCGCCACGTCGGGGCGGGCGGTAACGGTGTAGGCCTCGTCGGGCAGGACCCGGGCGGGGTTGATGGACAGGTGCCCGTTCCACAGCACGTGCGGGGAGGTGCGCACGAGGGCGAGGGCGTCGGCCACGGGGGCGGAGTCAGGCCCCCAGCCGGCGCCGATGCGGCCGGCGGCCTCGCCCGGCTGGGCGCCGGCGGCCGTCAGGGCCTCGACGGCGGCGGTCTCGAAGCGGCCGAGGAGCTCTCCGACAGGCTCGTTGATGGTGGTGATGCCGGCCACCGCCACGGGGCCGGGGATGATGCGGACCTGGTCGGCGGTGTACCGCGGGTCCTGGGACTGCCACAGGGAGTCGGTGCCCCACCAGCGCAGGATGTCAGCATCGACGACGGGC
The DNA here is from genome assembly GCF_009829635.1 of Actinomyces sp. zg328. NCBI lineage: Bacteria > Bacillati > Actinomycetota > Actinomycetes > Actinomycetales > Actinomycetaceae > Actinomyces > Actinomyces sp. zg328. Next base: position 262,162 of record NZ_VWPE01000002.1, read on the forward strand.
ACGAAGGGCACCGGCTTGGGGTGCTTGCGGCACAGGTCGACGAACCAGGCGGCGTCGACGGGCTCGACGCGGGTGGTGGCGGCGCTCGGGTAGGCGCCCGCGAGGGCGGCCAGGGCGGCGTCGGAGTCGATGACGTCGTCGTAGTCGGCGAAGAGCGTGACAATGGAGCCGCGGTCCGCGGGCGACAGGCGGGCCTCGACGCGGTGCAGGAGGTCGAGGAAGCGGTCGTACCAGCCCTCGTCGGCCCAGTCGGCCTCGACGGCGGCGCGCCCGTCATGAGGCGCGACGCACAGCTCGGCGTAGCGGGTGGCCCACTCCAGGTAGGTCATGGTCTCGACGTCGCCGAAGTAGGGCTTGGCGGTGCGCGAGAGGGCCTCGATCATCTCCTCGCGGCGCTCGGCCATGGCGGCCTCGTCGCCGGCGAGCTCCTGGATGAGGCGGGAGGCGCGGGCCGAGGAGTTGTCGATCTCGTAGAGGTCGGCGCGCAGGTGGGACAGGCCCGAGGTCATGCCGCCAATGGAGGCCCCGGAGGCGACCCATCCGCCCTCGTCGGCCGGGTCGATGCCGGGGGTGTCGACGAGCAGCTGCTTGACGTCGTCGTTGGTCTTGGCCTCCAGGCAGGTCATGGCGGCTGTGCCGACCATGACGCCGTCGACGGGGGCCGCGGCGGTGCCGTAGGCCAGGGCCCAGCGGCCGGTGAGGTAGTCGGCGGCGCGCTCGGGGGTTCCGATGCCCCCGCCGACGCACAGGACGACGTTGTCGACCGCGCGGATGGCGTCGTAGGTGGCCAGGAGCATGGTGTCCAGGTCCTCCCACGAGTGGTGCCCGCCGGCGTGGCCGTCCTCGATCTGCATGATGACGGGGGTGTCCTCGTTGGCGCGGGCGATGGCCAGGACCTGGCGGATCTGGTCGACGGTGCCGGGCTTGAAGGCGATGTAGGGGAAGCCCTCGGCGTGGAAGCGCTTGAGCAGGGCCGTGGCCTCCTCCAACTCGGGGATACCCGCCGAGATCGTGATGCCGTCCACGGGGGCGCCGCCGATGCGGGCCTTGGACAGGAGCCGCTGGGCGCCCAGGTGGAGGTTCCACAGGTAGCGGTCCATGAACATGGCGTTGAACGCGGCGGTCCGGCCGGGGTCGAGGAGCCTGGTGAGCTCGGCGATGTTCTCGGTCAGGACCGGGCCAGTGGTCTGCCCACCGCCGGCGAGCTCGGCCCAGTAGCCGGCGTTGGCAGCGGCGGCGACGATGGCCGGGTCGACGGTGGTGGGGGTCATGCCGGCAAGCATGACGGCGCTGCGGCCGGTCAGGCGGGTGAAGGCGGTGTCCACGGTGAGGCGCCCGTCGGGCAGGCGGGTCAGGCGCGGGGCGAAGCGGGAGCGGTCGACGGTGCGGGTGGGCTCGGCGCCCTCGCGGTCGAGTTCGTCGAGGGCGGTGGCGGTGCCCGCGGCCACGATGGTCGAGCCGGTGCCGGCCAGGACGGCCTCGGTGAGGCGGGAGAGCACGGCGCCGGGGCCGAGGTCGACGACGGTGCGCACCGGGGTGCCCTCTGCGCTGGCGGCCTCCAGGGCGCCGGTGACGGTGGCGGGCCAGTCGACGACGTCGATGAGGACGGCCGCGGCGAGCCGGCGGGCCGCGGCCTGGTCGAGGCCACAGCGGCCCGCCCAGTCCACGACGTCCTCGACGGCGGGGGCCAGCAGCGGGGTGTGGAAGGGCACGGAGGTGGCCAGGAACTCGGTGACGGGAGCGAGGACGGCGCCGCCGAGGCGGCGCTCCTTGCGGGCCTTGGCGCTGCGCGCGGCGGCCGCCTCCAGGGCCGTGACGACCTGCTCAAGGTCGGCGGGGCGCCCGGACAGGATGTGGGCCTGGCGGCCGTTGATGACGCCGACCGAGATGCCCGCAGCCGCGGGGACGCGCGCGAGCACGGCGTCGAGGACCTTGCGGGTCACGCCGCGCACGGAGAGCATGGGGGTGGACTCGCCCACGGTGCCCAGGTCGAGGCGGCGGGTGGCGCGGGCGGCGGCAGCGCCGATGAGTCGGGCGATGGCGTGGATCTCGACGGCGCGGTCCTCGCTCTGGTCAGCGGGGCCCTGAAGGGCCTCTAGCAGGGCGGCGCCGAGGACGCCCTGGGAGTGCCCGATGACGCCCGCGGGGCGCGAGGCGGCCTCACCGACGGCGTCGAGCCCGCACGAGCGCATGGTGTCCAGGGCGGCGTGCTGGGCCAGGAGGATGCCGGGGACGGAGACGTCCGCGGTGTCCGCGGCGGCGGCGCCCCTGCCGGAGGGGGCCGGGATGACGGGCGCGGCGGCGTCGTCGAGGAGCCGGGCCCCGCGCGGGGAGATGGTGAGCAGCTCGGTGGCCACCGGCGCCAGGCGCTGCGCGACGGCGGCGTCGATGGAGGCCAGGCGGGCGGAGAGCGCGCGGTCCAGCCCAGCGAGCTCGGACAGGACGGCGCGCCAGGGGGTGGCTTGGCCGCCGAAGGCCAGGACGTAGGGCTCGCCGGCGCTCAGGCGGGCGGCGGTGGTGCGGGGGATCGCGGTGGTGGAGTGGCTCATATCTTCCTCGTAGTGGCGGGACTGGGTGGTCATGCTGGTCTGGGCGGCGCGCGGCGCGAGCGGCCCCGCGGCGCGGTCGCCGCCGCTGGCCGGCGCCGCGCCCTGGTTCGGGGGTCTCATAGGGGGACGTTGTCGTGCTTCTTGTGGCCCTCGGCCCTCGCGCCGCGCTTGCCGCGCAGGGCCGCCAGGGACTCGGCGATGACGGCGCGGGTGTCCTCGGGGGCGATGACGGCGTCGATCTCCCCGATGGCCACGGCCTTGTCCGGGTTGATGACGGCGTCGGTGTAGGCGGCGGTCAGGCGCTCCTGCTCGGCGGCGGCGGCCTCGTCACCGGACTCGGCGCGCACGGCGGCGAGCTCGCGGCGGTGGATGATGCCCACGGCCCCAGCGGCGCCCAGGACGGCGATCTCGGCCCCGGGCCAGCAGAAGTTGAGGTCGGCGCCAATGGCCTTGGAGCCCATGACGATGTAGGCGCCGCCGTAGGCCTTGCGCAGGATGACGGTCACCAGGGGGACGGTGGCGGTGGCGTAGGCGTTGATGACCTTCGCACCGCGGCGGATGATGCCGGCGTGCTCCTGCTCGGCACCGGGCCGGTAGCCGGGGACGTCCACGAGGGTGACCACGGGCAGGCCGAAGGCGTCGCAGAAGCGCACGAAGCGGGCGAGCTTCTCGGAGGCGGCGGTGTCCAGGGTGCCGGCGTCGACGAGGGGCTGGTTGGCGACGATGCCCACGGGGCGGCCCTCGAAGCAGGCGAAGCCGACGACGACGTTGGGCGCGTACTCCTCCTGGACCTGGACGAGCTCGCCGTGGTCGACGATCGCCGAGATGACGTCGACGACGTCGTAGGCCTGGCGGGTGGAGGCCGGGACGAGGGCGCCGACCCGCGCGGCCGAGACGGCGTCCTCCTCGCGGTCGGAGGCGGTGTACTCGTACATCGGGGCCTCGAGCTCGGCCGAGGAAGGCAGGTAGGCCAGGAGGGTGCGCACCTGGTCGAGGGCATCCGCCTCGTCCTCGGCGACGTAGTGGACGACCCCGGAGACACTGCCGTGGACGCGGGCCCCGCCCAGGTCCTCGGCGCTGATCGACTCACCGGTGACGGCGCGCACGACGTCGGGGCCGGTGACGAACATGTGGGAGGCCTCGCGGGTGGCGATGACGAAGTCGGTCAGGGCCGGGCTGTAGACGGCGCCGCCGGCGCAGGGGCCGAGGATGACGCTGATCTGGGGCACGAGGCCGGATGCGGCGCAGGTGCGGTTGAAGATGCGCCCGTACTGGCGCAGGGCACCCACGCCCTCCTGGATCTTGGCGCCACCGGAGTCGATAAGCCCGACCACGGGGATGCGCAGGCGCAGGGCGTCGTCGAGGAGGCTGACGATCTTGTCCCCCTCCACCGAGCCCAGGGCGCCGCCGGAGACGGAGAAGTCCTGGGAGTAGACGGCGACCTGGCGGCCGTCGACCTGCCCGAATCCGGTGACGACGCCGGAGGGGCAGGCCTTGGCGCCGGCGCCGGAGCCGGTGTAGCGACCGATCTCCAGGAAGGTCCCCTCGTCGAGGAGGGCGTCGATGCGCTCCCGGGCGGTCTGCTTGCCCTTGGCGTGCTGGCGGGACGCGGCGGTCTCCTCGGCCTGCGCGTCAACGCGGGCGATGCGCTCGCGGAAGGCCTGGGTGGCCGCTGAATCGGCCATCGTCGAGCCCCCGCCGGCCGCGGGGGTGGCGCCCGTGGCGGGCGCCGGGTTGGCGGTGTTTGTCATGGCTCAGGCCTCCTTCTGGCCGGTGGCGGCCTCGCGGGCGAAGCGGATGAGGACGTCCCCGGCGCTCACGGTCGTCCCGGCGCCCACGGCGATCTCCTCGACGACGCCGTCATAGGGCGCGTGGACGTAGTTCTCCATCTTCATCGACTCCAGGACGATGAGGAGGTCGCCCTCGGCCACCCGCGCGCCGGGCTCGACGCAGATGCGGGTGATGATGGCCTGCATGGGCGCGGCGATGACGCCATCGGCGGTCTCGGGGCCCTCCGCGCCGACGCGGGCGGCGCGCGCACCGCGGCCGCGCAGGGGCTGGCCCCGGTGGGCGCGGTGCGAGCCCCCGCCGGGGCCC
>NZ_VWPE01000031.1:0-15528 GCF_009829635.1 Actinomyces sp. zg328
CGAACCCGGAAGCTAAGACCCCCAGCGCCGATGGTACTGTCCCTGCCAGGGGGCGGGAGAGTAGGACACCGCCGGGCATACACATGATGGTGGTGGGCCCTGTTCTGGGTTGTTCCACGCGTCCTAAAGGGTGTTGTATCGCTGAGCGGTGCGGCAGGTCTTGAAGGGGGTGTGTTGAGCGCTAAGACAGGGCCCACCACTCTTTTTGTTTTGGTGCCCCCCACCCCCGGGGGTCCCCGGGCCTGCGTCTGCGCGCCCGGGGGCGGGCGAGGGCCCCTTTTAGGGGGGGGGGCGGGGGTCCCGGTGGTGGGGGCTGGGGCCCCCCTTTTTTGTTGTCTTGCTTTGTCGCCTCGCGTCCGCCAAGAGGGCCTAAAGAGTGGTCGGCACCCCGCCTACCCGGGGGTTCCAGGCGGGAGCCTGCCCCCGGGGATACCGCCTCGGCCCGGCGTTGCGGTCTTGGTCTCCAGATACCGTCTCGGCCCGGGGATACCGTCTGGGCCCGGGGATACCGTCTGGGCCCGGGGATACCGTCTCGGCCCGGCGTTGCGCCCTCATTCTCGCAGTTTGAGGCCGTATCTGCGGAGGTGAGACGGTATCCCGGAGGTGAGGCGGTTTGTGTGGGGTGAGGCGGTATCCCGGGGGGGGGGTTGGGCGGCTCATACTGGTCCGTGCTGGCTCGTGCTCGCTCGTGGGCCGGGGGCCGCCCACGCTGCGGTGGCTGGCTTGGGGTGGCGGTCCTTGGGCCCCAGTGGTCGGGCTTGCCGGCCTCGATGTCGATGAGCGCTCCGATGTCGTTGACCCCCATGGTGGATGGTCCCTGACTTCACAGGGTGAATCAGTCTTTCGGTGACCGGTCCCGTTCCCGGGGGCGCGTCAGGCCTGAAAAATGGGTCGCTTCCCTGATCGGCGGTCACCAGCGCGTCGCGCGACGAGGGATGGCTCTGGCCCCGGGGATCACTCGATAAGCAGGAGGGCCCGGGGGTCCCGGTGGCGGGGCCCTGGGGGGCCCGGTGGTGGGGGGGCTGGGGCCCCCCTTTTTTTGTTGCCCCTCTTCGTCACCCCGCGTCCGCCAAGAGGGCCTAAAGAGTGGTCGGCACCCCGCCCACCCGGGGGCTCTAGGCGAGAGCCTGCCCCCGGGGACACCGCCTGCCCCCGGGGATACCGTCTGGGCCCGGGGATACCGTCTCGGCCCGGCGTTGCGCCCTCATTCTCGCAGTTTGAGGCCGTATCTGCGGGGTGAGACGGTATCCCGGGGGTGAGACGGTATCCCGGGGGTGAGACGGTATCTATGGGGTGAGGCGGTTTGTGCGGGGCGAGGCCGTATCTGCGGAGGTGAGACGGTATCCCGGAGGTGAGACGGTTTCTGCAGGGTGAGGCGGTATCCCGGGGGTGAGACGGTTTGTGTGGGGTGAGACGGTTTGTGTGGGGTGGGGCGGCCCGTGCTCGCTCGTGCTGGCCCGCGCCTCGCCCGCGCGTCCGCGCTCCCACGCACGATCCCGCCCGCGCCCGTCCCGCGCCCGTCCCGCGCCCTTCGCGGACCCATGCGCGAGCCCACGCGCGCCCACATGCCCCCACCCCGCAGCAGCGAACGACGCTGCCGCACGATCCCGCCCACATCCGGCGGGCGAGATGGCTCAGGCGACGAGGCTCGTCGGCCTGTCGAAACGCGCGGCCGACTGATTCAGATCCAGCTCCGGAACCAGATGTGCCAGTACCAGTAGTCGTAGCTGATCCTCTGGCCTGTCCACAGGGGCCACCACAGCACGGCGAAGATGATTGAGAGCGAGACGACCACGCCCATCGCCGCCAGCCCCTCATACCTCAGGCGCCACCCGGAGACGCCGATCCACGTGGGTGTGAGGAAGCGCGGGTTGATGATCCCGTGCCACCTTCCGAAGCCCAGGAAGCGCGCCACGATCCCCCGGGGCGCCGGCAGGCCCGGTCCCGTCTCCCCCGCGATGACGGCGCGCCCCTCGGCCCTAGCGGCTGCCGAGCCCGGCACTGGCGGGATCATCCCGGACAGCGATCCCAGCGCGAGAGCGAGCGCCATGACGACGCACGGCACGAAGGCCACCGTGTAGAAGGAGAAGATCGTGCGGTCCGGGTACTGGAACCACGGCACGTAGAGGCCCACATAGCCGATCAGTGGCACCCACATCCTCCAGTCGCGGCGCGCCACCGCCACCGTGACGATGACGGCGAGCGCCCCAATGCCGAACCACCACACCGGGATGTTCCCGATCGCGGAGATCGCTTCCACGCAATGGCTGGAGCCGCAGGAGCCGCCCAGGTCCTCCTTGGGAGGGTAGTAGAAGAGCGTCGGGCGTAACTGCGCCAGCCAGGAGATCGGCTTCGACATGTACGGGTGACTGCTGTCCAGGCCCACGTGGAAGCGGTACATCTGGATGTGGTAGTCGAGAAGGCTGTTGAGGGAGTCAGGCATCCACGCCCGGGGCAGTGTCTGGCCGGTCGCGCGCCGCTGCGCGGCCCAGCCGTGGTTGAAGGCATGAGGATGGGCGAACCAGGAGAACCAGCCGAGCACGTACACGATGATCGCCGTGGGCACCAGGTAGAGGAAGTCCTGCAGGCTCCTGCCGAGGAAGCCCACTACTCGCCAAGAGCGAGCCCTGACCGCTCGCAGCGCGCAGACGTCCCACACCACGACCAGGATCCCCACCGCGGCGAGGAGGTAGAGGCCCGACCACTTGATCGAGCAGGTCAGGCCCAGGCTGATCGCTGTCGCCAGGAGCCACGGCCGCCACAGGAGCAGGGGAGGGACACTGCCCGCGGGCTGACCGGCGAGGCCGCGTGCCAAGCGCTCGCGCGTCCACTGGCGGTCGCGCACGAGGCAGTACAGGGCGCAGGTGGCGAACAGGCCGATGAAGTTGTCAAGGAGGGCGATCCGGGACTCGGTGATGCCGATCCCGTCGATGGCCAGGAAAAAGCCCGCCAGGCCGGCCAGGAGCGGGGAGGGGACGAGCCGCATCATGATCCGCGTGACGAGGAGGACGGTGAGCACGCCCGCCAGTGCCGGCATGAACCGCCAGCCGAAGGAATTGACGCCGAAGATCTCCATGCCCGAGCCGATGAGCCACTTCCCGAGCTGGGGGTGGACGACGTAGGAGGGCTTCGTGGTCAGGGCTTGGGCGACGTCGCCCGTGGTGAAGAGGGCGTCGGCCCCCTCCTTCCACTCGGCCTCATAGCCGACGTGCCAGAGCGCGTAGCCCTCCTTGACGTAGTAGATCTCGTCGAACATGAGGCCCCGCGGGTGGGACAGCCCCACGAAGCGCGTGACCGCCGCCAACAGGGTGACGATCGCGGTGACGATCCAGCCATTGACGCGCAGGGAGGCAGCGAGCGCCCAGGAGGTGGGGCGCAGCCCGAGGCGCTCCCGTAGATCGTCCTCCGAGCGGCCCTCCGTCAGGGGGGCAGCCGCGGGCGCTGGCCGCTCGCCAGCCGTCCAGCGCTCCAACTCCTCGCGAGGAGAGGCGGTCTCGGCGTCAGGAGCGCTCATGAAGGGGGGCTCGTCGACGGCGCCCGGCTGGCCTGCGACCTCAGGGACGTCGGGATGGTCATGCCTGTTATCAGTCACCCGGCGAGTCTAAAGGGGAGCGCCATACTGGGCCCATGAGCGACGTCACCGCGCCCCCGGGCGCCCACGAGACCGAGAACGAGGCCCATCCGCGCGATTCCGCCGGCAGTGTCGGTGAGGCGGGCGCTCCCGGACCCGCCACGCCGGGGGCCGATGTCCCACGGCCAGGCGAGATCCTCCTGGCCGCCACGCCCATCGGGAACGCCGGTGACGCCTCGGCCCGGCTGCGCCTGGCCCTGGAGAAGGCGGACATCGTCGCGGCTGAGGACACCCGGCGGGTCAAGGCTCTCGCCCAGCGGCTCGGCTTGCGCATCGGCGGCAGGACCGTGGCGTACCACGAGCACAATGAAGCCCAGCGGACCGGCGAGCTCATCGAGGCCGCCCAGTCCGGGCAGAGCGTCGTCATGGTCTCCGACGCCGGAATGCCCTCCGTCTCCGACCCCGGCTACCGGCTCGTCGTGGCCGCCGCCGAGGCGGGCGTGCCCGTAAGCGCTGCCCCCGGGCCCTCAGCCGTCCTCACCGCACTGGCTGTCTCGGGCCTGGCCTCCGATCGCTTCTGCTTCGAGGGCTTCCTGCCCCGCAAGCAGGGGGAGCGGGGCCGGGCCCTGGCCGAACTCGCCGATGAGCGGCGCACCATGGTCCTCTTCGAGTCCCCGCGCCGTGTCCACGCGACTCTTAAGGCGATGGTCGAGGCCTTCGGCCCCGAGCGGCCCGCCGCGTTGTGCCGCGAGCTCACCAAAACCCATGAGGAGGTGCGCCGGGCCACGCTCGCCGAGCTCGCCGCCTCCACGGCCGGTGAGGTGCTCGGGGAGATCGTGCTCGTCGTCGCCGGGGCCCCGCAGCGCTCAGCCGATCCCGAGCAGGCCGCCGCGGCGGCGCTGGCACTGGCCGACGGCGGCATGCGCCTGAAGGAGGCCGCCGCCCAGGTGGCGCGCGGCAGTGGGCTGCGGCCCAACGCCGTCTACGAGCGCGCCCTGGCGCTCCGCCATTGACGGACCCCGCCCCCAGCCTGTGACGCGGCCGGTTGACGGCCGCCGGGGGCGCCCCGGCGCCCCCGACTCCCCGGAGTGCGCCCGCGACCACCATACGGCGCCTCGCGCGCGAGCGGATAGGCTTGTCCCATGAGCCACATCCTGTCCGCCGTCGCCTGGCCCTACGCCAACGGCCCCCGCCACATCGGCCACGTCGCCGGTTTCGGTGTCCCCTCCGACGTCTTCTCCCGCTATATGCGCATGGCGGGGCACGACGTCCTCATGGTCTCGGGCACTGATGAGCACGGCACCCCGATCCTCGTGGCCGCGGATGCCGAGGGCGTGAGCGCCCGCGAGCTCGCCGACCGCAACAACCGGCTCATCGTCGAGGACCTCGTCGCCCTCGGCCTGTCCTACGACCTCTTCACCCGCACGACGGCGGGCAACCACTACCGGGTGGTCCAAGAGATGTTCCGCACCGTGCGGGACAACGGCTACATGGTCGAGCGGGTCACCCGCTCTGCTATCTCGCCGTCGACCGGCCGCACCCTGCCCGACCGCTATATCGAGGGCACCTGCCCGATCTGCGGCGCCGACGGCGCCCGCGGCGACCAGTGCGACGCCTGTGGCAACCAGCTTGACCCCACCGACCTGATCAAACCGCACTCGCGGATCAACGGCGAGACCCCCGAGTTCATCGACTCCACCCACTACTTCCTCGACCTGCCCGCCCTGGCCGACGCCCTGGGTGACTGGCTCGACGAGCGCGAGGCCTCGGGCACGTGGCGCCCCAACGTCATCCGCTTCTCCAAGAACATCCTGGCCGAGATCCGCCCCCGCGCCATGACGCGCGACATCGACTGGGGCATCCCCGTCCCCGGCTGGGAGGACCAGCCCTCCAAGCGCCTCTACGTCTGGTTTGACGCCGTCATCGGCTACCTGTCCGCCTCCATCGAGTGGGCGCGCCGCACCGGCGACGCCGAGGCCTGGAAGCAGTGGTGGGCCGACCCCGATGCCCTGTCCTACTACTTCATGGGCAAGGACAACATCGTCTTCCACTCCCAGATCTGGCCCGCCGAGCTGCTCGGCTACAACGGCCAGGGCAGCCGCGCGGGCCTGCCCGGCGTCGGCTCCGGAGAGCTCGGCGCGCTCAACCTCCCCACCGAGGTGGTCTCCAGCGAGTTCCTCACCATGGAGGGAAAGAAGTTCTCCTCCTCCCACGGCATCGTCATCTACGTGCGCGACTTCCTGGAGCGCTACCAGGCCGACGCCCTTCGCTACTTCATCTGCGCCGCGGGCCCTGAGACCGCCGACGCCGACTTCACCTGGGCCGAGTTCGTGCGCCGCACCAACTCCGAGCTCGTCGCCGGCTGGGGCAACCTCGTCAACCGCACCGCCACCATGATCCACAAGCGCTTCGGCGCCATCCCCGCCCCCGGTGAGCGGGCCGAGGAGGACGCCGCGCTCCTGGACGCCATCGAGGCCGGGTTCGACGTCGTCGGCGGCCTCATCCGCGCCCACCGGCAGAAGGCCGCCCTCGCCGAGGCGATGCGCCTGGTGGGGGAGGCCAACAAGTACATCGCCGACACCCAGCCCTTCAAACTCAAGGGCGAGGATGAGGCCACCCAGGCGCGGCTCGCGACCATCCTGCACACCCTCGCCCAGGCGGTCGCCGATCTCAACCTCATGCTCTCGCCCTTCCTGCCCCACGCGGCCAACGACATCGACCGCGTCCTGGGCGGCAGCGGCCGGATCACCCCCATGCCGCGCATCGAGGAGGTGGCCGAGCTCGATCCCGAGGTGCTGCCCGCCGACTTCGATGGGCGCGCCGGCTACCCCATCATCACCGGTGACTACACCGGCGCCCCGACCTGGGGACGGCATGAGGTCGTCGTCGGCGCCCCGATCGCCAAGCCCGCCCCCGTGTTCACCAAGCTCGACGAGTCCATCGTCGAGGAGGAGCTGGCCCGCTACGCCGACTCCGCCCCCGACGACGTCACCGGGGCATGAGCCGCTCCCGCCGCGCCCCCGGGGAGCGGTCCTGGCCGCCCGCCGACGCCGTCGCGCCCCTGGCGGCGCCCGTCACCGACAACCACGCGCACCTGCCCGTGCCTGGGCTGCCGCCCAGCGGCCCCGGGGCCGACGCGCCGCTGAGTGCGGCCGAGCTCGTCGAGCGGGCTGCCGCGCGCGGCATCACCCGCATCATCACCTCCGCCTGCGAGGCCCCCGCGTGGGAGGGGAGCATCGGCCTCGCCCGCGCCCTGGCCGGGGTGCGCGCGGCGCTGGCCATCCACCCCAACGAGGCCGTGCTGCACGCCGGGGTGCGCGAGATCGGGCCCGACGGCCTGGAGCCGCGCGCGGAGGAGCACCACGCCGAGCCCCTCGACGAGGCCATGAGCCGACTCGAGGCGCTCATCCGAGCGGCGGGGGCCGCCGTCGTCGCCGTGGGGGAGACCGGCATGGACCTCTTCCGCACCGGCGAGCGCGGAGCCGCCGTCCAGCGCGAGGCCTTCCGCGCCCATATCGCCCTGGCCAAGGAGCTCGACCTGCCCCTGCAGATCCACGACCGCGACGCCCACGAGGACTGCGTCGAGGTCCTCCTGGCCGACGGCGCCCCCGAGCGCACGGTGCTCCACTGCTTCAGCGGCGGAGCGCCGCTCGCCCAGGCCTGCGCGGAGAACCACTGGTACGCCTCCATCGCCGGCCCCCTCACCTACCCCTCCAACGGCGCGCTGCGCGACGCCGTCGCCATCGTGCCCGACGATCTCCTGCTCGTGGAGACCGACGCCCCCTACCTGCCGCCCAAGCCCTGGCGCGGGCGGCCCAACGCCAGTTACCTCATGGGCGACACCGTCCGCTTCCTCGCTGAGCAGCGGGGTCTGGACGAGCGCGTCATGTGCGAGCGCCTGGAGGCCACCACCACCGAGGTCTATGGGCACTGGCCCGGCGCGCCGGCCCCGCGCTGAGGGGGCGCGGGCCTGTCAAGGCGCATGCGCCTAAGGGACGGCGCCCCCTTCGAGCGATCAGGTCGCGGCGAAGGGGATGTGATGGGGAGCATTGCCCACGAGACGGGGTGTCGGTTAGCGTGAAGCCCATCCCCGAGTGATAGGAAGTCAATACCGTGGGTCGTCACTCCGACAGTAGTTCCCTGAATACTACGCTCACCGAACTCGGAGCTCTCGCCGCCCGGTCCCTGACCGCGGACCGCAAGGCAGGCCACGGCCGCAGGCGGGCCGAGGGCCCGGCGCGCACCTCGGTGGGCCCCGTCGTGGCCCGTGCCGGTGGCGTGGCCACTGCGCTGTCCATCGCCGTGTCCGGGAGCGCTTGGGCCGCCGTCAACGCCCACGAGGACGCGGCCGACGAATCCGCCTCCCCCGCTCTGGCCGCCCTCGGATCGACCGTCGACGACGACGCCACCACCCAGGGCCACGCCGCTCGCGCGTCCTCCGGCGACGCTGGCGGTGGCATCGCCACGACGGGCGCGGAGACCTTCTCCACCCTCACCGAGGATGTGGCCGACCCGCACGCCTCCTCGGAGAAGGAGAGTTCATCCCTGGCCGCCGGTGACAAGAAGGTCGAGACCGCCGGCGTCGACGGCGTCACCCGTGTCACCTACCGGGTCGTCAGCGTCGACGGCCAGGAGGTCTCCCGCGAGGTCCTCTCCAGCGTCGCCGTGACCAAGCGCGTTGACGAGGTCGTCGTCGTCGGCAAGGGCACCCCTCAGGACGTCGCCATCGCCCAGGCGGGCGACGGCAAGACCAAGGCCTCCGCCCAGGCGATCGGCAAAGCCCTGCTGTCCTCCTACGGCTGGGGCGAGGACCAGTTCTCCTGTTTGGACCGCCTGTGGACCCGCGAGTCCCAGTGGGACTACCAGGCCGTCAACCCCTCCTCCGGGGCCTACGGGATCCCGCAGTCCCTGCCCGGCGAGAAGATGGGCTCGGTGTCCAGCGACTGGGCCTCCAACCCCGCCACCCAGATCAAGTGGGGGCTGGGCTACATCCAGGGCCGCTACGGCAGCCCCTGTGCCGCCTGGGCCCACTCCGAGGCCACCAACTGGTACTGAGCCGCTCCGGCCGGGACACGACTGAGGTGCCCTGGCCGCTTGGGCCGGGCGGCCCGCTGCGGGCCCGCCCGGCCCGCCGAGGGCAGCGGGGCGCGAGATCGCGATTGAGCGCGGCTCGCCGTGAGTTTCCTCGCCCGAAACGCCTCTGACCGGCTGCGCCGCGATCGCGTGCTCGCGCATGTGACTGGCCTCAATGGAAACGACCGACGGGCGTCCGTTAGCGTGAGGGTAGTCAAGCCCATGGAAGGAGGAGTCACGTGACTCCCGCCCCCCGCAAGCACATCCTCGTCCGCTCCGGCGCCCTCGCCGCGGCCGTCGCCGCGGGCGTCTCCGGTGGCGCCTACGCCGCCGTCGATTCTGCCGGCAACGGGTCCCTGCCGCTACCCTCCCTGACCGGCGGCGACATCGCGCAGGCCGCTGAGGCCCCCACCGCCAAGCCGGACTTGACCCCCGCGATCGGAGGCGAGGTCCCCCAGACGCAGAGCGCCGCCGCCAGCGCGGAGAACGTCGTCGTCGAGGACGTCACCGAGTCGCACGGCTCCACCGAGGAGGAGACCGACCAGCTCCCCAAGGGGGAGAAGAAGGTCAAGACCGCCGGCGTCGACGGTGTCACCCGCACCGTCTCGCGGGTCACCGCCGCCGCCGACGGCACGGAACTCTCCCGCGAGGTCGTCTCCACCATCGTCGTGACCGCCAAGGTCGATGAGGTCGTCCTCGTGGGCACCAAGGAGAAGGCCGGCCAGGACTCCCCGGCGGACGGTGCCGGGAGCGGTCAGGCCGGCAGGGGCGGCGCGCCGACGGCGCCCCCGGCCGCCTCCGGTACCGACGCGGCCAGCGCGCAGGCGATCGCCCGCTCCATGATGGGCGCCTACGGCTGGGGGGACAGCGAGTTCTCCTGCCTGGTGAGCCTGTGGAACCGCGAGTCCGGCTGGAACTACCAGGCCCGGAACGCCTCCTCGGGCGCCTATGGGATCCCGCAGGCCCTGCCCGGGGGCAAGATGGCCTCGGCCGGCTCGGACTGGCAGACCAACCCCGCCACCCAGATCAAGTGGGGCCTGGGCTACATCCAGGGCCGCTACGGCAGCCCCTGCGCCGCCTGGTCCCACTCCGAGAGCACCGGCTGGTACTGATCCCCCTCCCTCCCCTCGCCGAGACCGGTCGAAAATAACGGCGAGACCGGTTCCCTCTTCTCAGGCGGCGCCGTCGGCTCGTCATGAGCCGGTCTGTGGTTCCCCGGCTCCTCCGGCGAGATGGCGCTTGGGGGTGACCGGCTCAATGGCGCGGGGCGCGGCTCCTCGGGTAGCGTGGACACTCCGTCCCACCCCGAGGAGCGAATCCCATGACTCCGCGAACCCCTGGCAGTCGGGCCCACGCCCTGAGAGCCGGCGCCATCGCCGTCGCCGTCGGCCTGCTCGTCCCCGGCGGCGCCTATGCCGCTGTGGCCACCACGAGCGCCTCCACGCAGAACCCCGACCAGGCCAGCGCCGTCAAGGACGACGCCGGCATCGCCTCGCTCGGCAGTTCTCATGAGGCCGCCAGCACCTCCCCGATCTCGACCGAGGAATCGCTCGTCGTTGAGGACACCACTGAGGCGCACGGCTCCACCGAGGAGGAGACCGACCAGCTCCCCAAGGGGGAGAAGAAGGTCAAGACCACTGGCGTCGACGGCGTCGCCCGCGTCACCTACCGCGTGATCAGCGCCGACGGCGTGGAGGTGTCCCGCGAGGCCGTGTCGTCCGTGGTCATGACCGCGAAGGTCGATGAGGTCGTCCTCGTGGGCACCAAGGATGCCGCGGCCACTCCGACGGCGTCGAGCGGCGCCGGCTCCTCCTCGGGATCGTCGCGGAGCGCGGCCGCGCCCGCCGATGACGGCAGTCTTGACGATGACTTCCGGCGGCTCGCCCAATGCGAGTCCGGTGGCAACCCGCGTGCCGTCAATCCCGCCGGGTACTACGGGCTCTACCAATTCTCCCTGGAGACGTGGGCCTCTGTGGGTGGCACCGGCAACCCCATTGACGCCAGTCCCGAGGAGCAGACCATGCGCGCCAAGATCCTCCAGCGGCGCTCCGGCTGGAGCCAGTGGGGCTGCGGGCACTGATGCGCCGAGGCGCGCGGAGCGCTTGTGCCGCGTGCTCGGGGGCGCGGTGGTGCCGCCCATGGCGCACTGGACCGGTCTCGCTCCTGATTTCGACCGGTCTCGCTCCTGATTTCGACCGGTCTCGGCGAGGGGGTGGGGCGGGGCGCCGGTAGGCTTGGGCCCATGCCCGATACGACACCCCAGGCTGGCGCCGGACTGCTCGGCCCCGCCGAGATCCGGGGACTGGCCGCCGACCTCGGCATTCGCCCCACCAAGACCCTCGGGCAGAACTTCGTCCACGACGCGGGGACTGTGCGCCGCATCGTGCGCTCCGCGGGCGTCGAGCCGGGCGAGTGCGTCCTCGAGATCGGCCCGGGCCTGGGCTCCCTGACCCTGGCGCTCCTGGAGGCCGGGGCTCGCGTCGTCGCCGTCGAGATCGACCCCCCGCTCGCCCGCGCCCTGCCGGCGACCGTCGCCGATCGGATGCCCAGCGCCGCTGAGCGCTTGAGCGTCATCAACGCCGACGCCCTGTCCATCACCGGCCTCGAATCGCTGGGGTTCGCCCAGCCCGACGACGGCGCGGCGCCAGATCCCGCGGCGCCTGCCCCCGCCGCCCCCACCCGGCTCGTGGCCAACCTGCCCTACAACGTCGCCGTCCCCGTGCTCCTCACCGTGCTCGCCGCTCTGCCGTCGATCCGCTCAGCCACCGTCATGGTCCAGGCCGAGGTCGCCGACCGGCTCGCCGCCGCCCCCGGCAGCCGCACCTACGGCGTCCCCTCGGCTAAGACCGCCTGGTACGCCGCCGCCCGCCGCACCATCACCATCGGGCGCACCGTCTTCTGGCCTGTCCCCGGGGTCGACTCCGCGCTCGTTGAGCTCACCCGCCGCGAGCCCCCCGCCACGACCGCCAGCCGGGAGGAGGTCTTCGCCGTCGTCGACGCCGCCTTCGCCCAACGCCGCAAGACCCTCCGCCAGGCCCTCGCCACGCTGGCCGGGAGCCCCGGTGCCGCCGAGGCCGCCTGCCGAAGCGCCGGCATCGATCCCGCGCTGCGCGGCGAGCGCCTCGACATCACCGCCTTCGCCGCCCTCGCCGAGGCCCTCGCCGCCCCTGAGGCGCTGGCCGCCCCTCAGGCCCCCACCAGCAGCACCGCCATCGAGGAGAAGCGATGAACCACCTGCGCGCCGTCCCCGACCCGGACGCCACCGGCCCCCGCGCGGGCTCCGCGACCTCCGTGCGCGTCGAGGCCCCCGGCAAGGTCAACCTGTTCCTATCGGTCGGTGCCCCCCGCCCCGACGGCTACCACCCCTTGACCACCGTCTTTCAGGCCGTGCGCCTCATCGAGACCGTCACCGCGCGCCGCCAGGCCCTCGACGCGCGCGGCCGCATCACCCTCACCCTCGCCGATCCCGACGACGCCGTCCCCACCGACGAGCGCAACCTCGTCGTGCGCGCCGCCCGCCTCCTCGCCGAGGCCACCGGCGTGACCGAGGGCGTCGACCTCCTCCTGCGCAAGCGAGTGCCCGTGGCCGGGGGCATGGCCGGGGGCAGCGCCGACGCCGCTGCGACGCTGCTCGCCTGTAACCACCTGTGGGGCACCGGCCTGGGACTGGGCGACCTCCTCGACCTGGCGGCCCGGCTCGGCGCCGACGTCCCGTTCCCCCTCATGGGAGCCACGGCGCTCGGCCACGGCGTCGGCGATCGACTCACCCCACTCATGGGGCGCGGCACCTACCAGTGGGTGTTCGCCCTGTCCCGCGAGGGCCTGTCCACCCCGGCCGTCTTCACCCGCTTCGACGAACTCAGCGCCACCAGGGCCGCAGACGCCGGGGCCCCGGCCGCCCCCGCTGAGGTCCCCGAGGCCCTCACGGCCGCCCTGCGCGCCGGCGACGCCGAGGCCCTCGCCGACTGCCTGGCCAACGATCTTCAGGAGGCCGCCCTCGACCTGCGCCCCGAGCTCGGAGAGGTCATCGAGACCGCCGAGCGGGCCGGGGCCCTGCGCGCCATCGTCTCCGGCTCCGGGCCCACCATCGCCGCGCTCGCCCCCGACTCGGCCACCGCCCAGCGCGTCGCCCGGGCCCTTTCCGCCTCGGGCCAGTGCGCCGACGTCGTGCGCGCCGATGCCCCCGTCGCCGGCGCCCGGGTGGTGGGCTGATGGCGCATCTGCTGGGCATTGAGGACCTGCGCATCATCGTCGGGTCGCGAGCCCTCCTCGACGGCGTCCGCCTCGGCATTGAGGATGGAACCCGCGTGGGCGTCCTGGGCCCCAACGGCGCCGGCAAGTCCACTCTCCTCGCGGCCCTGGCCGGAAAGCGGGAGCCCGACGGCGGCCGCATCACGCGCGCCGGGGACCTCAGCATCGCGCTGCTGACTCAGTCCGACGACTTCACCCCGGGCACCACTGTCACCCGTGCCGTCCACGGTGACGCCCCCGAGCACGAATGGGCCTCCGATCCCGCCATCCGCGACATCCACGCGGGCCTGCTCGCCGACGTCAGCCCCTCCGCCGACGTCACCACCCTGTCCGGCGGGCAGCGGCGCCGCGTCGCCCTGGCCGCCGTCCTGACCGCCGACGCCCGGATCGTGCTCCTCGACGAGCCCACCAACCACCTCGACGTCGAAGGCGTCGACTGGCTCGCCCGGCATCTCAATGCCCGCTTCTCCGGGCGGCGCGCCGGGGCCGGGGCACTCGTCGTCGTCACCCACGACCGCTGGTTCCTCGACGCCATCTGCACCAACGTGTGGGAGGTCGTCCCCGGCGTCGACCCCGGTGGCGACCGCCCCCAGGTGCCCGGGCGCATCGAGACCTACGACGGCGGCTACGCGGCCTACGTCCTGGCTCGCGCCGAGCGCGCCCGCCAGGCCGCCGTCGCCGCCGCCAAGCGCGACAACCTCCTGCGCAAGGAGCTCGCCTGGCTGCGGCGGGGCGCTCCGGCCCGCACCTCCAAGCCCCGCTTCCGCATCGAGGCCGCCGAGGCGCTCATCGCCGATGTGCCCCCGCCGCGCGACACCGTCCAGCTCGCCGCCATGGCCACCGCCCGCCTGGGCAAGAAGGTCATCGACCTAGAGGACGTGAGCCTGAGTTACCCGGGGAGGGGAGGTGGGGCCGCGCCGGGCGCGGGCCCGGCCGACGGCGCCGCCCCCGCAGAGGTCCTGCGCCATGTCACCTGGCGCCTGGCCCCCGGCGAGCGCGTCGGCATTGTCGGCGTCAACGGCGCGGGCAAGACCACCCTTCTCAGGCTCCTCGAGGGCGTCCTCGAGCCCACCTCCGGGCGGGTAGTCCGTGGCACAACGGTCGCCGTCGCGACCCTGTCCCAGTCCACTCACGAGCTCGACGCCCTGGCCGACCTGCGCGTCGTCGAGGCCGTCGCCCAGGTGGGGGAGCGCGTCATGGTCGGCGGCAAGGAGCTCACCGCCACCCAGCTTGTCGAGCGGCTCGGCTTCACCCGCCAGCGCGCCTGGACGCGCGTCGGCGAGATATCCGGAGGGGAGCGGCGCCGCCTCCAACTGCTGCGCCTGCTCATGACCGAGCCCAATGTCCTCCTCCTCGACGAGCCCACCAACGACCTCGACACTGACACCCTCGCCGCCGTCGAGGACATCCTCGACACCTTCCCGGGCACGCTCGTCGTCGTCTCCCACGACCGCTACCTCCTCGAGCGCGTCACCGACCACCAGGTCGCCGTCCTCGGGGACGGACAGGTGCGCGATCTGCCCGGCGGGGTCGAGGAGTATCTCGAGCTGCGCCGGGTCGCGGCCGACGGCGTTGGGCGGGGCGTCGTCGTCGGGGCGCGCGATCGCCCCGGCTCCGGGCGCTCTGGCGACGACCGCCCCGGCGACGACGGGGGTCCCGGCCCATCCGCGCGGCCACCGCTCACCGGCGCCCAGCGCCGCGAGGCCACCAAGGCCCTCGGGCGGATCGAGCGGCGGATGGAGCGCGCCGCCTCCCGCATCGAGGACCTCCACGCCCGCCTTGAGGAGGCCTCAGCCGAGCCCTCGCGCCTGGGCGAGCTGGCAGGGCTGGGGCGCGAGCTCGCCCAGGCCCAGGCCGAGCACGCCGCCCTGGAGGAGGCCTGGCTAGATGCTGCCGAATCGTTGGAGTCCTGACTCGGCTCCTCACCCCACTTCCCCTTACGATGGTCGGGACGCAACGGCCGGGTGCCGAGCCTGAGGGTCAGGCCGGCTGGCCCAAGAGGAGGTCCTGTGCGCGAGGCTGCAGGCACGATCGGCGAGGCCCGCTGGGGCGCTGGCGACTGGCACGGAATCATCACGCCGCGCGCCGCCCTCATCCTGCCCCCGGTCATCCCCATGCCGATCGTCGAGCGGCTCTGGCGGGACCTCCACGGGGACGGCCTGACGACGGCGGCCGTCCTGTGGGACGTCATCTCCAGCGTCGTCGCCCGCACGGGTGAGCGGCCCGATTTTGCCTTCGTCCTCCTCGAGCCCGACGGGAACCGGCACGTGGCCGTGCGGGGGCGCGGGATCGTGCGCACCTCCCACGGGGATATCGCCTCGGGCCCCACCTCCACGTGGACCGAGACCATCGTTGAGCCTTCCGACACCCTGGTTCTGCTCACCCCGGACACCGGTGACGGCATCATGCGGCCCCTGGCCGACGGCATCGCGCCGGTCAGCGTCGTGGCGCTGCCCGCGCTCGCGGAGGAGGAGCGGCCCGAGGGCGCGTCCACCGTCCACGACGCGGCCAGCCTCCCCCGCCGTGCTGAGGCCTCCGGCCCCTCTCCCGCCACGAGCCGCCCCACCGCCGATGTCCTCGCCGGCGCCCCCGCCCCGGCGGCCGCACCGGTCGCGCCGCCGGCGGCGCCGACT
>NZ_VWPE01000032.1:0-12861 GCF_009829635.1 Actinomyces sp. zg328
GCCGGCCTGAGCGGTGCCGGCGGTGCCGGCCTGAGCGGCGTCGGCGGCGTCGGCGGCGCCGGCCTGAGCGGTGCCGGCGGTGCCGGCCTGAGCGGCGTCGGCGGTGCCGGCCTGAGCGGTGTCGGCGGTGCAGACAGTGCCGATGGCGGTGCCGGCGGTACCGGCCTGAGCGGTGCCCCTCGCGCGCTCTCGCTCGCGCGCCCCGCCCCTCCTCTCACGCGTGCCCGCGGCAAGACCGCGTTCGTCGCTGCTGGCGCGGGCCCGTGCACCGGTCCGCGACGGGGCTGGGAACGGCCCCGAACCGGTCTCGGTGCTGTTTTCGACCGGTCTCGGTGCTGTTTTCGACCGGTCTCGGTGGGAGGGGCGGGAATTCCTTGCGGAGCCTCCGAGGCTCCTGCTATTGTCATGACAACGCCGTGATGACGCGCGTTACCATCATCGCTCCAGCACTTCTATGACAGAGACGTCGGAAGGAAGAAGGAATTCGGATGAGTACGAAGAAGCCCATGGGAATTGGCGTGATCTCCCTCGGCTGGATGGGGCGGCTCCACGCGCGCTCTTACCGATCCCTGCCCGAGCGCTTCCCCGAGCTCGGCATCGCCCCCCGGCTCG
This sequence comes from Actinomyces sp. zg328, assembly GCF_009829635.1. Taxonomy (NCBI): domain Bacteria; kingdom Bacillati; phylum Actinomycetota; class Actinomycetes; order Actinomycetales; family Actinomycetaceae; genus Actinomyces; species Actinomyces sp. zg328. The sequence goes on from NZ_VWPE01000032.1 coordinate 613, forward strand.
TCGCGGCGGCGGACCCCATCGACGAGGCCCGCGCGGCGGCCGTCGAGGACCTCGGGTTCGAGCGCGCCTACGCCGACTACCGCGAGCTGCTGGCCGACCCGGATGTCGAGGCCGTGTCCATCTGCTCCCCCAACTTCCTGCATCACGAGATCGCCATGGCCGCTATCGAGGCGGGCAAGCCCTTCTGGATCGAGAAGCCCATGGGGGTCAGCGCCCAGCAGTCCAAGGAGATCGCCCAGGCAGCCCAGGCCGCCGGCCTCGTGAGCGCCGTCGGCTTCAACTACCGCCACACCCCGGCCATCGAGTACATGCGCCACCTGGTGCGCTCGGGCGAGCTGGGCCGCATCACCAACGTGCGCGTGTGGTTCATCGCCGACTACAACGCCTCCCCCATGGGCCCGCTGACCTGGCGGGCCTCGCGGGAGAAGGCGGGCGCCGGCGTCGTCCCCGACCTCATGAGCCACGGGGCGGACCTCGCCCAGTACGTCGTCGGGCGGATCGCCTCGGTCTCGGCGGCCACCGGCACCTTCATCACCGAGCGCCCCATCCCCACGAAGATGGGCATCGGCCACTCCGGCTTCGAGATCGGCGATGAGGTCGGCCCCGTGGAGAACGAGGACTACGTCGCCATGCTCGTGCGCTTCGACGACGGCGTCATCGGCACCATGGAGTCCTCCCGCGTGTCAGTGGGACCGCGCGCCGAGTACGTCGTCGAGGTCTACGGCACGCGGGGATCGGCCCGCTGGAACTTCGAGCGCCTCAACGAGCTCGAGGTCTGCGCGGGCATCGACGGCGGCCCCACCCACGGCTACACCCGAGCCATGGCGAACCCCGCGTGGGGCCAGTGGCACCGCTACCAGCCAGCCATCGGCACCTCCATGGGCTTCGACGACATGAAGTCGATCGAGGCCGCCCAGTTCATCGAGTCCATCACCACCGGCTCCCAGATCGCCCCCTCGGCGGCAGACGCCTGGTGCGCTGCGGAGGTCGATGAGGCCATCGTCGCCTCAGCCGCCGACGGCCAGTGGCACGAGGTGGCGCGAGTCGACGGCGCGACGACCTTCGACCGCTGATCCGCTCCCCCAGACCCCCGGCGGCCCTCCGCCGGCGGCTCCCCGGTCCCCGGCATCGTCGCCGGGCCGGGAGCCACCCGGGCGATCCCGCCCATGTCTCGATCCCACGGCGCACTCGCCGATCATCCAAGGAAGCCATCCATGAGTCAGACCAGTAGCGACCTCTCCCTCAGGGGCATCACCAAAGACCAAATACGCCAGGCGGTGGCCGAAACCCCGCCATCGGGCAAGCACCGCGGCATCGGCGCCGTAGCGGCCGTCGCCACCCTGGGCTCCCTCCTCTTCGGCTATGACACCGGCGTCATCTCCGGGGCGCTGCCCTACATGTACATGCCCCACGACGCCGCCGGGCTCCAGCTCACCAGCGGCCAGGAGGGCGCGATCGGCGGCACGCTGCTCATCGGCGCGGCTCTCGGCGCGCTCTTCGGCGGGCGCCTATCCGACCGCTACGGGCGCCGGCACAACATCACGATCCTGGCCATCGTCTTCCTCCTGGGGGCGCTCGGCACGGCCACCGCGCCCAACATCTGGCTGATGTACGTCGCCCGCTTCATCCTGGGCTTGGCCGTCGGCGGCGCCTCCGCCACCGTGCCGGTCTACCTGGCCGAGACCGCGCCCAAGCGCATCCGCGGCTCCATCGTCGCCATCGACCAACTCATGATCGTCACCGGCCAGCTCCTCGCCTTCGCCATGAACGCCGCCATCAGCGCGGCCCGCGGCGGCCCGAGGATCACCGTCGAGGCCGACCCCTCGGGCTCCGGTCTGGTCAGCCTCGGCGAGCAGTCCTTCGACAACCTCGCCCACCTCCAGGCCTCCCAGGGCGGGCCGCTGTCATCGGCCGAGTACCACGAGTTCCTCAACCAGCTCGTCATTTCCCACGGCAACGGCGAGACCTGGCGCTACATGCTCGTCCTGTGCTCCATCCCGGCCGTCGCGCTGTGGATCGGCATCCGCCTCATGCCCGAGTCCTCCCGCTGGTACGTGGCCAAGGAGCGCCTGTACGACGCCATCGGCTCCCTCAAGCGGGTGCGCGACGAGTCCAAGGACGGCCCGCTCGAGGACGAGCTCATGGAGATCGCCGAGGCCCGCCAGCACGAGTTGGAGATCCAGTCCAAGCGCCTGGGTCTGGGCTACGTGTGGAGCACCCCCTGGCTGCGCAAGCTCATGTTCGTCGGCATCTTCCTGGCGATCGTCAACCAGACCACGGGCGTCAACACGGTCATGTACTACGCACCCAAGGTCCTGGAGTACGCCGGCATGTCCTCCTCCTCGGCGATCATCGCCCAGGTGGCCAACGGCGTCATGAGCGTCATCGGCTCGGCGATCGGTATCTGGCTCATCATGCGCTTCCGCCGCCGCCAGATCCTCATCGCCGATGTCACCGGCGTCGGCATCTGCCTGCTGGGCATCGCCGCCACCTTCACCCTGTTCATCGCCCCCCACATGGACAACGGCACGCGCCCGCCGTCCTGGGCGGCCTTCCTCATCCTGGGCCTGATGTCGGTGTTCATGCTCATCGTCCAGTCCTCCAACGGGACCGTCGTGTGGACGATGCTCGGCGAGATCTTCCCCGCCAACGTCCGCGGCATCATGAACGGCACCGCCGTGTTCTGCATGTGGATCGCCAACGCGATCATCACCTGGACCTTCCCGCACATGATGGAGACCCTCGGCGGCGGGATCACCTACACGATCTACGGCGTGCTCAACCTCGTCATCGCGCTCATCCTGCTCAAGATGATGCCGGAGACCTCCGGCAAGTCCCTGGAGCAGATCGAGCACGAGATGGAGGAGCGCTACTCCTGACGGCCCCACGGCCGCCAGAAGCCCCTACAATTGTCCTGACAATGCGGCACGCCCGCCGCGGCGGGCTCGCGAGGCCCTCCTCGCGAGCCCGCCCGGGCACCACCGACGGCGCCCGGGAGCACCACCATGCGAAAAGGAGCAATGATGTCCTTCACCCTCGACCCCGCCACCGCCATCACCGACCCCCATGGCATCACCTGGGGCATGCACCCCATCACCTGGCGCAATGACGACATCCCCGAGGTCGGCGCCTTCAACACCCTGGAGGACATGCTCCTCGACCTGGCCGACACCGGCTACCGGGGCACCGAGTGCGCCGGCTTCTTCCCGCCCAAGGAGGTGGTCAAGGCCGCGGCCGAGGCCCGGGGGATCAAGATCGTCGCCCAGTGGTTCTCCTCCTTCATCGTTCGCGACGGCGTCGAGGCCGTCATCCCGGATTTCGAGGCCACCTGCTCCTACCTGGAGTACCTGGGCGCCACCCGCGTGGTGGTCTCCGAGCAGACCGGCTCGGTGCAGGGCAAGCGCGACGTCTGCATCTTCACCAACAAGCCCACCTTGACCGACGAGGAATGGGGCGTCCTGGCCGACGGCCTCAACCGCCTGGGCGACATCGCGCACGCCCACGGCCTGGAGCTCGTCTACCACCATCACCTGGGCACCGTCGTCCAGACCAAGGCTGAGACGATCCGCCTCATGGAGGCCACCGACCCGGCCAAGGTCTCCCTCCTGTTCGACACCGGGCACGCCTACGTGGGCGACGGCGATGTCATGGGCCTGCTCGAGGCCTGCATCGACCGCATCAAGCACGTCCACTTCAAGGACGTGCGCCCCGAGAAGATGGCCGAGTCCAAGGCCGCCGACCGCTCCTTCCTCGACTCCTTCCTGGCCGGGATGTTCACCGTGCCCGGGGATGGCACGATCGACTTCACTGAGCCCTACCGCTTCCTCGTGGACCACGGCTACGACGGCTGGATCCTCGTCGAGGCCGAGCAGGACCCGGCCATCGCCAACCCGCTGGAGTACGCCCGCAAGGCGCGCGCCTACATCGAGAGCGCGCTGCTGAAGGCGTGATCCCGCCCCGAGGCCGCGCCAAAGGCCCCGGGTCCCGCCTCCGCGCCGGCCGCGCCCCCTGACGGCGCCCCCATCCGGACAGTGGATGGGGGCGCCGTCGTCGCCGTGGCGCCCGCGGCCCCGGCTAGACTGCTGTGGCACGCAGCCGCCAGTCAGGAGCCCTATGAGCCCGCACGCCGCCACGCAGAGCGATATCGCGCTGGCCGCGGGTGTCTCTCGCTCGCTGGTCTCCCTGGCCCTCGCCGGATCGCCGAAGGTGGCCCGCCACACGCGCGAGCGCATCGAGGAGGTGGCCCGGGACATGGGCTACCGCGTCAACGTGGCGGCCTCCTCACTGGCGCGGCAGAGTTCGTCGATCATCGGGCTGGTGCTGCCCAACCTGCGCAACGCCTTCTTCGAGCGCATGGCCAGGTGCCTCAACGAGGCGGCCTCCCAGCGGGGCATGACGCTGTTCGTCACCGTGGGCTCGGAGGACCCCGTGGCGCTCCACCGGGCGATCGACTCCCTCCTGGGCGTGCGGGTGGCGGGGATCGCGATGGTCTCGCCGTGGCTGCCCGGCCAGGACGTGGTGGCTGTGGGCGAGGAGGTCGCCACCTGCGTCATCGGGCGAAGGAGCCCCGGCGGCAGGATCGACGCCGTGCACATCGATGAGCGGGCGGCGGCCGGGCTCGTCGTGGCCCACCTGCGCGAGCGGGGGGCGTCGTCCCTCGTCTACGTGCGCCCCCGGACGGGCGAGGCGACCTCCCGCCTTGAGAGGGAGGCCGCCCTGGCCGACGCCGCGCGGGAGGCGGGTCTGCCACTGGCCGTCTACGGCTGCGCCGACGAGGCGGGGCCCGCCGTGCGGGCCGCCGAGAGCACGCATCCCGAGCCACTGGGCCTGGTCATGCACAACGACGTCCTGGCGATCGACGCCGTCGCCGCCCTGCGCACCGCGCGGCGCGGCCAGGACGCCCCCGTGCTCATCGCCTCCTACGACAACACCTACCTGGCCCAGCGTGAGGAGTTCTCACTGACGAGCGTCAACCAGCCCGAGGCCGTCATGGCGGCTCGGGCCATTGAACTCATCTGCCAGCGGGCGGGGCTGGGGGCCCAGGATCCCCTGGTCGACGACGAGCCGGCGCGCAGCGTCGTCCTGACCCCCACCCTCGCCATCCGCTCCTCCTCGGCGCGCTAGCGCGTGGCGGGCACGCCGCCCGGCGGAGCCTCACCCATGTCCGGACAAAAGATCAGACCTCCGGCCGCGCCCTTGACACCCAATGACGCCGGTGAAAGCATTACCCCTACCGATTCACGCGCGTGAACCATGGGGATCCCCGCACCGGCGAGATCTCCATCCGCATCCGTCAATGAAGACAGGAAGGCAGCCCCATGAGCGCTTCACCCGCCTCGCTGTCCGTCGCCGTCATCGGCGCGGGCATGGCCGGCACCACCCACGCCAACGCGTGGCGCCAGGTCGGCACCGTCTACGACCTCGGCCTGCCCAAGGTCCGCCTGGCCGCCATCGCCGACGCCTACGAGCCCTTCGCCGTCGACGCCGCCGAGCGCTACGGCTACGAGAAGGCCGTCACCGACTGGCGCGACATCGTCGACGACCCCAGCATCGACATCGTGTCCATCGTGGTGGGCAACGCCCTGCACCGCGAGATCGCCGAGGCCCTCATCAAGGCCGGCAAGCACGTCCTGTGCGAGAAGCCCCTCGCCGACACCCTCGACGCCGCCAAGGCGATGGCCCAGGCCGAGGCCGCCCATCCCGAGGTCGTCACCTCCACCGGGTTCACCTACCGCCGCAACGCCGCCGTGGCCGAGATCAAGAAGCTGGTCGCCACCGGGCACCTGGGCGAGATCAACCACATCAACGCCCGCTACTGGTGCGACTACGGATGCGACCCCTCCACCCCCATGGCCTGGCGCTACTCCGGCCCCATGGGCTCGGGCGCCCTGGGCGACGTCGGCTCCCACCTCATCGACACCGCGGAGACCATCTGCGGCCGCCTCGTATCCGTCTCCGGCGGGGCCCTGCTCACCGCCATCAAGGAGCGCCCGGTGGCCAAGGGCCACGTCACCCGCGGCACCGCCCTGGACGACTCCGACGCTGAGATGGCCCCCGTGACCAATGATGACGTGGCCTCCTTCACCGGCGTCTTCGAGAACGGCGCCGTGGGGACCTTCTCGGCCTCGCGCATCGCCTGGGGCATGCCCAACGCCATGATGATCGACGTCCACGGCTCACGCGGCCGCGCCTCCTGGGACCTGGCCCGCACCGGCGAGATCATGGTCGATGACGCCTCGGCCCCCGCTGGGCTCTCCGGCCCGCGCCAGGTGCTGGTCAACCCCACCTTCCCCTACTTCGAGCGCGGCTCCTCCATGGCCTTCGGCGGGGTGGGTCTGACCCAGATCGAGCAGTTCACCTACCAGGCCCACGCCTTCCTCCAGCAGGTCGCCGGCGTCACCGGCGAGGGTGCCCTGCCGCCCTGCGCGACCTTCGCCGACGGCTACCGCGAGATGCTCATCGCCGACGCCGTCGCCCGCTCCGCCGCCAACGGCGGCGCCGCGGTGGACGTCTCAGCCTTCTGAGCCCCGCCCGGCCCCCCACCCACCCCTTGATCGAAGGAGATCACCCGCCATGGCACTCAACTACGGCGCCTACACCGCCTGCCTGTCCGACCGCCCCCTGACCGCCGCCCTCGATGTCCTCAAGGAGGCGGGGCTCACCGGCGCGGAGGTCAACGTCGGGGGCTTCATCCCCTCGCCCCACTGCCCCGTAGACGCCCTTCTCGCCTCGAAGGCCGCCCGGGAGGACTACCTCGGGATCTTCGCCGAGCGCGGCATGAGGCTCTCGGGCCTCAACACCTCCGGCAACCCCACCTCACCGCTGCCCAACGAGGGCCTCAAGCACGCCGAGGACATCCGCAACGCCATCCGCCTGGCCGGGGCCCTGGGCGTGAGGGAGATCGTCACGATGTCCGGCACGCCGGGCACCGACGCCACCGCCAAGTACCCCACCTGGGTGGTCAACCCCTGGAACGGCATCGACATGGAGATCCTGGACTACCAGTGGGGCGTCGTCGTGCCCTTCTTCAAGGAGATCGACGCCCTGGCCCGGGACAACGACGTGCGGGTCTGTCTGGAGCTCCACCCGCGCAACCTCGTGTTCAACGTGCCCTCCTTCGAGAGGCTCATCGAGGAGACTGGGGCCACCAACATCAAGGTGAACATGGACCCCTCGCACCTCTTCTGGCAGCAGATGGACCCCATCGCGGCCACCAAGCGCCTGGGCGAACTCGTCGGGCACGTCCACGCCAAGGACACCAAGATCTTCCCCGGCGCCGCCTACCGCGGCGTGCTCGACACCGACTTCGGCCGCGTCGCCGCCGATGCCGAGGGCAGGGTCCCGGTCGCCTACGGCTACTGGTGCAACGCCTGGCCCCAGGACCCGGCCTGGCGCTTCGTCGCCCTCGGCCTGGGCCACGACACCGACTACTGGGCCGAGTTTCTGCGTACCATCGAGCAGGTCAACCCGGAGATGAACGTCAACATCGAGCACGAGGACGCCGAGTACGGCAACGTGGAGGGCCTCAGGCTCTCCGCCACGAACCTCCTGGCGGCCGCTGCCAAGCTCTGACGGCGCCATGACCAGGGCGTAGTGTCCTGCTCGATCCCCTATCAACCCCTTCTCACCCGACGGCGGGCCGGCCATGCGCGACGCACTCCTCCTCCCCCAGGCGCTCATGGCCGCGCCCGCCGCGGCCCTCCCCGACGCCGTCACCCTGGGGCCGGCGCCGGCCTGGGCCCTGCTCATCGTCAGCGCCCTGCTCGTGGGCCTATCCAAGACCGCCCTGCCCGGCGTCACCACGATCGCCGTAGCCATGCTCGCCCAGGTGCTCCCCGCCAAGGAGTCCACGGGCGTCATGCTCCTGCTGCTCCTGGCCGGGGACCTTCCCGCCATCTGGGCCTATCGCCGCGACGCCGACGCCACCATGCTCAAGCGGCTCGTGCCGGCCGTCGCCTTCGGCGTGCTGATCGGCGCCCTGTTCCTGCGCGTGGCCTCCGACGCCCTCATGCGCCGCGTCATCGGCTGGGCGCTCATCATCCTCATCGTCATCACCCTCGCCCAGCGCGGGCGCGGTCGGCGCCAAGGCGACCCCATGCCCCAGGCCACGAGCGCGGGAGTATCACCGGGGGACGGCACGGGCTCGGCCTCCCGGGCCGGCTCCTCGCCCATTGCCCGCATGGTTCACGGAGCGCTCGCGGGCTTCTCCACGATGGTGGCCAACGCGGGCGGGCCCGTCACGAGCCTGTACTTCCTGGCCTGCCGCTACCCGGTCAAGGCCTTCCTGGGCACGACCGCCTGGTTCTTCTTCCTGGTCAACCTCACCAAGCTCCCCTTCAGCATCGCCCTGGGGATCATCCATGCGGACGCCCTGGTGCTCGTGGCGGCCCTCATCCCGGCGGTGCTGGTGGGAGCCCTGGCCGGCAGGCCCCTGGCCGACCGCATGCCGCAGCGCATTTTCGACCCCATCGTCATGGCCCTCACCGTCGTCGCGGCCCTCCCCCTCGTCGCCTGGTCCCCCGTCCCGGCCGGATGAGCGGCCTGTGGGTGTTCCCACAGCCGCAGGGGCGCGCGCTCAAGGGTCTTTGGTCGCCCTCGGGCACGGAGAGGGGCACAATCGGTCATGAGCGCCGGCCGCCGCCCGGCGCCGCTCGACGTCGAGATGAGAGAAGGACCAGCACCGTGGCGCGCAGCATCTACATCGCATCCCCCAACGCAGGAACCGGCAAGTCGACCGTGGCCCTCGGCCTGGTCAACGTGCTTGCCAAGGTCGTCGCCAAAGTCGGCGTCTTCCGCCCCTTCGTGGACTCGCGCGCCGAGCACCCCTTCCTCGACCTCCTCCTGACCCACTCCGGCTCCTCGATGCCCGCCGAGCAGTGCATCGGCGCCACCTGGGACGAGTTCCACGCCGACCCCGAGGGGGCGCTGCCCCGGATCGTCGACGCCTACCGCGCCGTCGCCCGCGAGCACGACGTCGTCATCATCGACGGCTCCGACTTCACCGACGTCGCGGGCAACCCGGAGCTGTCCTTCAACGCGCGCGTCGCCGCCAACATCGGCGCCCCCATGCTCCTGGTCGTCTCCGGCGCCGGGGCCCCCGAGGATGTTCGGGCCAGCGTCGAGGTCTCCATGGCGGAGATCTCCGACAACCTCGCGCGCACCGCCGCCGTCCTGGCCAACCGCTGCCCCGAGGCCTCCCGCCAGGCGATCGCCGAGGCCCTGGGCGGCATCGAGGGCGTCACCGCCTCCACCCTCCCCGAGGTGCCCCTCCTGTCCGCCCCGTCGGTCGGGGAGATCCTGGGCGCGGTGGACGGCACCCTCATCTCCGGGGATCCCGCCCTGCTGGGGCGCGAGGCGGAGTCCGTCCTCATCGGGGCCATGGACGTCTCCCACCTCCTGGACCACCTCAAGGAGGGCCAGCTCGTCATCGTGCCGGCCGACCGCTCGGCCGTGCTCATCTCCCTGGCGGCCGCCCAGGCCTCCTCCACCTTCCCCACGCTGTCGGGCCTCGTGCTCAACGGCGGCTTCGACGTCGCCCCGCACGCCCTGAACATCGTCAAGGGCCTCGGGCTGACCCTGCCGATCATCACCTCGCCCTTGGACACCTACGCCGCCGCCTCAGCGGCCGGCTCGGTCAAGGGCTACCTGGCCACCGCCTCGAAGCACAAGTTGGACGTGGCCATCACCGCCTTCGAGCAGGAGGCCGACATCGCCTCCCTCATGGCGGCCCTCGAGGTCGAGCCCTCCGACGTCGTCACCCCCATCATGTTCCAGGCCGAACTGGTGGAGCACGCCAAGGCCCGCACCACGACGATCGTCCTGCCCGAGCCCGACGACGACCGCGTCCTGGAGGCCGCCGACGCCATCCTGCGCCGGGGCATCGCCGCCATCGTCCTGCTCGGCGATGAGACCACGGTCCGCTCGCGCGCCGCCGAGCTCGGCCTGGACATCTCCGGGGCGCGCGTCATCTCGCCCTCGGACCCCGAGCTGCTGGAGAAGTACGCCGCCGAGTTCGCCCGCCTGCGCGCCAAGAAGGGCGTCACCCTGGAGCAGGCCCGGGAGAAGGTGCAGGACGTCTCCTACTTCGGCACCATGATGGTCCACATGGGGGACGCCGACGGCATGGTCTCCGGCGCCGCCCACACCACCGCCCACACGATCGTCCCCTCCTTCCAGATCATCAAGACCAAGCCGGGGACCTCCATCGTCTCCTCGGTCTTCCTCATGCTGCTGGAGGACCGCGTGCTCGTCTACGGCGACTGCGCCGTCAACCCCGAGCCCACCGCCGAGCAGCTCGCCGACATCGCCATCTCCAGCGCGCAGACGGCCCGCCAGTTCGGCGTTGAGCCGCGCGTGGCGATGCTGTCCTTCTCCACCGGGACCTCCGGCCAGGGCGCGGACGTGGACAAGGTCCGCGAGGCCACCGAGCTGGTGCGCGCCAAGGCGCCCGAACTCGCCGTCGAGGGCCCCATCCAGTACGACGCCGCCATCGACCCGACGGTCGCGGCGAAGAAGGCCCCTGGCTCGGCGGTGGCCGGCAAGGCCACGGTCTTCATCTTCCCGGACCTGTCCAGCGGCAACATCGGCTACAAGGCCGTGCAGCGCTCATCGGGCGCCGTCGCCGTCGGCCCGGTCCTCCAGGGCCTCAACAAGCCCGTCAACGACCTGTCCCGCGGGGCGCTGGTCGAGGACATCATCAACACCGTGGCCATCACCGCGGTCCAGGCCCAGGGCTGACCGGCCCGTCGCGGCCTCCCCCTCCCCTCTCCCCCCTACGAAAGGCAGACATGACCACCCGAACCGTCCTCGTCATCAACTCCGGCTCCTCCTCCATCAAGTACCAGCTCGTTGACCCGGACTCCGGGGCATCCCTGGCCTCCGGCCTCGTCGAGCGCATCGGCGAGCCCGAGGGCGCCATCAAGCACAAGCACGGCGAGGACGTCACCGAGCTGATCGGGCCCGTGGCCGATCACGGCGCCGGCCTGACCGAGGTGCTGCGCCTCTTCGATGAGAAGGGCCCCACGCTCGCCGAGGCGAACATCGTGGCCGTGGGCCACCGCGTCGTCCAGGGCGGCAAGCACTTCTCCGGCCCGGCGCTCATCGACGACGAGGTCGTGGCCACCATCGAGAGGCTCGTGCCGCTCGGCCCCCTGCACAACCCCGCCCACCTCAAGGGCATCGAGGTGGGCCGCGAGCTCCTCTCCGAGGTTCCGCACGTCGCCGTCTTCGACACCGCGTTCTTCCAGGACCTGCCCGAGGAGGCCGCCCGCTACGCCCTCAACCGGGAGGTCGCCGACGCCTACGAGATCCGCCGCTACGGCGCCCATGGCACCTCCCACCAGTACGTCTCCGGCGTCGTCGCCGACATGCTGGGCCGCGACGACCTCAAGCAGGTGGTCCTCCACCTGGGCAACGGGGCCTCCGCCTCCGCCGTCGTGGCCGGGCACGCCAAGGACACCTCCATGGGCCTGACCCCGCTGGAGGGCCTCGTCATGGGCGGGCGCACCGGGGACATCGACCCCGCCGCCGTCTTCCACCTGGCCCGCGTGGCCGGCAAGAGCGTGGACGAGATCGACCACCTCTTCAACCGCGAGTCCGGCATGAAGGGCCTGGTCGGGGACAACGACATGCGCGCCGTCCGGGCCCGCATCAACGCCGGGGAGCCCCAGGCCCGCGAGGCCATGGACATCTACCTGCACCGCCTGGTCAAGTACGTCGGCGCCTACACCGCCGTCATGGGCGGCCTTGAGGCCCTCACCTTCACCGCGGGCATCGGCGAGAACGACGCCAACCTCCGTGCCGAGCTCTGTGAGCGCCTGGCCCACATGGGAATCAAGATCGACGGCGAGGCGAACGCCCTCCGCTCGGATGAGGCGCGTATCATCTCAACTCCGGAATCCACTGTCACCGTACTCGTGGTTCCCACCAACGAGGAGCTCGCGATCGCGCGCCAAGCGATGACCCTGGTTCAAGGCTGATCTGAGGCCTCCCTGGCGCCGCCAGTAGCGCTCCTCGAATGGGCCCGGTCGCAGCTCCCCGCTGCGGCCGGGCCTCCTGCTTCCCACCGGGTGCCCGGCCCGCATGCGACCGCGCGGGATCCCTCACGCGAGCGCCGTCGGGCGCCGGGGCCCTCAGAAGAGCGTGCCGCGCTCGGCGCGCAAGCGGGCGCGTCGGGCGGCCGTGGCACCGGGCACCGCGGTGGGCGCCTCGGTGGGTGCCGCAGAGGCGCCGGCGGCCGCCCGGGGGGCG
>NZ_VWPE01000033.1:0-12393 GCF_009829635.1 Actinomyces sp. zg328
CGGCGCGCTCCCACCCAGGGCGCCGCATCGCCGCCGCGGCCGCCGTCCTGGCCGTGGGGGCGGGCCTCGGCGCGGGCGGGGCGTGGCTCGCCTGGGACAGGGGCTCGGAGACGACGACGGCGATCGGCCACTCCTCATCGCCGCCCGCCACCGGCGCGGAGCCCGCGGACCGGCGGGCGGCACCGGCCGCCCAGGACGGCGCCGCGGGAGCCGCTGGCTCCACTGGCGTCGCGGGCTCCTCAGGCGCTCCCGAGACAGCCGCTTCCGAGCCGCCCCATCCCAAGGGCGCGTGCCTGGCCGGGATCACGTCGATCTCGGGCCAGTCGAGCGCCAGAGCAGTGGACTGCGCCCAGTCGCACTCCTGGAGGGTGTTCGCCGTTGGAACCCTGGATGCCACGACCGTCTCCGGCTCGGATGACAGCCTCATGGCCGACGCCGTGGTGCGCAAGACCTGCACATCGGCCGCCGCCGAGGCCTCCGGCTACGCCGACGACGATGCTAAACTCACCGTGCTCGGCCCCTCGGAGGCGGCATGGCAGGCCGGCAGGCGCGGGTTCTCCTGCCTCGCGTCCACCGGCTGACGCCGCGCCGCCCGGGCGGCGCTCCTCAGTCCGCTCCGGGGCGGCGCAGGCCGCGCCCGAACCAGCGCATCGCGCGCCCGGTCTTGACCTCGCTGGTCAGCACGGCGCCGGGGGCCTCCTCCGGCCGGGTGATCCCGAGCAGCACGTCCTCGACGACCTGATCCATCTGGGACAGGATGAGTCCGGCGGAGGCCTCCTCGCCCGGCTTGCCTCCGGCGAAGCGGCGCGCGGTGATCGTTCCGGACAGGCCCTGCTCGATGCCGACATCGGTGGCCAGATCCGCGGTGAGCAGCACGGATCCGCCGCGGCTCAGGCGGGACAGGGTGGCGGCGAGCTCGGCGGCCTCGGCCGGCTCGTTCTCCGAGCCGCCCAGGAGTTCGGCGATGTCCCACTCGGCGTGGGCGGAGGCGAACTCCTTGACGGCGAAGGCGCCGCTGGAGGCGGGCACGACGACGCAGTCGAGCCCACTCATGGCGCACAGGGAGGCGAGGGCCTCGGCGGTGGGCAGAGGCGTGAGGACGACGGCGATCTTGAGGGCACGCGCGGCCGGGGAGCCAGTCGGCGCGGGGCGCGCCGCGCCTCCGTCCGGGGCCCCCGCCGCCCCACCCCGGGCGGTGGGGCCCTCGGGGCCCTGGCCCTGCCCGGTGACGTCCTCGGCGCCGCCCAGGTCGAGGCCCTCCACGAGGGCGGCGAACTCGTCGTCGATGCGGTCGGCGTCGTCGGGGGTGGTCTGGTCGTTCATCACAGGGATCCCTTCGTGGAGGGGATGCCGTCCACCCGCGGGTCGGGCTCGACGGCAGTGCGCAGGGCTCGCGCGAGGGCCTTGAACTCTGCCTCGGCGATGTGGTGGGGGTCGCGCCCGGAGATGACGCGCACGTGCAGGCAGATCCCGGCGTGGTAGGCGATGGCCTCCAGGGCGTGGCGGACCATGGAGCCGGTGAAGTGCCCGCCGATGAGGTGGTGGACGAAGGCCTCGGGCTCGCCGTCGTGGACGAGGTAAGGGCGCCCGGAGATGTCGACGACGGCGGTGGCCAGCGCCTCGTCGAGCGGGACGGAGGCGTCGCCGAAGCGGCGGATGCCGCTCTTGTCCCCCAGGGCCTGGCGCAGGGCCTCGCCGATGCAGATGGCGGTGTCCTCCACGGTGTGGTGGACGTCGATGTGGGTGTCCCCCGTGGCGCGCACGGTGAGGTTCATGAGGGAGTGCTTGCCCAGCGCGGTGAGCATGTGGTCCCAGAAGGGGACGGTGGTGGAGATGTCGGTGGCGCCGGTGCCGTCGAGATCGAGGTCGACGACGACGCTGGACTCGCTCGTGGTCCGCTCGACGCGGGCGGCGCGGGCGGCGCGGGCGGCGCTGATGCGGCTGGCAGGGCTGGGGGTGCTGCTCATGCGGGCTCCTGGGGGTCGGGGCCGACGGCGCGGGCGCCGCTGAGGGCCTTGGTCAGGGCGGCGCGGAAGGCCGTCATCTCCTCGGGCGTGCCCACGCTGGCGCGCAGGAAGCCCTCGGGGCCGACGACGCGGATGAGCACGCCGTCGTCAAGGAGATCCTGCCAGACGCGGTGACGATCGGCGAAGGGGCCGAAGAGCACGAAGTTGGCGTCGGACTCGTGGGCGGTCAGGCCCTGGGAGCGCAGCCAGGCCACGAGGGAGTCGCGCTCCTCGCGCAGGGAGGCGACCTGCCCCATGAGCTCCTCCCGGTGGGCCAGTGCCGCCAGGGCGGCGGCCTGGGTGATCGCGGAGAGGTGGTAGGGCAGGCGCACGACGCGCAGCATGTCGACCAACTCGCGGGAGGCGGCGAGGTAGCCCAGGCGCAGGCCGGCGGCGCCGAAGGCCTTGCTCATCGTGCGGGACACGGCCAGGTGGGGGTTGCCCTCCAGGAGCTCCAGGGCGCTGGGAACGCCGGTCCGGCGGAACTCCGCGTAGGCCTCGTCGATGACGACGACGCAGTCGGTGGGGGCGCCGTCGGCGGCGGTGGGCCCGTTGCCGCGGGCGGCCTCCAGCAGGGCGCGCGCGGCGGCCGGGGGCAGGGCGGTGCCGGTGGGGTTGTTGGGGCTGGCGGTGATGAGCACGGCGGGGCGGCGCTCGGCGATGGCGGCCGCGGTGGCATCCACGTCGATGCTGAAGTCGTCCCGGCGCGGGATCGTCACGTACTCGGTGAGGGTGTCGCGGGCGTACTCGGGATACATGGAGTACGTGGGGGTGAGGGACAGGCAGGCCCGCCCGGGCCCGCCAAAGGCCTGGAGGAGGTGGAGCATGACCTCGTTGGAGCCATTGGCCGCCCAGATCTGGTCCCGCCCCAGGCGCGCGCCGGACTCGACCCCGAGATAGTCGGCCAAGGCCTGGCGCAGGGCGGGGAAGTCGCGGTCCGGGTAGCGGTTGAGACCGGAGGCGGCCCGGGCGACGGCGTCGGCGATGTCCGCGACGACGGCGGGACTGGGCGCGTAGGGGTTCTCGTTGACGTTGAGGCGCGCGGGCACGTCCAGCTCCGGGGCCCCGTAGGGGGTCTGGCCCTCGAGCCCGGGGCGGATGGGAAGGCTGCTCACGGGCAGTGAGTCTACGGCGCCGCCGACGGCGCCGTGTGACCGCCCGATGGCGCCGGGACGACCCGGGCCGGCGGGTCCTCGTGGACGGCCTCCCGGTAGACCAGGGTGATCTCCTCGTAGTCGAGCCGGGTCAGGGCGTACTCGATGAGCCCGGCGGAGTAGAGGCCGAGCTCGCCGGCGTCGAGCAGGGCCTGGCGCTGGGCCCGGACCATGTCGAGGGAGAGCGCCCGCGCGCGCGCCTGCTCCGCGCGCCGCGCGGCCCAGCCGGCGTCCTCGCCGCCCTCGAACGCCTCCTCCCGGGCCGCGTGGGCCACGAGGGCCGAGGCCCCCTGCGCGGCCAGGACGATGCGCCTGCGGGCGTCGTCGGTGAGGATGTGGTCATCGTCGTTCTCCGGAATGACACCCTTGGCCGCGCTGATGAGGAGCCCCATGAGCTCGCGGCGCTCGGCCTCATCGGCGGGGCCCTCCATCGTCGGCCTGACGGCCCTGACCACCCACGGCAGGGTCAGTCCCTGGACGACGAGGGAGCCGGCGGCCACCAGTATCGCGATGAGCAGGAGGAAGGGGCGGTTGGGGGCGTCGGCGGGGAGGGTCTGGGCGGCAGCGAGCGTGACGGCGCCGCGCATCCCCGCCCACACGATGATGGTCCCCTCCCGGGCCCCGAGGGGGGCCTGCTGGTAGTAGGCCATGTCGGCGTCGACCCGTCGGATCCTGTCGATCGCCTGCGCGGCGTGGGCCCGCGCATGCGCGTGCCCCGTCCCTCGGCGCCCCTTGGCCAGGCGCTTGGCGAGGCCCTTGAGCCTGCGCCTCACGCCGCGGCGGCTGCTGTCCCAGGGGACGAGCATGTCCTTGGGGATCTCTCCGCGGGCGATCGCCTGGCAGCGCTCCTCGAACTCCTGGCGGGGCTCGCTCATCCCGTCCCATCTCTCGGCCCGGCGCGCTCCCCTGCGGCGCAGCCACAGGAGCATCGGGGCGACGATCGCGGCCCGCACGGCGACGCTCAGCACCCCGGCCAGGACGGCGAGCCAGACGGCGGTAGCGATCGGCGGCCCCTCGGCCCGGACGTCCTCCACGACCCCGAACAGCTGCAGGCCCATGACCAGGAAGATGAATCCCTCGAGGACGAGCTCGACGGTGTGCCAGGTCTCGTTGCCGGCGATGCGGTGGTCCGGGGGCAGGAGCCGGGGCGAGCGGTGCCCGGTCACCAGGCCGGCGACGACGGCCGCCACCAGGCCGCTGCCGCCCATGTGCTCGGCGGGGATGGCGGCGAGGAAGGGCACAGCGAAGGAGATGACCGTGTCGACGCTGGCGTCGGTGACGCGGGCGCGCAGGTGCAGCGTGAGCTCCCCGACGATCCAGCCCACGGCCACGGCGACGACGACGGCGAGCACGAAGCTGCCCAGGACCTCCCCCGCGCTGGTCCGCCCGGCCACGGCGGCCGAAATCGCCGAGGACAGGACCACCAGGGCGGTGGCGTCGTTGAGGAGCCCCTCGCCTTCCAGCACGGTGATGACGCGCTGGGTGACCCCGAGGCGCCGCGCGATGGAGATGGCCACGGCGTCGGTGGGGCTGAGCACCGCGCCCATGGCGACGGCCCAGGCCACGGACAGGCTGGGCAGGACCAGGGTGAGCACTCCCCCGATCACCGCCGAGGAGACGGCGACCAGGAGGACGGCGAGGATCGCGACGGGGGTGAACTCCCGGCGGAAGTTGATCGCGGGGATGGCCACCGCCGTCGCGTACAGGAGCGCCGGGAGGAGGCCCTCAAGGATGACCTCCGGCTCGATCACGATCGCGGGCACCGCCGGCAGGAACCCGACGGCGATCCCCATGGTCAGGAGCAGCAGCGCCGGCGCCACCCGGAGGCGGTCGCTGATCTGGCTGGCGCCGGCGATCGCCAGGAGTCCCGCGACGATGATGAGGAGGTTCATGGCGTCATTTTGCCATCCACGGCCCTCAGAGCCGATCGCCGGCCAGGCGGGCGCCCTCGGCCAGGGCCTCGAGCTTCGCCCAGGCGATGGAGGGGTAGACGCGCCCGCCCAGGCCGCAATCGGTGGAGGCGACGACCCTCTCGGGACCCACGAGGCCCGCGAAGCGCGCGATGCGCTCGGCCACGAGCTCGGGGTGCTCCACGACGTTGGTGGCGTGGGAGACGACGCCCGGGATGAGGTACTTCTCGGCGGGGAGCTCGACTTCCTCCCAGATGCGCCACTCGTGCTCGTGGCGGGCGTTGGCGGCCTCGAAGCTCAGCCCGTTGGCGCTGACGCTCAGGGCGAGGTCCACGATGTGCTTGAAACCCAGGTCGGTTGAGTGCGGGCCGTGCCAGGAGCCCCAGCACACGTGGTAGCGCACGAGGGCGGGGTCGATGCCCTCCAGGGCGTGGTTGAGGGCCTCGATGCGCACGGCGGAGAAGGCCCGGTAGTCCTCGAGGGAGGGCTCGACGACGAACTGGTCCCAGGACTCCGCCAGGTCGGGGGCGTCGATCTGGACGGTGAGCCCCGCATCGGTGATCGCCTTGTACTCCTCGCGCAGAGCCTCCGCCCAGGCCCACACAGCGGCCTCATCATCCTCGTAGTAGGTGTTGCCCACGCGCGCCGCCGACGCCGGGGACAGGGCCGCGACGAAGCCCTCTGAGAGCGGCTTGCCCGCCGCTTCCAGGCCGCGCTTGGTCAGGGCGATGTCTCGCGCGACGAGGTCGGCGCCGGTGTAGGCCAGGGGGCCGGTGACCGTGGGGAAGACCCAGGGCTGGCGGTTGGCGATGTGGATGCCGCTGGCCGGGTCGGCGTAGGCGTCGGCGAAGGCCACCCAGTCACGGCGGTCGGTCATCGCGTCGAGCTCGAGCTTGTCCGAGGGCTTGCGCGCGGGGGGCTCGGGGAGGACCTCGAGGCCGGAGAAGCGCAGGAAGGAGTAGCCCCACCAGGCGCCGTAGTCGACGGACTGGGTCATGAGGTGCCCGTACTCGCCGTCGTTGACGATGTCGATGCCGATGGAGGCCTGCCTGGCGATGACGGAGTCGACGGCCTCAGTGATGATGGCCTCGAAATCGGCGTCGGGCAGGGCGCCGTCCTGGTGATCCTTGTTGGCGGCGATGAGGGCGTCGGTGCGGGGAAGGGAGCCGACGTGGGTGGTGCGGATTCGTGTCATGGTGCGGTCCTCGATGATCCTGGCGGCAGCGCCGCCGTCCGGGGTGGTTCGGTTGGGACCGGAACCGCGCCTGGCGCGGCTTGGGGCTGAGGCGTCCGGGCGCCTCAGCGGCGCATGAGCGCCCCTGCGAGGCGCCGTGGCGCGCGCAGGGGGCACTCCGTCCTGGTGGGGGCGTGCGCCCCATCCCGTAGTGTCATCACTGGCCTTCCCCCACCTTAAGTGGTGGTGAGCCGAGGATAGTGCACGGCTCGGCCGTCGCACCCTCCCTGTCCCAGGAAGTGAGCCGCGGCCGAAGGCGCGCGCATTCGCGTCAGGGGCCCGGGCTACCGTGGACCCATGAGCGCCCCAGCATCGTCCACGCCATCGTCGGCACCCCTGGCCGCGCTGCGCGAGCGCGCGGAGGCCGCGCTGCGCGCGCTCGTCGGCAGCCCGGACGCGCGGCTGCGCCCCGATCAGTGGCGGGCGATCGAGGCGCTAGTAGTGGGCCGCCGTCGAGCCCTCGTGGTGGAGAGGACGGGATGGGGTAAGTCCGCCGTCTACTTCGTGGCCACCACGCTGCTGCGTGAGGGCTGGGGCGAGTGGCACGGGGGAGGCTCCCTCCCGCCCCACGGCCGGGAGGGAGCGGGCGGCTCCGGGCCCACGATCATCATCTCCCCGCTATTGGCCCTCATGCGCGACCAGGTCGCCGCCGCCGAGCGCGCCGGCATCCGCGCCGTC
The DNA here is from genome assembly GCF_009829635.1 of Actinomyces sp. zg328. Classification (NCBI taxonomy): domain Bacteria; kingdom Bacillati; phylum Actinomycetota; class Actinomycetes; order Actinomycetales; family Actinomycetaceae; genus Actinomyces; species Actinomyces sp. zg328. Next base: position 6,983 of record NZ_VWPE01000033.1, read on the forward strand.
ACCATGAATTCGGCCAACAGCGCCCAGTGGGGCCAGGTCGAGGATGAGATCCGCACCGGGCGCGCCGACGTCCTCCTGGTCTCGCCCGAGCGCCTCAACAACCCCGTGTTCCGGGATGAGGTCCTTCCGCATCTGGCAGCCAGCGCGGGCCTCGTCGTCATCGATGAGGCGCACTGCATCTCGGACTGGGGGCATGATTTCCGGCCGGACTACCGGCGCATCCGCACCCTGCTCGCCGGCCTGCCTCCCCGCACCCCCGTCCTGGCGACGACGGCCACGGCCAACGAGCGCGTGACCACGGATGTGGCCGAGCAGTTGGCCGGGCGGCAGATGGGCGTCCAGGCCCCGGAGGCGCTCGTGCTGCGCGGGAGCCTGCAGCGGGACTCCCTGCGCTTGGGCGTGGCGCGCCTGGAGGACTCGGCCACGCGCTTGGCGTGGCTCACCGACTACCTCCAGCGCACCCAGGGCTCCGGGATCGTCTACTGCCTCACCATCTCCGCGGCGGGTGAGACCGCCCAGGCCCTGCGCGCCGCCGGCCTGGAGGTGGCCACCTACACCGGCCAGACCGAGCCCGCGGAGCGCGAGCGCCTCGAAGCCGATCTCAAGGCCAACCGCGTGCGGGCGCTCGTGGCCACCAGCGCCCTGGGCATGGGATTCGACAAGCCCGACCTCGGATTCGTCATCCACATGGGCGCGCCCGCCTCGCCCGTGGCCTACTACCAGCAGGTGGGCCGCGCGGGGCGCGGCGTCGACAGGGCGGAGGCGATCCTGCTTCCCGGCGCGGAGGATCGGGCGATCTGGGACTGGTTCGGCTCCCAGGGCTTCCCGCCGCCCGAGCGGGTCCACGAGGTGCTCGACGCCCTTCAGGCGGCCGATGGCCCCCTGGGGATCGGCGCGCTGGAGACGGTGACAAGCCTGCGGCGCGCCCGCCTGGAGTCGATGCTCAAAGTGCTCGACGTCGACGGTGCCGTGCTCAGGGTCAGGGGCGGTTGGCTGGCCACGGGCGAGCCCTGGGCGTACGACGCCGAGCGCTACGCTCGGGTGGAGGAGGCCAGGCGGTCCGAGCAGGAGGCGATGCTCGCCTATGAGCACCTTCGCGCCCCGGAGTGCCGAATGGCCTTCCTGCGAGCCGCGCTCGATGACCCGGAGATGCCCGAGGGCTGGCGCTGCGGCGCCTGCGACCTGTGCGGGGGCCTCACCCTCCCCCAGGGGCCGGATCCGCAGCGGGTGGGGGCGGCGCGGGAGTCGTTGGAGCGCGTCGGGGTCGAGGTCCCCGCCCGGCGCCAGTGGCCCGTGGGCATGGAGAGGCTGGGGCTGGGCGCCCTGCGGGGCAGGATCCCGCCTGAGCGGCGGGCGGGCACGGGCATCGCCGTCGGCAGGCTTGACGGCCTGGGCATCTCGTCGGCGCTGCGCGGGCTCTTCGACTCCGGGGAGGACGGGCTCGTCCCTCCCGGGCTGCGGGCCCCCGTGCTGGAGGCGGCGGACCGCCTGGCCGCCCTGGCCCGCGTCGAGGGCGGGGCCGACGGCGCCTCCGCGGGCGGCGCGAGCGCACCTGAGGGGCGGGGCGGCGCGGAGGGCGCCGAGGGGATCATCGACGCCGTCGTCATCATCGACTCCCACCGCCGCCCACGGCTGATCCGCCACCTGGGAGGGGCGGTCGCCCACCGCCTGGGCGCCGAGCGCCTGGGCGTCATCGCCACTGGAGGGCGGCCGGGGCGCCATGACGTCAACTCCGCGACCCGCCTGGCGACGGTGGCCCGGAGCCTGAGCCTCGACGGCTGGGGGCCCGACGCCCTGAGGCGCCTCGACGGCGCCAGGATCGCCCTTATCGACGACTCAACGGACTCCGGATGGACCCTCACGGTCGCGGCGGATCTCCTGCGGGGCTCGGGCGCCGCGGCGGTCCACCCCCTCGTGCTCGCCCAGGGGTCCTAGCCACTGGGCGAGGGGCGGGGCCCGGCCCGCGGGGCCCGTTCTCAGGATCCGGGGGCCGAGGCGCGCTCCGAGGCCCGCTTGAGCGAGCGCCCCACCGGTCCAAGACCCCCGGGTCCTCCGCCGGAGGCCCCGCCGCCGCTCCCGTCGGCGTCATCGGCGCCGCTCGCGCTGGCCTCCTCGTCATCCAGGAAGTACCACCAGAAGGGAGCCCCCCAGGCCTGGGGGCGGCCCAGGGCGGCGCCCGTCACCTGGGCGATGAGGGCGATCCGGGCGGCGTCGGCGTCTTCCCGGGAGCCGAACCACCAGGGCCCCTCATCCAGGTCGCCCCCTCCGTAGCCGAGCTCGGTGACGGCCACCCGCTTGCCGGGGAAGCGATCCGCGAGGGCACTCATGACCCGGTCCGCCGCGGTTCCCAGCGGGTGGGACTGCGGGTAGACGGAGATGCCGACGACGTCGACGAGCCCCATGAGCTCGCCCCCCGCGAGCGAGGCCGCCACATTGAACAGGGCCCCCTGGGCCGCCGCCTGCCCGAGCTGGTAGTAGAGGGTCAGGACGGTCAGAGCGCCGGTGCGCTCCTTCACGGCCCGGGCCGCGCGCGTCGCGCGCCCCACCGGGTCCTCCCCCAGCCAGTCGCCCCCGAGCTCGTTGCCGACCTCCCAGGAGTCCAGCCCCGGCAGGGCGGCCAGCACGGCGTCGAGCCTCTTGTCGAAGTCCGAGTCGCTCAAGGCGGCGAGGCCCTCGGAGTCGCAGATCTGCCCCATGACGTGGATCCCGGCGCGCTGGAGGGCATCGGCCGCCTCCCGCCAGGCGGCGAGGGCCGGGGCGCTCGCGTCGTCGAGGACGAGCCGCACGGCTCCCCGCCTCGCGGAGCCGGTGGCGGCGATGACGGCGCCCCGCTGCTGCGGGCTGGGCGCCTCGGTGAGCGTCGCGCCGATGAGCGCGCCCGGCGGTGCCGCGCCGATGAGGGCGGTGTCGAGGGCGACCTGGGCGGCGGCGGCGAGCTCGAGGAGGCGCGCCCCCTGCTCGTCGCCGATGCCTGAGTCGATCGCGGACTGGGTCGCCGCGTGGGCGCGGCGCGAGGCCTCGAGGGCGCTGGCCGCGCGCCCGGTGGGGCCGGCCGCCCCGCTCGGGTCGGCCAGGGCGGCGAGGGCCGCCCGCTGCCGCTGGTGCAGGTCCCTGGCGGCCAGGGTGAGGACCTCGGCGCTGCCGTGCGGGGGCAGGTCGGCGATCAGCGCGGAGTAGCCCTGGGACGTGGGCCAGGACAGGCACAGGGCGCAGTCCCGGCCCTCGGGCACGTCGACGAGGATCGCCCCGTCCTCCTCGTAGAGGGGCCCGATCGCTATGACCTCGAGGGTCGTGGAGTCCAGGAGGGCGTCGTCATAGCCATCCTCGCCCTTGCCCGCGGACTGGATGGCGCGCACCTGGGCCAGGGTCATCGGCGCGCCATCGGCGTCGCGCAGCACCAGGGTGATGGTGGTGGTGGGGCTCGCGCCGTCCGGGCCCAGGCGGGTCATCAGCGCGCCCGCGGCCCCACCGGCGAGCGCCAGGCCCCCCGCGGTGAGCAGGGCCCGACGGCGCGTCATCCCCCGCCCGGTGGCCTCCGGAGCGCCGGGCGGGCCCGGGAGGCGGCTCGCGCCGTCCCCCGGGCCCGCTGGGGCGCCGCCGGGCTCCGTCATCGAAGGTCCTGGGCCGCCACGAAGGTGTAGCCCTGGGACTTGATGCCCTCGACGATCGTCTTGAGCTCGCTCAGCGGGTAGTAGGGGTGGAAGAAGAAGCTCGCCGTGGCGTGCGTGACCGCCAGGTTGAGGCGGGCGGAGTCGATCACCTGCTGAGCCGAGCGCGGCGGGTGGTTGTTGATGTCCTTGGGCTCGTAGTTGCCCAGGTTCTCGGGCAGGACGTGCGTGCCGTAGGGGTCGTTGACCGAGTAGGGGAAGAACTGGCCGATGTAGTCGTGCGGCCCGCCCGGCTTGCCGGTCAGGGTGCCCGCGTACATGAGCTCGCGCTCGTAGCGGGTCGAGTAGACCTTGTTGATGCCCTGGTAGCCGCTGCGGGAGGCCGAGTAGTGAGGGGTCTCGAAGATCTTGGGAGTGGGCAAGCCGAGCTTCTTGAAGTACTTGCGGCCCTCCTTGACGCGCTTCTTGGCCCACTTGGCGCTCGTGCCGGGAAGCTCCCCGCCGATCTGAACCCAGGAGTTCTGCTGGCAGGGCGCCACCGGCGCGTCCGGGGAGTTCTCATCGGAGCACCACGAGCGGATGAACTCGAAGTCGTCGCTGGACACGCCGTTGTAGGGGTTGTTCAGGTTGCCGAACTGGTGGGTGGTTCCGTGCTGGATGATGGTGCCGCCCTTCCTGACGGCGTCCTTGAGGACGGCGACGAGCTCAGGGGTGTCCTTGAGGGTCATCGACTGCGGCGTGCCGTCGTTCTTCGCCCCCGAGGGGTCCTTGTACACGGGGAAGACCGCCATCTGGAAGGGGACGCCCTGGGAGTACAGGTAGTCCACCATCGCCTGGAGTTCGGCCGGATCGGTGTCAGGACCGACGTCCTCGATGCGCACTGCCGCCTGGCGGATCTGCTTGGCTCCGGGCTGGAGGGAGTCCAGTACGATGCCGGCCGCCGCGATGTAGCGGTCCTGCTCGCTCATGTAGGTGACGGGGACCTCGCCGATGAACGTCAGGCCGCCGGAGGACACCGCCCAGGGGAAGGACGTCGTGCCCGACTGGGCGATGCTGGCGCACTGGGTGGAGGCGCCGTCGGCCGAGGAGCACAGGGCCTTGCCGAGCACGGTGACGGCGCCCTGATCAGTGATGTGGGGGGCGGTGATGCCACCCTTGTTCAACTCGTTGCGGCCGAAGGTCCGGCCTTTGTACTCCACCTGGGTGACGCGGTCGGTGGCGTCGATGTAGGACGTGGCGGCGTCCCATCCGAAGCGGGCGGTAAAGGCCGCCCGGTCCGCGTCGGTCTTGACGAGCTGCCAGATGTTGAAACCGGACCACAGGACGGGGACGTTGCCGGTCAGGACGTCGTCGATGAAGGCGCGGGGCAGGGGCTCGTCATAGGTCGACCCCGTGTAGATGACGTTGGTGTAGCGCCCGGCCAGGCCGGCCTGGTAGTCGGCCACCGGCAGGGCGGTGACGAGCCCGGAGTGGCTGGCCAGGTTGCCCATGGCCATGGCGTAGTACTCGCCCAGCTTGCTCCAGTCCCCGGTGGTGTCGTAGAGGACCAGCGTGGAGGCGGGGCCGGCTCCCCGATGGGAGTAGGTCACGGCGCGTCTGGGCACCGCTGGCGGGTTGGCCCTCAGGTCGCGGACCTGGGGCGCTGCCCGGACGGGCGCGGGCGCGGCCAGGTCGACCGCCGCCGCGTTGTCGTTGGCCAGGGGAAGAACCTCGGCCTGGGCCGCGGCGGGCGCGGGCGGCGCCTCGAGCGGGGCGGCCGAGCCGAGGTCATCGGCGGGGCCGCCCGTCGCGGGCGCGAGGGCC
>NZ_VWPE01000034.1:0-10796 GCF_009829635.1 Actinomyces sp. zg328
GGAGCGGGCGGTGAGCGCGCTCGGCCGGGCGAGCGCGCCCGCGCGCCCGGCCGCCGCGGTGGCGCCGATGGCGGTGGCGATGCCTCCTCGCAGTGAGACCGTGCGCCCTTGGTAGTTGGGGCGCTCAAGCCGCCTGCACCTGGGCAGGGCTCGCAGGAGCGCGGAGGCCCCGGCGCTCCAGGCGAGGCCGCTCGTCGCGGCGGCGATCGCCTGGCGGGCGGGCGAGGCCTCGCCGCGAGGGCGGCTCGGGCGGCGGCTGCCTCTCGGGGGCGGTGCGGCGGTCATGGGCCCAGGCTACCGGCCGCGGGGCGCGCCGCTGGCGCATTGACGGGTCCCGGGTGGCCTCAGGGCGGTCAGGGCGGTCAATGCCCCGCGGCTCAGCCCTTGGAGGGGATGGGGGGCATGACGGCGTCGGCGCCGTCATCGAAGCCGTAGGAGCCTCGCGTCCCGCCCAGGACGGCGGCGATGGCCAGCGGCGCGGAGACGGCGGCGCTCGCCTGGCCCACGGAGTCGATCGTGGTCGCCTTGGCCTTCTTCTCGCGCATGACGGCGACGATGTCGCGCTCGTCGTCGGCCCCTCCGACGATGACGGCGGGCCCTCCCGCGGCCACGCCGGTGAGCGCCGCCGCCCAGGCCGTGCCGGTGGCATCGGCGCCGGGAGTCGGGGTGGCGCCCGCGGCGCCGGCCTGGGCCGAGCGCGGCCCCACGACCACTACGGCGTCGGCCTTGGTCATGAGCTGGGAGTTGACGGTCATGAGGGGCGTGTCCGAGGCGGTGAGCAGGTCGCGCAGCGCGGTGGCGCTGGAGTCGTCCGTGGTCAGGGCCTTGGCCAGGCCCTCGCCCAGGATCCCGTTGGGGTCCTTGGACACGGCCTGGCCCAGGTTGCCGGCGAACTGGCCCGAGTAGGCCGAGCGGAATGACTCCCGGCTGGGATCTGTCCACACCGAGGTCAGGGTCACGCGCCCGGTGGTCTTGCCGCCCGCGGCCTCGATCTGGGAGGTGACGAGCTGGACATCCTCGTCCTGGGCGTCGGGCAGCGCCACGATGGCGACGCTGCGGCCGCTCAGCGTTCCAGGCAGGTAGGAAGCCGCGGCGGCGGTGATGTAGGCGTCGCGATCGTTGAGAGCCGCCGAGGCGGTCTCCAGCTGGGCGTGCGTGGCATTGCGGTCCTCGCGCAGCGACTCCACCTGGTTGTGCAGGGCGTCGCCCAGCGAGTTCTGCAGGGGTCCCGCGCCCAGGACGATCCCGACGGCCAGGGCGAGGAAGACCGAGATGAGGGAGACCAGGTGGTAGCGGAAGTCGATCATGTTGCGTTCCTTGCGTGCATCGACGGATTGCGCGGGTCGCGGATCGTCACAGGGACGGGGTTGCCGGGGACAGGCCCACGAGAGACCTCAGGAAGTTGATGAAATCATCCCAGGTGGCGCCGAAGAGGCCAAGGAAGGTCTGACCGGCGGGGGTGGACTGGAGCGCCGCCCACAGGGCGAGCAGCCCCGCGAGGGCCAGGAAGAACAGGTGCCAGCTGGAGATGCGGGTGCGGTAGAGCCGTGAGACACCTTTGGCGTCGATGAGGCGTCCTCCGACCTTGAGACGGGTCAGGAAGGTGGAGGACATGCCGGCCCTGCCCTTATCGAGGAACTCCAGGAGGGTGGCGTGGGTGCCCAGGGCGACGATGAGCTCGGCGTCGGCCTCATCGGCCATGAGCATGGCGATGTCCTCGCTGGTGCCCGTGGCCGAGAACACCACGTGGTCGACGCCGAGGGCCTCCACTCGGGCGAGGCCGGGGGCGCGCCCATCGCGGTAGGCGTGGACGACGATCTCCGCGCCGCTGCGCAGCGCCTTGTCCGAGACGGAGTCCATGTCGCCCACGATCATGGTCGGCTTGAACCCGGCCTCGATGACGGCATCGGCCCCGCCGTCGACGCCGATGATGACGGGCTTGCAGTCGCGGATGTAGGCGCGCAGGGCCTTGAGGTCCTCCTTGTAGGAGTAGCCGCGCACGACGACCAGCACGTGCTTGCCCGCCATGGAGGTGCGGATCTCGGGCATGCCGATCCCGTTGAGCAGCAGGTCGCGCTCGCGCTTCATGTACTCCATGGTGTTGCCGGCGAAGGCCTCGAGCTGGACGGCCAGGCCCTCCTTGGCCGCCTCCATGGAGGCTTCCACGCTCGCGGGCGTCTGCACGGCCCCCTCGGCGACGATCGCCTCCTCGCCCTCGAGACGCACCGCGCCGTCGGTGACGGTGATCCGATCGCCCTCGCGCAGCCGCATGATGTCAGCGCCCAGGCCATCGACGAGGGGGATCCCGGCGTCCACGAGGATCCCGGGCCCGAGGTTCGGGTATCGGCCGGAGACGGACGGCGCGGCGTTGAGCACTGCGGCGGGCCGCTTCTCCACGAGGGACTCGGCGGCCACCCGGTCCAGGTCCGAGTGGTCGATGACGGCGATGTCGCCAGGGTTGAGGCGCTTAACCAGGTCCTTGGTGCGGGCATCGACGCGGACGACGCCGACTGGCTGGCCGTCCGGGGAGGAGTGCTTGTGGAACGGGAACCTCACGCGCTCGATTCTGCCATGGAGGCCTCTGCCAGGAGTTCCGCGGCGTGCCGCAGGGCCGCCTCGGAATCGTCGTGGCCGGACAGCATCCGCGCCAGCTCGCGCTCGCGGTCAGCCCCTGTGACCCGGGTGACCCGCGTGCGCGTGGTCCTCGTCCTGTCGCCGGGGTGATCGCCGTCCGGGGCGCCGCCGCCTGCCGGGGTCTCCTTGTGGACGACGAGGTGGGTGTCGGCCCAGGCGGCCACCTGCGCCAGGTGAGTGACGACGATGACCTGGTGGCCGCGGGCCAGTCGGGCCAGTCGCCGCCCGATCTCGCGCGCGGCCTTCCCACCGACGCCGGCGTCGATCTCGTCGAACACGAAGGCGCGGGCGTGCTCCCGATCCGGTGCCGCGCCGCCGTCCCGCGCGCCGGGGGCGGGCTCGATTCTGGTGGCGTCGGCCAGGACGACCTCCAGGGCCAGCATGATCCGGGAGAGCTCTCCACCGGAGGCTCCCTTGCCCAGCGGCATGGGGGTCGCGCCGGGATGCGGCGCCAGCAGCAGGGAGACCGCCTCGGCGCCGGTGGGCCCGGGCTCGTCGAGCGCTTCGAGGCCGACGACGAGCCTGGCCCCGCTCATCCGCAGGCCCTCGAGCTCGACGGTGACGGATTCCTGGAGGCGCTCGGCCAGCGCGGCCCGGGCGGCGCTCAGCTCGGTGGCGGTCGAGTCGAGCTCGGCCTGGGCCCGCGTGAGCGCCTGCTTGAGCCCCTCGGCGCCGTCGGAGGGCCCGTCGATGCGGGCGAGGCGGTCGGCGGCGCTGCGGCCCCACTCCAGGAGGGCGTCGACGCCGTCGATCCGCTCCTCGGCGCCACCGGTCTCACGGCACAGGCGAGTCAACTCGGCGCGGCGCTGGTTAACCCAGGCCAGGCGCGCTGGGTCGGCATCGAGGGCGGAGAGGTAGGAGCCCAGGTCGGCACCGATGTCAGCGCTGAGGATGCCGAGCTGGCGGATCCTGGCCGCGAGCTCGGTCAGGGCGGGGTCGAGGCCGTCGACGCCGGCCAGGGCGCGCCCGGCGGCCGCGATGAGGGAGGCGGCGTCGACGGCCTCCGAGCCGCCCGCGGCCGGATCGGCGTCGGCGCTCAGGGCGGCGGCCGCGGCGGCCGCGGCCAGGCGCAGGTCCTCGGCGTGCTCCAGGCGGCTGGCCTCGGCCTCCAGGGCGCCGTCTTCCCCGGGGGCGGGGTCGGCGGCCTCGATGGCCTCCAGCCAGGCGCGCAGGCGGGCGGCCTCCTCAGCGCGCGCCTGGGATCCGGCCTGCCACTGCGCCAATTCCTCGGCGGCGCGCGTCCGCCGCCGGTAGGCGTGGGCGTAGCGCCGGCACAGGGCGGCGTGCTCGGCCCCGCCGAGGGAGTCCAGGGCGGCGCGCTGGGCGGCGGCGGAGCGCAGGCGCAGCTGATCGGCCTGCCCGTGGACGGCCACGAGCCGCGCCCCGACCTCGCCCAGGACGGATGAGGGCACCGAGCGCCCCCCGAGGTGGGCCCGTGAGCGGCCCTCGGCGGGTACGGCGCGCGTGGCGATGAGCAGGTCGTCGTCAAGCTCGGCGCCGGCCTCGGCGGCGCGGCGGCCGGCCGGCGAATCGGGGTCGATGAGGAAGGCGCCCTCGACGAGGGCCCGCTGGGCGCCGGCGCGCACGACAGCGGCCTCGGCGCGCTGGCCCAGGAGCAGTCCCAGGGAGGTGAGCACCATGGTCTTGCCGGCGCCGGTCTCACCGGTCAGCGCGGTCAGGCCGGGGCCGAAGCGCAGCTCAGCGGATTCGATGATCCCCAGGTCCTCGATGCTCAGCGACTCGATCAACGGCCCAGCCCGTTCTCGCTGGCCGCCCGCCATCCCTGCACGGGCAGATCGAATTTGCGCACGAGCCGACGGGAGAAGGGGGCGTTGTTGAGCCGCGCCAGGCGCACGGGGCGCTCCGCTCGGGTGACGCGGATGCGGCTGCCCGCGACGACGTCGAGGCTGCGGCGCCCATCGCACCAGATCTCGGCGCCGTCGAAGCCTGTGGAGTCGACGACGACCTCCAGGCAGGAGGACGGCGCCACGACGAGGGGACGGGTGAACAGGGCGTGGGCGGCCATGGGGATCAGGAGGAGGGCCTCGACCTCGGGCCAGATGATGGGCCCGCCCAGGGAGAAGGCGTAGGCGGTCGATCCGGTGGGAGTCGAGATGACCAGACCGTCGCAGCCGAAGGAGGAGACGGCCTGCCCATCGACGCCGACGGCCAACTCGAGCATGCGCGCGCGGTCGCGCTTCTCCAGGGCGGCCTCGTTAAGCGCCCAACCGTGCTGGATGGCCCCCTCGGGGCTCTCCACGGTCACCTCTAGGGTCATGCGCTCCTCGACGGTGTACCGCCCGGCGACGAGCGCGGCGACGACGTGCTCGACGGCGTCAGGATCCGCCTCGGCGAGAAAGCCGACGTGCCCGGTGTTGATGCCCATGAGGGGCACGTCCTTGTCGCGGGCGATCTGACTGGCGCGCAGGATGGTGCCATCGCCGCCCAGCACGAGGACGAGGTCGATGTCCCCTGAGAAGCGGTGGTCGACGGACTCCACGCCGTGATCGCGCAGGGCGGCCTCGGCGCGCGCCCCAACCGTGGCCGTGGAGGCGGAGCGCCGCTGCCCGGGCGGCACGGGCTGGTCGTTGACGTCGCGCCTAACCACCATGACGCGCGCGATCCCGTGGTCGCGCCGCCGGTCCGGGGCTGTCGGTTCGTTCATCGGCTGGTCGTCCTCCCTCGTCTGGATCCCTTGCCATCGGGGCCCTCGGCGACGGCACGCCCGGCCTCGGCAATCAGGTCTTCGCCGGTCAGGTCCTCGCCGATCCCGGCACCGCCGGCGCGCATGGACAGAAAGTACTCGACGTTGCCCGAGGGGCCCGGCAGGGGCGAGGCGGTGATGGCGTCGATGCCGAGCCCCAGGCCGTGGGCGCGCTCGGCGACGGTGAGGATCGTCTCGAGGCGCAACTCGGGATCCCGGACCACTCCCCCGTGCCCGAGCCTGTCCTTGCCGATCTCGAACTGAGGCTTGACCATGAGGAGCAGGTCGGCGTCGTGGGCGGCGGCCCGCAGGAGCGGTTCCAGGACGAGGGTCAGGGAGATGAAGGACAGGTCGCCCACCACGAGCCCGGGCGCTGGGGCGACGGCGGCGGGGTCGAGGGTGCGCACGTTCGTGCGGTCCAGGACCCGCACGCGGGGGTCGGATTGGAGGGACCAGGCGAGCTGGCCGTAGCCGACGTCGACGGCGACGACGCTGGCCGCGCCGCGCCGAAGGAGCACGTCCGTGAAGCCGCCGGTGGAGGCTCCGGCATCCAAGCACCGGCGCCCCTCCACCACCGGGGCGAGGCCCCTGGCCCCCAGGGCGTCGAGCGCCCCGGCGAGCTTGTGGGCGCCCCGGGAGACGTAGTCGTCCCCGCTGGGGGTGATGACCTCGATGGCCTGCGCTGGGTCGACCTGGCGGGCGGGCTTGGTGACGATGGCGCCGTCGAGGGTGACGCGGCCGTCGGTGATGAGCTGTGCGGCATGGGCGCGCGAGCGGGCGGCGCCGCGCCGAACGAGCTCGGAGTCGATGCGGATGAGCCGTGCCATGGGCCGCTTCAGCCCTCGGCCAGGCGCAGGGCGGAGCGGAGGTCCTCGGCGAGGTCCGCCAGCCCCTGGGCCCGCGCCTCCAGCGGCTCCTCGGCGAGCGCGCCGAGCCGCTCGGCGACGCCGGCGCCCTCCTGGGAGGCCGCGGCGAGGCGCTGCTCGCGGGGAGGGGCGGGCAGTGGTGCGGCGGGGATCGCCCCGCTGGGCCCATGGACGGGGCCTGGCGCGTGCTCAGTGCTCATCTGGGATACCCGTTCAGGCCGCGACAGTGATCTCGGGGAGGCTGAGCGCCTGGGCGCCCGCCTGGGCGCCGTCGGCGCTGGCCCAGGCGGCGGCGGCGAGCGCGCGGTAGGCGTCGAGGGTCACGGTGATAGGGCTCTGGAGGGGGCCGGCCCCGGCGAGCTCGAGGCGATCGCCGCTCACGCGGGCGCGCTCCCGGCCGACGCCCCACCAGGCCCCGTCGCGCATGGGCTCGGGATGGGCTTCGATGAGGCCGCGCAGATCGGTGTGGAGGAAGGCGGGGCGCTCGGCGGGGTCAGCCAGGATGACGTCGCGGGCGGTGTTCACCCCGGTGAGCACGTGAAGACCGGGGATGCCCGCGGAGCGGGCCCCGACGTGGTCGGTGTTGAGCCGGTCCCCCACGGCGATGGGGCGCGTGGCGCCGCTGCGGGCCAGGGCGCGCTCGTAGATGCCGGGGAAGGGCTTGCCCCCGGCCAAGGCCTCCTTGCCGGAGGCATGGGCGATGGCCGCCACGAGGCTGCCGTTGCCCAGGGCGAAGCCGCGCTCGGTGGGCAGGGTGGCATCGAGGTTGGTGGCCACGTGCAGGGCCCCGGCCGTGATCGCGTAGAGGCCCTCGGAGAGCATGGCCCAGTCGACGGCGGGGTCCCAGCCCTGGACGACGGCGGCCGGGCGGTCCGCGGCGGTGTCGGTGAGGGTGAAGCCCTCATCGAGGAGAGCCTGGCGCACGCCGTCGCCACCGACGACGAGGCACAGCGAGCCCGGGGCGAGGCGCTCGGTGAGCATGACGGCCGCGTCCATGGCGGCGCTGAAGACCTCACCGGGCTCGGCCTGGATGTCATTGGCGCGCAGCTTGTCGACGACGGCGCGCGGGGCCCGCGAGGCGTTGTTGGTGACGAAGCTGAGGCGCATGCCCGCGGCCCGGGCCGCGTTGACGGAGTCGGCGGCGTGCGGGACACGGGCCGCGCCGGCGAAGCAGACGCCGTCGAGGTCGAGCAGGGCGCCGTCGTAGGCGCTGGCCAGGGGGGAGGCGCTCCCCAGGAGGCCCGGGGGCAGGGGTGCGGGGCTCATGCCTGCGCCTCCTCGCCGTGGGCGCCGTCGGAGTCCTGAGCCGCGCAAGTGCCCGCGTCAGCGGGGATGCCGTGGGACTGGAGGTGCTCGATGAGCTCGTCCTCAATGGCGTCGGCACCACGGGGGGCGCTGGGGCCCTCGGGGGCGCGCTCACTGGCGCGATCGACGACGTCGCCGGGATCTGAGTCCTCGGTGGCATCGATGTCATCGGTGGGGGCCTCGGCGAGGCTCTCCTCCTGCTCGGGGCCATCGGCCGACTCGGGCTCGTCGGTCGCGGCGGCCTGGGCCGCGCGCTCCTCCTCGGATTCCTCCTCGACGTCGTAGACCTCGACGTCCGGCTCGGCGGCCTCGGGGGCCTCGCCGATGCGCTCGCGAATGGCGTCGGCCTCCTGGCCGCGCCCGAGGTTCTCGAGGCGGTCGGCTCGTACGGAGTGGAGCCGGCGCAGGGTCTCCCGGTCCCCGCGGAAGAGGCGGATCGCGTCCTCGACGACGACGAGTCCGAGCTCGTCCTGACCCATCTCGTGGCGCACGCCGGAGACGACCATGGCGATCTCGGCCTCCTCGACGTCGTCGAGTTGCTTGGGGTCGGCCTCCGCGGCTGCCTTGAGGGCCTGGTTGTAGCGACCGAGGGCCCGCTCGCAGTCGGCCTCGATGGCGCGGTGGAGGTCGAGGCCGGAGAGCCGGCGCGCGGCGCGGATGTCGCGCAGGGCGTCGGAGAAGTGCTCGGAGAGGTAGGCGGCTATACCCGCCGCCTCGCGGACCACGGCGATCCTGCCCGCGTGGGAGGCGGCGTAGCGGGCGTGCTCGTAGGCCGCCGCGGGGTCTGTGTCGAGAAGGCGCTGAACCATCACCAGGTGCTTGGCCACGTTCTCAGCGTTCGCCCGCCCGAGTGCCCGCAACTCGCGCCTCGCGGAGGCGTCGAGCTGCGCCGGCTGGACGTCGTCGGGAACGCGGGGCTCAGGGACCCTGTTGCGCTGGGGGGCGCGAGCGCCGCCCGCTACGGGGCGGCCGTAGCGGCGGTCGCCCCCGAAACGCCCGTCACGAGAACCCCCGGCCCCCGCCCGGCGATCATCGCCGAAGCGGTGAGGGCGGCGATCCGAGCGGTCCCCACGCTCCGGGCGCTCGCCATAGCCGCGATCGCGGTAGCCCCCGTCACCGTAGCGGTCCTCACCTGAGCGGTACGAGCCCCGCCCACCATCACGATAGCCCCCGTCACCGTAGCGGTCCTCACCTGAGCGGTACGAGCCCCGCCGCCCGTCCCGGCGATCATCGCCGGAGCGGTCCTCACCTGAGCGGTACGAGCCCCGCCGCCCGTCCCGGCGATCATCGCCGGAGCGGTAGGAGGATCGGCGCTCGGAGCCGTCCCCGTGGCCGCCATCGCGGTAGCTCCCTGAGCGCTCATCGGACCGGTAGGAGCGGCGCTGCTGGCGCCCGCCGTCGAAGCGGTCGCCACCCCGGGCTCCGAAGCCATGGCGGTCGCCACGCGCACCGCCTGATCGGTGCCCGCCTTCGTTCCTGTGATACGCCCTGTCGTGAGCCATGGTCCTTCTTCCTGTGGCTGACTGCCGGGGAACCCCGCAGTCCTTCTGGCGCAAGCCTACTCAGGGCGCGTAGCGTGCCGCGCATGCGGGATGGGTGAGATGCGCCCCCAAGCCAGGCCCGGCAGCCTCATGCTCACCCACGGGTGAAAAGCCCTCAAACACGCCGCGGGTGGTGGGCGGGGTGCTGACCACTCTTTAGGCCCTCTTGGCGGACGCGGGGTGACGAAGCGGGGCAACAAAAAAAGGGGGGGGGCCGGGCCCCCACCACCGCGCCCCCCAGACCCCTACAACCGGGCCCCCCAGGGCCCCGCCACCGGGGCCCCCGGGCCCTCCTGCTTATCGAGTGATTCTCGGGGCCTGAGCCACCCCTTGTCGCGCGACGCGTTGGTGAGCGCCGGTCAGGGAAGCGACCCATTTTTCAGGCCTGACGCGCCCCCGGGCACGGGACCGGTCGCCGAAAGACTGATTCAGCCTGTGAAGTCAGGGACCATCCATCATGGGGGTCAACGACATCGGCGTGCTCATCGGCATCGGCGTGCTCATCGGCATCGAGGCCGGCAAGCCCGACCATTGGGACCCAAGGACCGCTACCCCAAGCCAGCCACCGCGGCGCGCGCGGCCCCCGGCCCACGAGCGAGCACGAGCCAGCACGAGCGAGCACGAGCCGCCCCCGGGATACCGCCTCACCCCGCACAAACCGCCTCAAACTGCAGAAACCGTCTCACCTCCGCAGATACGGCCTCAAACTGCGAGAATGAGGGCGCAACGCCGGGCCGAGACGGTATCCCCGGGGGCAGACGGTATCCCCGGGGGCAGGCGGTGTCCCCGGGCCCAGGCTCCCGCCTGGAACCCCCGGGTAGGCGGGGTACCGACCACTACCTGAACCCTCTTACCGGACGCGAGGCGACAAAGCAAGACAACAAAAAAGGGGGGCCCCAGCCCCCCCCACCGGGACCCCCAGGGCCCCTAGCCCCCAGGGGCCCCACCACCGGGACCCCCAGGGCCCCACCGCCCCCGGGGGGCACGGGGGGGCACCAAAAGAAAAAGGTTGGTGGGCCCTGTTCTAGCGCTCAACACACGCCCTTCAAGACCTGCCGCATCGCTCAGCGATACAACATCCCTTAGGACGCGTGGAACAACCCAGAACAGGGCCCACCACCATCATGTGTATGCCCGGCGGTGTCCTACTCTCCCGCCCCCTGGCAGGGACAGTACCATCGGCGCTGGGGGTCTTAGCTTCCGGGTTCGGAAAGGGAGCCGGGCGTGGCACCCCCGCTATGACCACCGGGACGTCTATCAAATTCAACCACCAACCACACCACCCACCAACAACAGGAGAATGATCATAGCCCGTGGTATGGCCGGCCCACCCCACCACACACCCACGATCAAGAAACGAGGGCGTTGTTGTTGGGGGGTTGGGTCCGGGTTGGTCGTGGACCGCATAGTGAGCGCGCGTCTATGATCCCATCAACCACACCACCACCACCAAGCCCCCCCCCAAACAAGGGACGACCCGTAACAAATGATGGCGCGTCGTTATCGTGTGTGTGTGCTTGTATCGGCCGATTAGTGCCAGTCAGCTCGATGGCCCTTACAGGCTGTCCACTCCTGGTCTATCAACCCAGTGGTCTACTGGGGGCCTCCCACCCCACGAAGGGGGCGTGGATACCTCATCTTGAAGATGGTTTCCCGCTTAGATGCTTTCAGCGGTTACCCGTCCCGAACGTAGCCAACCAGCCGTGCCCCTGGCGGGACAACTGGCACACCAGAGGTTCGTCCGTC
>NZ_VWPE01000035.1:0-10559 GCF_009829635.1 Actinomyces sp. zg328
GGCCACCGCCGTCTTGCGCGCCGACGGCGCCCTGAGGGACTCCGAGGAGGCGCGCTGGGCGGCGCGCGCCGCGCTGGAGGCCGAGGGGTTCGCGGGCGCTGACGGCGTCCGCGCCGCCGCGCTGCCCGCCGACGACCTCGCCCGCCTGAGGACGGCAGTCGCGGAGGCCGGGGCGCAGCGCGAGCGAGTCGCAAGGGACCTGGCGGCCCCGGCAATCGCCTCCCTGCCCGAGGGCCTCATCGATCCCCTTCCCACCGCTCAGGAGGACCACGCCGCCGCCGACGCGGCCCTTCGGATGGCGGCGGACGCCGACTCCCGGGCCGCGGAGGCTCACCGCCAGGTGAAGGACGCGGCAGCCGCCGTCGTCACAGCGGCGGACGCCTACGAGGCCGCGCTCGGGAGCGCCGAGCCCCTCCTGCGCGTGGCCGACCTCGCGCGCGGGAACAACCCGGCGGGCACGCCCCTGTCCTCCTGGGTGCTGCTCAGCCGCTTCGAGGAGGTCCTGGTCTTCGCCAATGAGCGCCTCACCGAGATCTCCTCGGGCCGCTACGAGCTCATCCGGGTCGATGACGAGGCGGGGTCCCGCGCGCACCGCAAGGGCCTGGGGCTCGCCGTCGTCGATCATCTCGACGAGCAGGATGAGCACGGCCGAGGGCGCGCCCGCGATCCCAAGACGCTATCGGGCGGGGAGACCTTCTACGTCTCCCTGGCCCTGGCCCTGGCGCTGGCTGATGTGGTGAGCGCCGAGTCCGGCGGGGTCAGCCTGGACACGCTGTTCATCGACGAGGGCTTCGGCGCGCTCGACCCGGCCACCCTCACCGCCGTCATGACGCAGATCGACCGCCTGCGGGCTGGCGGGAGGACGGTCGGGATCGTGTCTCATGTGGCCGAGCTGCGCGAGCAGATCCCGGACCGCATCACCGTGCGCCGCCTGGGCGGCGGGGCCTCATCCCTCGCCGTCACCGGCGCCTGAGCCCGCCGCGGGGATCGCCGCACCCGGCCCGCCATCGCAGCGCCCCGGGGAGTCACGCGCCCGACAAGGCGCCGGCGGACAGGGCCTTGGCGATCTCCACTTGCTGGCACTGGGCGACGGACAGGGAGCGCATGAGCGCGTCGGGCCGGATGCCGATCCCCATAGAGTCCAGGAGCGCGGCCGCCCGGCGTCGCATGCCCGAGTGGTCGGCGAGACCGCCGCGGCGCAGCTCCCTGCCCAAGAAGATGTTCTCGTAGACCGGCATGTCGAGGACCGGGTTGAGCTCCTGGTGGATCATGGCGATGCCCAGGGCGATCGCGCGGGAGGGATCGGTGATCCTCTCCTGGGTGCCGTCAATGAGGATGCTGCCGGCGTCGGGGGCGTGAATGCCCATGAGGATCTTCATGAGGGTGGATTTGCCCGCGCCGTTCTCACCCATGAGGGCGTGTACCTCGCCGGGGCGCAGGGTGAGCGTGACGTCCTTGAGGACGGTGACACCGGGGAAGGACTTCGATATCCCCCGCATCTCGAGGATGCTGTCGGTCATGGCGTCACCTCCGGGCTCCGACCCCGCGGCCCGCCCCCATCGGCGGGACCGGTGGGCCCCGGGGTGTGGGTGCCCTCAGGGGCGCCGCACTCAACTCCGTGACCCAGGTCTCACGGGAAGGATATCGCCGCGACCAGCAACTGACAAGGGTTGTCCGGACATTAAGTCGATGATGTGGTGCGCGCTCGGGGCCCCTCACCGGGCCCGGGTCGTCGGGCCGCCTCAGACCCTCAGCTCCAGGGCGAGCGCGGGGCGCTCGGAGACGTCGTACCAGAGCAGGTCCGCCTCGGCGGCGCGCTCGAAGGCCTCCTCGTCGCCGGTGCGGGCGGCCCGGACATCGGCCTCGGCGCGCGGCTCGTCGATGAGGATCGCCGCGACGTCGTCCCACGGGACATCCGCACCCAGCTCCACGGTGCCGGGCAGGACATCGTCGGAGGGCGCCAGCTCGCGCGGCGAATCGACGTCGGCGGCGATGACCACGCGGCGGTCCGCCAGGCCGCTGGCGCCCGGCTCGGAGAGCAGCAGGACGGAGGCGTCGGCGGCGCACAGGCTCGCCGAGACCTCCAGGCCCTCCTCGTCCTCATCGGGCAGGGCGGCGGCCAGGGAATCCGTCGCGGCATGGGCCCGGCGGGCGGTGATGGGATCAGCGGCGAGGTCGGCGGCCGTGGCGGGCAGGTAGATGCGCATGGGCCTAGTGTGCCCGTCGGCGGCCGTGGCGGCCGTCCCCGGCGGCTCGCGTGTTCCCGCGCCGCGAGCGGGCGGCCCGCGAGCAGTCAGCGGATGGGTCGAGGGCGTCGACCAGCCCGGCCAGGGCCCGCCCCAGCGCTGATCCGGGGCACAGGTCGACAACGGCGCGGGCCTCCAGGACGCAGCGGTCGGCCGCCTGGGGGTCCTCGGGCAGCAGGATCGGATCGACGACGCCGCCGAACCTGCTCAGGGACTCCCGCACCGCCCGCGCCGGCGAGGGCCCCGCCGCGGAGGCCCGCACCCGGTTGACGACGACGCGTGGCGCGCGCCCGGCCCCCAGGGCCTCCTCGCAGTCGCCGAGCAGCTGGAGGAGGCGGCGCACTCCGATCGGATCCCCCGCGCCCACGAGCAGGACCTCGTCGGCCTGGCGCAGCAGCTCGGCGGCCATGGCCCCGCGACCGGGCTCAAGGGAGTACTCATCGACGGCGTCGTCGATCGGGCCGCCCGCCAGGTCCACCACCGTCCAGGCGGCCGCGTGGCGCGCCCGGCCCCAGACGGCCTCCATCGCCACCGGCGGCAGCTCCCGCCAGCGCCCCGACCTGCCGAGCCCGGACAGGAGCCCGACCCCCGCGCCGATCGGCGCGACGAGCCGGGCGAGCCCCGCGTCGTCCAGGCGCCCATGGGCGGCCAGGCGCGCGGCCGTGGCCAGTGAGGAGGAGTCCTCGGGAAGGCCGAGGAGCTCGACGAGGCTCGGGGCCTCCACATCGGCGTCGACGAGCAGCGCGCCGCCGGAGCGGGCCAGGCCGTGGGCGAGGCTGGCGGCGATCGTGCTGCGGCCGGGGGCACCGTGGGGCCCCCACACCGCCACGATCCTCCCCCGCCGACCGGCGGCGGGCGCCCCCGGGGGAGGCGGCGCCTCCTCCCCCGCCTGTTCGGGCCGCGTCATCGGCTCCCCCGGGACGAGCGCGCCGCCAACGGCCGCCCGGGTGGTCGCGGCGGCCTGGGTCGCCGCGCCGCCCCAGCCCCCGGCGGGAGGCGGGGGCACCGCCTGGCGGGCGAGCGCCTGGAGGGCGCCGCGCACCTCGGCTGGCCCGGCCGCGGCGCTCAGGACGATCCAGCCGGGCATGGACCACTGGGCCTCCTCGCCATCGGGCACGAGGAGCACGCCGACGGCGCCGCAGCGGGTGATGCGGTCGATGATGGCGCGATCGACGTCGTCGAAGGCCGTATCGAGGACGACGAGCGAGGCGAGACCGGCCATGGCGGCGCCCACGAGGTCGGTCAGGTCCGCGCACCGGCGCACCACCCGCAGCCCTGACCCTTGGGCATCGATGGCCCGCAACGTCTCCGCGTCCGAGCCGGCCAGGCCCAGGAGGACGCCGCTCGCTGGCGCCGCCACGTCAGGAGCCCTGCCCGGTGGGCACGAGCACGAGCGGCCGCCCCGATCCGACGGCGGTGAGGACGTCGGCCACGGAGCCCTCGGGCACGAGCACCTCCACCGCGGTGGTCCCGGTGGACACGAGGCTGGCGCGCTCCTGGTGGACGGCACGGATGACGAGGCCCTGGGCCACGACCCACGCCCGGCCGGCGCCCTCCTGGGAGGAGGCCGGAGCGGCGTCAGCCAAGGGCTGGGCCGTCACCGCCCCCGCCGCGGAGGCCGCCGATCCGGCTGATCGCGGAGAGTCGCCATCCGGGAGCTGCCACAGGTCGACGCCGTCGCCGGCGCCAGTGCCCTTGGGCAGCCCGAGGGACGCCTCGATGACGAGGGAGCGCTGGGTAGCGGTCGAGGCGGGGGCGACGGCGGCCGTGGGCAGCAATTCGCCCTTGCCCAGGGAACGGGTCGCGATCGCGCCGCCGGGCAGGCTTCCCGCCGGGACGTAGGCGCCCGAGCCGGGGCGGGAGTCGACGAGGGTGAGCACGCCGTCGGCGGTGAGGTCCGCGCCGGGGGCGACGTCGCGCGTGAGGACGTAGACCTCCTGGGTGCCCGCGGCGGAGTCGACCGCCCAGGCGCCCAGGGCGACGGCGCCGCCGATGAGGGCGAGTCCGCCCGCCAGGCGCGGGTCCCGCCAGCCCGGACGCCGCCACCTGGCCGGGGCTGAGCGCGGGGAGGACGGAGAGAGGCTGGCGGGAAGCGGGGCCTGGGAGCGCCGGGCGGCTGGCACGAGATCCTCCTTGATGATTCGCAGCCGATCCTGATGATCGTTGATGACTTTTCGTTATCCACAGGGATGCCCGAGGGGTAGCGCGCCCAGGGTGCGCGGTGAGACCATCGTGCCATGCCCAGACGCTTCTTGACCATCGCTGATGTGGCCGACCAGCTCCAGCTCTCGGCGCAGGGCGTGCGCGCGCTCATCCAGTCCGGCGATCTGCCCGCCATCCAGGTCGGCGCCCGGCACCTGTGGCGGATCGAGGAGGCGGCGCTGGATGAGTACATCGACCGCCAGCTCGACGCGACCCGGGAGATGATCGCCTCCGGCCGGGTGACGAGCGGGTCCTGAGCGCCCCTACCCGCTCCGGACCAGGTCGATCGCGTCGAAGGCGACGCTGATCCTGGTCCGCCGCTCCGCGACGGCCCCCAGGATGTCGACATGGTCGGCGCCGACGCGCGCGATCCGCCCCACGACGTCGCCCTGGGGCATGAGCAGGCGCGTCCGCGAGCCCCTGCGCCCCAGCTCGCGCAGCACGGTGGCCAGGGTCGCGCGCGAGGGGCGCCGCGGTTCCGGGGCCGCCGCCGCGAGCCCGACCACCACCGCGATCGAGGGGAGCGGAACGACGGCCTGAAGGCCGTCGGGCTCGTCGATGAGCGCGATCCCATCCCCCATCTGGGTCAGAATGCCGTCGACATCGTTGCCGCCACGGGTGCGCAGCCGGACCTGCTGGCCGACGCGGCCTCGGAGCCGATCGACGAGGCGGATGAGCGCGGCCTCGGCGGCGGCGCTCTCGACGCCCTGGGCGGCGACCTGTGCCCGCCGCTCGGCGTCGAAGCGGTTCTCCAGGTCATCCAGCATCCGGCTCCAGCCCGCGCCTCCATCCATGGGCGTAGCCCACCACGGCTCATACGGTGGGACAAGCCCGGCGAGGCGGCAGGTCGAATCGACGAGACCCCACACCAGCCCTCTTGACGCATCTCACACAATCATGCATTCTTAAACATCATCAAACATGATCGTGAGGGGATGAGAGCATGATCGTCGCACGCCGCCTCCTTCTCATGGCCGCCGTGAGCGCCGCTGCCACCGTGGCTCTCGCCCTGGCCAGTGCGGACGCCGTGGGTGTCCTGGTGCGCGCCGATCCCTCCCGGTGGGGTCGCGCCGAGCTCAGCGCGGCCCTGGTGGCGGCCCTGGGCGGCCTCGGATCGCTCGGAGCTGCCTGGCACCTGCTCTCCGCGGCGGTGGCGATCGCCGCGACCCGGACACCCCAGGGCGGCCCCGCCCGCTCCGCCGTGGAGCGCTGGGGCGCGCCCCTGGTCCGCAGGATCGCCGTCGGCGCACTGCTGGCCGGTGCGGCGGCCGCGCCGGCGGTGGCAGCGGAACCGCCCGGCCCGGAGGCGCCGTATCTGGGATGGCGGCCCACAAGCAGCCAGACCGGGCCCAGGGCGGCCCCGGCGTCCTCGGGCTCGCCCGTGACGGGCCCGTCAGCGCCATCGTCCGCACCCCGCCTGGAAGAGGGCCCGGCGCCCACGTCGGCACCGTCCACCCCGGCGCCGCCCAGCGGGGGCACCGCCACCGGCGTCGAGGAGCCGGCGGGCAGCGGTGACGGCGAGCGGGGGACCGGCAGCCCGGGGCCCCGGGAGGGATCCGCCGATTCCACGCCGGACGCGGGCAGTGCTCCTTCGGCCGAGACCGGTCAGGAGGCCGCGCTCGTCGTCGAGCCCGGGCAGAGCCTGTGGTCGATCAGCGCCGCAAGACTCGGGCCCCAGGCCTCCGCGGCGGACATCGCCCGGGCCTGGCCCCTCCTCTACCGGGCCAATGAGGGGGCCATCGGCTCCGAGCCCGGCCTCATCCACCCCGGCCAGAGGCTCACCGTCCCCGAGGGCCTCACTCCCCCGGCGCAGGACTGATCGCGCCGACCGCTCCCCCACTGCCCCCGGCTCTCCCGCGAAGCCCTGGCACGCGCGTCCATCCATCACCGACGATGAAACGGAGCCCGTCATGAGCGCCCTCCTCGAAGCCCCCGCCCCGTCCCTCGAATTGCGCCAGACCCAGGCCCTGGCCTCCACGCTCGCACCCGCGAGGGCGGCGCGCCGCGTCGTGAGCGGTGCGCAGAGGGCGCCCCTCCCCTCACCGGCCCACTCGGCCAGCAACGCCCCATCGCCCTCCCGGTCGGTGAGCGAGGATGACGCGAGCGCCGAGGCCTCCCGCGCGGCCCGCGTCCTGATCACCGCGGCCGTCGAAGTGCTCCTCGGCCTGCGCGCGCCGAACCAGCTCGACCGCTGGACGGAGCCGGACCTCATGGATGCCCTCATGCGCCGCGCGGGGCTCGCCCAGCGCCGTTCGGGCGAGGCCCGCAGGCGCGGGCCCGTCGTCCGCTCCGTTCACACTCAGCCCACCGCCAACGGGGACTGCGAGGCCACGGTGCTCCTCGAATGCGGGGACCGGGTCCGGGCGGCGGCCGCCCGCCTCATCCCGCGCCGGGAGAAGTGGGTGCTGGCGAGCCTGGAGGTCATCTAAGGCCCGCGCCCCCAAAGGAGTCGGGGGCGCGGGCCTCAGATCCGCTCTCGCGCTGCTGCGGGGCTGGCCGCCGGGGCGGTGGCGCGCGTCAGTGGCGCTTGCGCTTTTTCTTGGCGGCGCGGCGCTCGGCGCGGTTGGCGCCCTGGGGGGCATCGTCGTCGTCGCTCGCGGAGGGGGCCGCCCCGGCCGCGGGGCTACCGCCGCCCAGGGCGGAGGTGGCCTCGCCGTCCTCAGCGGGTCCGGAGTAGGACATCCGCTGGCTCATGGCCTCCTGCCCCATGTCCCCCATGACGGTGCCGCGCTGGCGGGCCGCGGCGGCGGTGGCGTCAGCGGCGGCCACCATACGGGCGGCGTCGGCCGTGCCGTCGGCCTCGGCGCGCTCGGCGGCGGCCTTGAAGCGGGTGGCGTTGGCGAAGACCTGCTCGACCGTCTCCTCGCGGATGCCTTCCATCATCGCCTTGAACATGTGGGCGCCCTCGTTGGCGTACTCGACGAGCGGGTCCCTCTGGGCCATGGCTCGCAGGCCGATGCCCTCCTTGAGGTAGTCCATCTCGTAGAGGTGCTCGCGCCAGCGCTTGTCGACGACGGCGAGCAGGACCCTGCGCTCCAGGGTGCGCATGGGTTCGTCGCCGAGCTGGGCGCGGGCCAGGACGTTGCCCTCCATCTGGGACTCGGCGTCCTCGTAGGCGACGGCGGCGTCCTCGGTGAGCTCGGTGGCCAGGCGCTCAGGGGTGAGGCGGTCGATGCCGCCCACGGCGTCCTCGACCTCCTCGGCGGTCAGGCCCACCGGGTAGAGGTGGCCCAGGTCGTTCCACAGGGCGTCCAGGTCCCACTCGTCGGGGCGCCCCTCGGCGGTGTGAGCGCCCACGATGGTCTCCACCGCCTGGGAGCGGAAGTTGGCCATCTGCGGCTCGAGGTCCTCGCCGTCGAGCACGCGGCGGCGCTCGTCGTAGACCTTCTCGCGCTGCTCGGTCATGACGTCGTCGTACTTGAGGACGTTCTTGCGGATCTCGTAGTTGCGGGACTCCACCTGGCGCTGCGCCGAGGCGATGGCGCGCGAGACCATCTTGGACTCCAGGGGGACGTCGTCGGGGTAGGCGCCCGAGGCCATGATGCGCTGGGCCGCGCCGGAGGCGAACATGCGCATGAGGTCGTCCTCCATGGACAGGTAGAAGCGGGACTCGCCGGGGTCCCCCTGGCGGCCCGATCGGCCCCGCAGCTGGTTGTCGATGCGGCGGGACTCGTGGCGCTCGGTGCCCAGGACGTAGAGGCCGCCGAGCTCGACGACCTCGTCGTGCTCCGCCGAGCAGGCCTCCTTGGCGGCCGCCAGGGCGGCGGGCCAGGCCTTCTCGTACTCCTCGGAGTCCTCCTCCGGGTCGAGGCCCGTCTCCTTGAGGGCGGCCACGGCGATGTGCTCGGCGTTGCCGCCCAGCATGATGTCGGTGCCGCGGCCGGCCATGTTGGTGGCCACGGTGACGGCGCCCTTGCGCCCGGCGAGCGCCACGACGGCGGCCTCTCGGGCGTGCTGCTTGGCGTTGAGCACCTCGTGGGCGATGCCGCGCTCGGTGAGCATGGTGGAGAGCTGCTCGGACTTCTCCACGCTCGTGGTGCCCACCAGGACGGGCTGGCCGACCTCGTGGCGCTCCTCGATGTCGTCGACGACGGCCATGAGCTTGGCCTTGACGTTGGTGTAGACGAGATCCGGCTGGTCGATGCGGATCATCGGCTTGTTCGTGGGGATCGGGACGACGCCGATCTTGTAAGTGCCGGCGAACTCGGCGGCCTCGGTCTCCGCGGTGCCGGTCATGCCGCAGCGCGAGCCCTCGGGGTAGAGGCGGAAGTAGTTCTGCAGGGTGATGGTGGCCAGGGTCTGGTTCTCGGCCTTGATCTCCACGCGCTCCTTGGCCTCGATGGCCTGGTGCATTCCCTCGTTGTAGCGGCGCCCGGGCAGGACACGACCGGTGTGCTCGTCGACGATGAGGACCTCGCCGTCGCGCACGATGTAGTCCTTGTCCCGGTGGAAGAGCTCCTTGGCGCGGATGGAGTTGTTGAGGAAGCCGATGAGGGGGGTGTTCTCAGACTCGTAGAGATTGTCGATACCCAGGTAGTCCTCGACGCGCTCGATGCCGCGGGCCAGGACGCCCACGGTGCGCTTCTTCTCGTCGACCTCGTAGTCCTTGCCCGGGCTCAAGCGCTCGGCGATGGTGGCGAACTCCTTGTACCACTTGTTGACATCCCCGGTGGCGGGCCCGGAGATGATGAGCGGGGTGCGGGCCTCGTCGATGAGGATGGAGTCGACCTCATCGACGATGACGAAGGCGTGCCCGCGCTGGACGAGGTCCTCGGGGCGCTGGGCCATATTGTCCCGCAGGTAGTCGAATCCGAACTCGTTGTTGGTGCCGTAGGTGATGTCGCAGGCGTACTGCTTGCGACGCTCGGCGGGGGTCTGGCCGGTCAGGATGCATCCGGTGGTCAACCCGAGGAAGCGGTGGATGCGGCCCATGAGGTCGGACTGGTACTCGGCGAGATAGTCGTTGACGGTGACGACGTGCACGCCCTCGCCGGTCAGCGCGCGCAGGTAGGAGGGCAGGGTGGCGACGAGGGTCTTGCCCTCACCG
This sequence comes from Actinomyces sp. zg328, assembly GCF_009829635.1. Taxonomy (NCBI): domain Bacteria; kingdom Bacillati; phylum Actinomycetota; class Actinomycetes; order Actinomycetales; family Actinomycetaceae; genus Actinomyces; species Actinomyces sp. zg328. The sequence continues at coordinate 9,496 of NZ_VWPE01000035.1, forward strand.
GTCTTCATCTCGGCGATGTTGCCCAGGTGCAGCGCCGCGCCGCCCATGAGCTGGACGTGGTAGGGGCGCATGCCCAGTACTCGCTCAGCGGCCTCGGCGACCGTGGCGAAGGCCTCGGGCAGGAGCTCGTCGAGGGTCTCGCCCTCGTCGTAGCGCTTCTTGAGCTCGTCAGTGGCTTCGCGGAGTTCCTCGTCGGTGAACTCGCTGTAGGCGTCGGCGAGCGCCTCCACCTGGGTTGCGAGGGCGTCGAGCCTCTTGAGGGTTCGTCCCTCGCCGATGCGAAGGATCCGGTCGACGATCGACACGCTGCTTACTCCCTTGGACGTGGATGGGCCGCCCAGCCCCCGAGGCGCTGGATGAGTCCAGATGGACCGGGGGCGCGGGCCTTGCACATGCTAGTGGACCCCCGCCCCGCTCCCCAAGGCGATCGGAGCCTCCTCCCCAAACCGAGACCCGGCGCGGCCGGCCCAGCGGACCGCGGGGAACCACAGGGCGCGCGGCGCCGCCCTCGCGGCGCGCCTCGTGGAAGAGCCTTATCCGCGGCGCGCCCGCGCGCCGAGACTGGCGCCATGACATCACTGCCACGACCGGCGCCAGCGGGATCGCCGCGCCCAGGGCCGCCGGCGTGGCTCGCCGCCCTCCCGGCGGCCCTGGGCCTCGCGCTGCCCAAGTCTTGCGCGGGCTGCGGCCGCTGGGAGACGGCGCTGTGCCCCGGCTGCGCCGCGCTCCTGGACGCTCCCCTGACCGAGGTCACGGGCGCGCCGGCGGCGGAGGAGCTGCGCGTCCACGCCGTCCTGGCCTACGCCGGCCCCGGCCGCGCCCTCATCCTGAATTGGAAGAACGGGGCCCGGGAGGACCTGGCACCGGTGATGGCCGCCGTCGGGGCCCGCGCGGGCGAGCAGTGGGCCGCGCTCGCCCAGTGGCCCGGTGGCGGGCCCGGCGCCGGGTCTCCCGCGCGGCTCATCGTGGTCCCCGCCCCCTCCGGGATCGCGCGCCGGGCGCGCGGCAGGCTCGTGACGGCGGCCCTGGCGGACGCCGTCGCGCAGGGGATCGCGCGGGCGCCG